>JBOGKX010000187.1:0-54356 GCA_050746125.1 Terriglobales bacterium | reverse complement strand
GGCGCCGGCGGCGGCGCAGCGGCAGCAGCCGGCTGGGGCGCGGGCGCGGTCACGGCGCCACCGGCGCCATCGGCGTCGATCACGGCGACGATGGTATTGACTTGGACGGTCTTACCCTCAGGTATTTTGATCTCTTTGAGCACGCCGGCGGCCGGGGCGGGAATCTCGGCATCGACCTTGTCGGTCGAGATCTCGAACAGCGGTTCGTCGCGCTGCACCTTGTCGCCCGGCTTTTTTAGCCATTTGGTGACGGTGCCCTCGAAAATCGATTCCCCCATCTGGGGCATGATCACATCAACCGGCATGATCTCCCTCGCTAAACCTTATATGGTCCCATGAAATCGGCACCGGGTACAGCCGCGGCCCGCGCGGGGCCGAAAAGGCCAGCGCAGAAATCCAGCACGCGGTTCTCCGCCCAATAGGGATCGGGATCGTCGGGGTGGCGCGGGTTCATGAAGGCGCAATGCCCACCATAACGGGTGGCAATGAAACGTACGGCGGGGTTGGCGGCGGCGAGGGCGCGGGACTCGGGCGTGACCACGATAAACGGATCATCCTCGGCGTGCAGTATGAAGGTGGGGACGCGGATGTGGGCGAGGACGCGCGCGGCGCTGGCGCGAAAGTAGTAATCGGCGGCATCGCGATAGCCGAAGAGCGGCGCCACGACTTGGTCGTCGAAGTCGCGAATCGAAAGGTAGCGGCGCCGGGCCCATTGCGGCGCGGCGGCGGTGCGCGCCTGCCAGCGCCGCACGCGGCGACGCAGGTGCAAGAGGAAGCGGCGCTCGTAGGGCCAACAGGGGCGGCGGTGCAGCGCGTCGGCCGAGGGCGCCAGATCGAGGCAGGCGGAGACGGCGGCGCAGGCGGCCAGCGGCACGGTCGGCCACTGGCGGGCGCCGAGTTCGCCGGCATACTTCAGGACGGTATTGCCGCCCATGGAAAAGCCGCACAGCGCCAGACTCGCGACCCGCGGCTGCGCTCCAGCCCAGGCGGCGGCTTGCGCCAGGTCGCCGGAAAGGCCGGAGTTATAGAGCGTGGCGGAATCGGGCTCAGAGGCGCCGCAGCCGCGCACGTTCAGGCGAATGGCATGCCAGCCGCGCCGCAGCGCCTTGGCGGCCATGGTCTGCATGTAACCGGCTTCGCTATCGCCCTCCAGGCCGTGTACCAGCAGCAGACAGGGAGCTGGGCCAGGCTGCCAATGACAACGCAGCAAAAGGCGCACGCCTGGGGCGACGGTGAGACGCTCGTCTTGGGCGGGCGTGAGAACGGCGCGGCGGGGCCGCAAAAAGGAGTAGACCGTATTGAGGTGGCCGCTGCGCAACCAGAGCGGCGGAGCGTACGGGGAATCGAAAGGCAAACTCCAGCATACAAAAGCGAAGCGCAGACCGGCATGCCGCATTCACGCTGCGGCGGCACAACGCAACCAAACGCAGATCATCGACGCGCGATTGCATACCACCCGCATGCCCATGGCGAGCAAGCCCCGTGTTTGCACAGACGCTAGCAATGGCCCTTGACGTGCAAAATTTTCGGATGGATTCGAATGTCGAGGGGAAGGTTTACATGGGCAAGGTACTTTTAGCGGCATTGCTTGCAGTCGCGGTTGGCCTGGGCAGCCAGGCTTATGCCGGAACTATCAACATCGGCGATGGCGCCACCGGGATCAATCCGACGGGGCTGAACACTCCTCTGGATCCGGTTCTGGTGGGAAACGGGACCGACATTAGCGTTTTTTTGCAGGGCAGTGCTTCCATTTCAAACTCGTTCTTGCTGGCGCTGGTTGTGCCAAACGACACAAACGGCAGCAATATCGACAACCCGGGCGCAATTAAAATCTACAACCCGTTTCCGGGATCAGGAACAACTTGCGGCACGTGCACGGTATCCAGCATCATGAATGTGGGGACGCTGAGCACGGCCGGCAGCGCAAAACTGAATACATTTAGTTAGCGGGTTCAGCAACTCGCTGAATTCTTCGAATTTCGATGCGTTCGATGCGTCAATCAGCGTAACGCCAACCATTTTCGGCGTTTACACCTGGACCATCACGACCGGCGCGCTGGCGCCGAGCGGCAATAACAAGCCGCTGGTGGACATTGCGATTCCGAGCGGCGAGCCGCTGGGCAGCATCTTCGCGGCCTTGACCGATAATGGCGATTCCGTGGTTTGGACCAATGCCGGCGGGGTCAACGGCGGCATAACGCCGGTGCCGGAGCCAGGCTCGCTGGCGCTTCTGGGCGGCGGCTTGCTGCTGGCTGGGCTGACGCTTAAGCGGCAGCTCATCGCTTAAGGGACGGTTTCGAGCTTTACTTTGTGGCCCGCCGCGATATCGCGGCGGGCTTTTTTTGTGTGCCGCGGGCGGTGGTCGCCCCTGTTTGGGGGAATTGACCGGGGCGCCAGCGGCGGGTTCCCATGATGGAACGCTCCATGCTCTTCCGCACCCTCAGCGCCTCGGTGTTGGGCATCGAGCCCAGACTGGTCGAGGTCGAGGTTGACACGGCGCCCTCGGCACGAAGCAACGGGCAGTTTTCGACGGTAGGTTTGCCCGATGCGGCGGTGCGGGAGAGCCGTGAGCGGCTGCGGGCGGCGCTGCGCAACTGCGGCTACGAACCGCCGAGCGCCGACGTGGTCATCAATCTCGCCCCGGCGGACGTGCGCAAAGAAGGCTCGGGCTTCGATCTGCCCATGGCGCTGGCCCTGCTGGGAGCCTGGGGAGCGCTGGCGCGGCCACGGGGGGCGCAAGCGGGGGAGGAAGGCAGCAACGGCGCCGGCGTGTACGGGATTACGGATTACTTATTCATCGGCGAATTGGCGCTGGACGGCACGCTGCGGCCAGTGCGGGGGGCGCTGCCGATCGCCATCCTGGCGCGGGACAAGGGCGTGGCGCGGCTGGTGGTGCCGCGCGAGAACGCCAAGGAAGCGGCGGTAGTCAACGGCATCGAGGTGCTCGCGGCCCGCAACCTCCCGGAAGTGATGGATTGGATCAACGGGCGGACGCAGCCGGCGCCGGTCAAGATCAATGCCAGCCGTATTTTGGAAGATTCCCGCCAATACCGGGATGACTTTAGCGACGTCAAGGGCCAGGCCGCGGCCAAGCGGGCTTTGGAGGTGGCGTGCGCGGGCGGGCACAACATCTTGATGATCGGACCGCCGGGATCCGGCAAGACCATGCTGGCGCGGCGCATTCCCTCGATCTTGCCGCTGCTGAGCTTCGAGGAAGCGCTGGAAGCGACGAAGGTGCACAGCGTGGTGGGCACGCTCGAGGACGGCGGGTTGCTGGGGCGGCGACCGTTTCGCTCGCCGCACCACTCGGTGTCCGAGGCCGGGCTGATCGGCGGCGGCACTCCCCCGCGGCCGGGCGAGGCCAGCTTAGCCCACCACGGGGTGCTGTTTTTGGACGAGATGCCGGAGTTTCCGCACGGCGTCCTGGAAGCCATGCGCCAACCGCTCGAAGACGGCCATGTGACCATCGTGCGGGTGGGCAGCGCCGTGCAGTTTCCGGCGCGCTTCATGCTGGCCGCGGCCATGAATCCCTGCCCCTGCGGCTATTTCAGCGATCCCACGCGGGAATGCCAATGTACCCCGACGCAGATCCAACGCTACGCGGCGCGGCTCTCCGGACCGCTGCTCGACCGCATTGACATCCACATCGATGTGCCGATGGTGAAGTGCAACGAACTGCGGGGCGCCGCCAGCGGCAAGGGCGAGCCTTCCGCGGCGATTCGCGAGCGAGTGGTGGCGGCCCGGGAGCGGCAGCTGGCCCGTTTCCGCGCCGACCGAATCTTTGCCAATGCGCAGATGTCCACGCGGCAAGTCGCGCTGCACTGCGAGCTCTCGACCGACGCCGGCCGCTTATTGGAACGGGCGATGGAGCGGATGGGACTGAGCGCGCGGGCGCACGATCGGATTCTGAAGGTGGCGCGCACGATCGCCGACCTGGTAGGCAGCGAGGCAGTCGAGACGGCGCATATCTCGGAAGCCATCCAGTACCGCACGCTGGACCGGACCTACTGGACCTAGAGAGCGGCTCGCGCCGGCCCGCCGGCGCCGTTCAGGCGGCCCGGCCAGGGCGGGCGTGGGCGGCGAAGATACGAATGGCTTCGGCGGCAAAGGCAGGAATATCGTCGGGCTTACGGCTGGAGACCCAGTCGTTGTCCACCACCACCGCTTCATCCACCCATTTGGCGCCGGCATTGCGATAGTCGTCTTGCAAGGTGGGCCAACTGGTTAGGGTGCGGTCGCGCACCAAACCGCAGGAGATCAGCAGCCAGCCGCCATGGCAGATGACGGCGACGGGCTTGTCGGCGTCCACCATGGCGCGGGCCAAGTGCTGGGCTTCGGGGACGATGCGCAAGCTGTCGCCATTCATCACCCCGCCGGGCAGGAACAGAGCGTCGAATTCTTCCGCCTTGGCCTCGGAGAGAGCGACGTCGCGACGAAAGCGTTCCGCGAGCCGATCGTGACGCATGGCGGTGAGCTCTGGGCTGCGGGAAACGACAAGCACCTGGGCTCCGGCCGCTTCCCAGAGCCGCTTAGGCTCGGTCAACTCGACCTGCTCGAAGTGGTCGTCCACGAGAGCGGCGACGCGAACACCTTGCAAGGATTCCGGCATGAAAACCTCCGCGCGGGATTTTTTCTCGGATAGATGCGCCCCCGCGGATTAAGGCGGGCACCCCAGCCGCGATGCGGCCCATTGCCGTGGAAATCGAGAGTTTTCCCCGAGCTAGGCAACTTCTACAAACCCCCACTCTGAACCGAGTCGGCCGAAGCGGCGCTTAAGCGCAGCCGGCCAGAGGGGGTTCCTTTGCAGTTTCGGATTTGTCGGGGCGCCGCGGTACTCGGCGCGTGCGCCACGGTGTTGGCTCTAGCATTGGCCGGCTGCGGCGGGTCGCCGGGCGGCGGCGGGTTGCCGGCGGACACGAGCGGAAAAACATCTCCCGCTTCCTCGCGATCGCCTTCCGGCGGTTTGTTTCCGCATGCGGCCTGGCTACACCGCGCGCCCACGGGATCGGCGGTGGATATCGGCTATTTGCATGCCAAGCTGAGCATCAATGATCACCGGGGTGGGTTCGACTTTCCGGTGCAGTGGGCCGACGGCAGCAATGGCAGCGTGCAGTTCAGCGACAATCGCGGCAATTCCTGGTCGGTGCCGAGGCCGGCCAACGGCTTTGCGCCGTCGGTGGGCGGTTATGGCGCGAACGACGGCCACTTGGCGATCATCGATACCGGGCAGAACCGGTTCTACGACTTCTGGAAGCTGTCCGTGAATTCGCAAGGCGAGCCCACCAGCACGCACGTGGGAGAAATCGTTTCCGGGCCGCTCGACGGCAACGGCAATCCGGGGACGACGGCGGCCGACATTACCGGCGCCGCCGGCGACTTGTTGCCGGGGGAACTGGAACGCGGAATCGGCCATGCCCTGAGCTGCATCGTTCCCGGAAACTGGAACAACTCTTCTCTCGGCGACCAGGCGCCGGCGGCGACGACCGACGGCACCTCGAGCGGGCCGCTGAGTGAAGGCGGGAAAATCGGCGTGGACCCGAGTCTCAACATCGAGGCGCTCAACGTAGGCGCGACCACGAAGGCGATTCTGCGCGCCTTTCAGCAATACGGATGCGCCATCACCGATCAGAACAGCAGCAGCGACACGATCGGAATCTATTCCGCGCTGCCCAACCTGGACGGGTTGGATCTGCGCGGCATGGATCAGGCGGGCCAATATTTGCGGTTCTACTTCTGAGCGGAGCCGGCCTTCTGCCGCGCCGCCTTGTAGGCCAGCGGACTGGGGGCGGCCGAGTTGGCGGTAGCGGAGACGCGCCGCAGGTAAGGGATTAGCGGGGTCACCTCGAAGGGCATCTTCTCGAGCGCGGAGAGGAGATGGGGGCGGGGCGCGGTCTCGAGCGTAAGCTGATCGGTCCAGGGATCGAGATGCACCCAGGCGCCCAGCGGCAGCGCCGCAATCTGATCCAAACGACCGGGTTGCAACCGGGGCGCGGCGTGGACCAGCGCGGCGAGCCGGTCTAGATACCCATCCACGAAGAAGCCGTTGCCGAGGTGCGAGCCGACCAAGTTGGCCTCGCCGGCCTGCTTCATCAGCGCGCGCAAATAGAGGCCGGCCTCGCCTAGCTGGTTTTTGTAGGGCGAGTTGTCGAGCAGTTGAAGGGCGCGCTGGTCGGCTTGCTGCTCCTGCCAGAGCGGGCGCTGCAATTGAATGACGCGATAGATGTCGCGATCGGGAAACAACATGCGGTCGGAAAACGCGAAATCGCCATCGATGGTTTGCCCCAGGGCAATATGGCCGAGCTCATGGGCGAGGATGGCGGCAAGGCTCGCTTCATTGGGCAGCGTGTCGATGAGCCCGCGGCTGAGGACGATGGTGTGGCCGATCGCCATCGACTCGAGTGGGGTGGTCATCAGCACGCGACACCGGACCGGAGGCTCGATTTGCAGGTGGTTGGTGACGATCAGGTTGTTGGTGACGGTCGCCAGGACGCGATCGACCTCGCCGGAGGGCGCCAAGAGCCCGGCGCGCTCGAGACGGTCGAGCAGATTGTCTTCGGCCTGGCGCTGCCAAACGCGATAGCTTTCGACCGGAGAAAGATGATGCGGCGCCATGGAGGGATCGCGGGCGGCGTCGTCCTCGATGGCGATTTGGGTGAGCTGTTCCTGGTTGCCGGCGAAACGCAGGTTATAGCCCCACAGGCGAGTCTGAGCGCGAAAGCGCACGCCACGGGCAAAGCCATAGTCCCAGTTCGATTCCTCGCTGTACACGAATGCGGGAATCCAGAGATTGGGCGCGACATTGAAGCGCCAGCTATCGAAGTGAACGGCCGGATGCAAAGGGCGGGGGCGAAAGAACGTGCCGTTGAAGCGAACCAAGAAATCGCCTTGATCTTCGATCCAGACACGCCCCCAGAAACCGTTGCGGTCGCGGCGCGGGGCGACGTCGAAGACGTAGCAGCGCACATCGCCAAGGAACACGCGGCGCACATAGGCGAATTCGTAGTGGGCGCGGTCGAAGTGCTCGACGTCGGGAAAGAGCATGGCGGCGAAGCCATTGCGGCCCGCGGGCTGGTCTCGGAAGAGATGAGCGACGGGGGAGGCCAATCCGCCGCTGATGGGGCCGAGCGAAGCCAGCCAGGACGGGGCGGCGTCGGCGACGAAGGAGACGGTCTGAAAGTCACCATCCCGCCATTGCAAGCGGCCCAGGTAATAGCGATCGCTCACGGGCAGTTCGCGGCCGGCGGGCTGTAGGCGGAAATTTTGCAGGTAGGTCTCGATGCGCGGCGAGAGATGCCGCAGGCGGCTGATCAGGGCGCGCTCATGGGCGGACATGCGGTCGAGGATTTGATGGGCGAGGGCTTGTGCCGAGGGCACGGGAGCCGCCGCGACGGGAGCCGGCGATTGTGGCCGAGGACCGGCCCAGGCCACCGGGCTGGCCAGCCAGGCAAGAAGCAGGGCGGCGGAGATTTGTCGCATAGTCACTCCGCGAGACGAAAGCTGACGCGCACCAAAACGGTGGCGTCCACCGGGCGGGCGCCGCGGCGCGCGGGTTGGAAGCGAATGGCGCGCACCGCGGCTTGCGCGGCCTGATCGAGGCCGGCTCCGAGGCCCTGCACGACATTCAAGACACGGATGGCGCCGGTCGCCGAGAGCACCACGCGCAGCACCACGTCGCCTTGCAGGTGCTCGGCGCGAGCCAGCGGCGTATAGCGCGGGACGGGCTTGGAGAGGATAAGCGGCGGCTGGTAGTCGGCGGATCGGGGGCGCGGAGGGTGCGCCGGCGCGCCGGCCGGAGTCGGAGCCTCGAAGCCAAAATGCGGCGCCGGCAACGCGGCCGCCGGCAATTGCGGCGCGCGCGGACGCGACCGCTCGGGCGCGGTGACGAAAGCGCCGGTGAGAGTGGCTGGGGCGGCGGGCGCGGCGACGGAGTCGCCGGCGGTGGCGGCAAAAAGGCCGCTGCGGGGCGCCGCGGCGACGGAGCGGGGAACCGCCGGCGGATCGGCGGCGGCGAAGCTGCCTACCTTAACCGAGGCCACGGAGCGGGACTGGGGCGGCAGCGGCTTGGTCGGCGGCGCGACGACTTCGGCGGCGACCGGCGTGGCGTTGCGGACGGAGGGGGGATCGAGGCTAAGGTGATGGGGAATCACCGGCCTTGGCGGCAGCGGCAAGGGCGCGGGCCGCGCGCGCGGCGACGCGCGGCGAATCCGCGCCAAACGCGGGCGCGGGCGGCGCGAGGCCCGCGGTGTCGCCGGCACGGGCGGCGGAGCCGGTTGAGGCTGAATCACCCAGGTCACGTCGGCGGGCATGAAGGGAGCGCGCCAGTCGGCGCGCGGCGGCGAGTTCAACAACCATGCCAAGCCCAGCCACAGCACGACCTGCAAAATGGCACTGCAAACCAGGCTTGGATTGCGAGGGCCGCGGCTGGGTCGGAGTTCGAGGCAAGCAAAGAGCTCGCTCCCGGCGTGCGCCGCGGCGGGCTTTTCATGCACTTCGGTGGCCGACTCCACGCCCATGTCCCTGGCTTGCAGATGCGACCGTGTTGGCGGGAGTTGACTTGGCGCCGCGCTTTCCCACAGCCGCGTCCGGCAGGGGACCAAAGGTAGCAATCCCTTTGGCGGGCAGGGGCCGGCGTGCATCCAGCCTAGAAGCCACACCGTTCCAAGCTGGCGTGAACACCCGAGACAGGCGGTGGCATTTGGGTCGTGGCGCGGGGCTGGCGCTCGGATGCGGGCTTGTTCTGGCGTTGACGATGGCGGCGGCAGCGCAAGGCTACCAGCCCTGCCTCGGCTGCGCCGAGCACGTGGAGCTGCGCACGCGCTGGCACCGGACATTCGCCATGGAGTTGGAGGCGGAGAGCGTGCTCATCGCCGAGCACTTGGCCGTGGAAGCGGAGGGCCGCCGTTATGGCCTATGCGAGAGCAACGTGTTGCTGCGAAGCTCGACGGCGATCAATGGCTGCCACCCCTTTTCACTGAAACGGGCACTGCTGGTGGCGACGCCGATCGAAATCTTGGCATTTACCAGCCCGGCGTGGGGACTAGGGCGGGCCGGGCATCCGAACTTGGCGCTATCGCTGCAGTTGGTGCCGATGCTGCTGCATGGCTGGGCCATTCGCCACACGCTGGAAGCGGTGCATCGGCGACAACGACAAATTGCGCTGCTGCAGTGAAGGGATCGCCCGTGCGCGCCTTCGACATGCATGGATGCCCGGTGGCGGGAGGCCACGGCTTGCGGCGCCGGCTGGGCGCGGCGGCACTGGTTTTCGGCGCAGTGGGATGGGCGGCGCTGGGATGCAGCTCGCATCAGCCGCACAGCGACCCGATCGTCTCGATCGCGCCGGCGCAAGCGACACTGCAAGCCGATTTGGGCACGGAGCAGTTCGTAGCCACGGTGCAAAACGACGCCAATCAAAACGTTATCTGGCGCGTGAACGGCATCTTGGGCGGCAACGCGCTGTACGGAACGATCAGCCCCAAGGGCCTGTATTCGGCGCCCACGGCGATGCCCAACCCGCCGCAGGTGACGGTCACGGCGGTCAGCGTCGCCGATTCGCGGGACACCGCCAGCGCCACGGTCACGATCACGGCGGCGGTGACGGTGGCGGTGGCGCCGGCCACGGCGGCCGTGGGGGAGCACGGCATAGTGCAATTCACCGCGGTGGTCGGCAATGCCGTCAACACGGGCGTGAATTGGAGCGTGAACGGGACACCCGGTGGCAGCGCCTCCGTCGGCACAATCTCGAGCAACGGGCTTTACACCGCGCCGGCGATCTTTCCCGGCTTGGGGCAGGTCACGGTGACGGCGACGAGCGTGCAAGACCCGCATACGAGCGCCGCGGCGACGGTGACGTTGACCAGCGGCATCTTGGTGGCGGTGAGCCCGGCGGCGGTCACGCTGCAATTGGGCGCCAGCCAAGCCTTTACCGCCACGGTGAGCGGCACCGCCAACGGCGCCGTCAGCTGGAGCGTGGACGGCCAGCCGGGGGGGAGCGGCACGGTGGGCGTTATTACAGCGCAAGGCGTGTACACGGCGCCGGCCGGCATGCCGCCCGCGGCGACGGTGGCGGTCACGGCAACCAGCCTGGCGGATCCGGCGGCCTCGGGCTCGGCGACGGTGACGCTGCAAGTCGCGCCCAATACGTTCAACCTTTCGCCGGCCTCGACCATGCTTTCGCTGCCCAAGGCAGCCTCGGCGACGATCGCGATGCAGATCACTACCGGCGCCGGCTTCACCGGCACGATCAACCTGGCCGCGCTCGGGCTGCCACCCAACGTCACCGCCACGTTCGACCACAATGGGCTGACCACAAGCGGCACGGTGCAGCTGACGCTGAGCACGGCCAGCATCAGCCTGGCGGCGCAGAGCGTTCCCATCACCGTTACCGCGACGGCGAGCGGCGGCGCCAGTCCCAACACGCAGACGGCGGCGGTGTTGCTGACCATCCAAGGCTGGAGCGGAGCGGTGCACACGTTGGCGGGCGGGCCGGGAGGCATCGGGTTCGAGGACGGCGCGGGCGAGCAAGACGAGGCCACGCCGCTGGCGATCGCCAGCGATGGCGCCGGCAACATTTATTTCACCGACGGCGAAGGCTTCGCCTTGCGGCAACTGGGGCTAACGTCGGGCGCGGTAACGACGCTGATCGGGTCGCCATATCTTTTCACCTTTGCCGACGGCGAAGGGCTGGCGCTCGACCGGCGCACGGCGACGTTCTACGTGGCCGACGCGCACGACAACCAGGTTTTGGCCTACACGCAAGGCGACCACGCGGCGCGGGTGCTGGCCGGCAGCGGGGCGGCGGCATTTTTAGACGGCGCGGGAAAGGGCGCCTCGTTCAACGGCCCGCGCGGCTTGGCGTTGTCGCCGGACCGGACAACGCTTTACGTCGCCGACACCGAGAACGACGTGATTCGCAGCATCGACGTCGCGAGCGGAGCGGTGACCACGCTGGCGGGGCAGCCCGGGGTGGCGCGCGCGATCGACGGCAAGGGCAGCGCGGCGGCGTTTTGCCGGCCCTGGGGCTTGGACGTGGATCCGGCCGGCGCGAACCTCTATATCGCCGACACTTGTTCGTTTACGCTGCGGCGCCTGCGCCTGTCCGACGACACGGTGACCACGATTGCCGGCAGCGGACACGCCGGAACGGCGGACGGGCCCGCGCTGGAGGCCGAATTCAGCGGCTTGAGCGGGCTGGCCGTCGATCCCGAGCACGCGGGCGCCAACGGCGGCCGCCTGCTCTACGTATGCGACGGCGACCGCATCCGCGTGGTGACGCTGGGGCCGGGCGCGCTGGTCTATACGCTGGCGGGCCAGGTCCGTCCCGGCGAAAGCGACGGCAGCGGCGGCGAGGCGTCGTTCTTCAATCCGCGCGGCATTGCCGTGATGACGGAATTGGTCGGCAATAACACTAGCTCGCTTTTTATCGCCGACAGCAGCAACGGCCTGATCCGGCGGTTGGATTTCGGCAACCCGCTGACGGCGACCTCGGAGTCCACGGCCAATACCGGCGTCAGCACCATCGCCGGGCAGCCCTCGCATCGCGGCTTGGCCGACGGCGCGGGCACCGGAGCGGATTTCAGCGGCGCTTCGGTGGCGATGTTCGATGGCCCGACCGGCATTGCCACCGACGGCGTGACGGCGTGGGTGGCGGACAGCAACAACGCGGCGATTCGGGCGGTGGATTTGGCGACCTCGACGGTCTCGACCGCCGCCGGGCCGGGCTTCGGCTCCGCCGACGGGCCGGCAGGCCAGGCTCGCTTCAACGAGCCGGAAGGGCTGGCGCTGGCGAGCGCGCAGCGCGTTCTTTACGTGGCCGACACCGGCAACAACGAGATTCGCAAGCTGGACCTGACGGCGCAGGTCGTCACCACCTTGGCGGGGGCGACCAGCGCCGGTTTCTCGGATGGCGCGCTCGACGCGGCGCGGTTCAATGCCCCACAAGGGATCGCGCTTTCCAGCGACGGCGGCAAACTCTACGTCGCGGACAGCGGCAATAACGCCATTCGCGTGGTGGACTTGGAAGCGGGGACGGTGAGCACACTGGCGGGCGATGGCGCCGCCGGGAGCCGCGACGGCACGGGCGCGGCGGCGCGGTTCAACGATCCGACCGGGCTGGCGCTCGACGGAACGGGCAAAATTCTCTTTGTCGGCGACTACGGCAATCACACGATTCGCGGCATCGCGCTGGCCACGGGCGCGGTAGTGACGATCGCGGGGGAGATCGGCGTATGCGGGCATGGCGACGGGTTTGGCGGCGGCGCCACGCTGTGCAATCCGGGGCTGCTCGCGAGCGACGGGCGGACGCTGTTTTGGGGCGACTCGACCACCGGCTTGGTGCGCTGCCTGAATCTCGCCACCGGGCAGGTGGAGACGCTGGCCGGCGCTCCGGGCGTCCTGCATATGGCCGACGGGAATTACGTGGAGGTGCCGGGCACGCTCACCGGCCCGGTGCGCTACAACGTCAGCTTCGGAGTGGCGGTGGCGCCAGACGCTAGTTTTCTGCTCTTTGCCGACCGCACCGCCAACGTTGTGCGCATCGTCAAGTAGCTAGCGCACGTCGGTGTAAACGAGAGCGCCGCCGCTGTCGCGGCCGGCGAAGACGATGGGCTGGGCGCGCGGCGCCAGGGAGGCGAAACGCACGCCATCCGAGCGGAGCCGGCGGGTGATGACGCGCACATAGTCGCGGGTTTCGCTAAAGGGCGGAACGCGATTGCCGTAGCGGGCCACGGCGCTGGGGCCGGCGTTGTAGGCGGCCAGGCTGAGACGAATGTTGCCGCGATAATGCCGCAGCAGGTCGCGCAAATAACGCGCCCCGCCATCGATATTTTGCCGCGGGTCGAAGGGATCGCTGACGCCCAGCACGCGCGCCGTCTCGGGCATGAGCTGCATCACGCCCAGCGCCCCCTTGTCGGAGACCGAGCGCGGATCGAAGCCCGATTCCTGCCAAGCCACCTCGCGCACCAAGCGCGGGTCGAGGCGATAGCGGCGAGCCGCGGCTGCCAGCATGGCCAGAATGGAAGGGGCGAGGCGCTGGCGGATGGGCGCGGCGCGGCGCGGCGCCACCAGGCGCCGAGGCGCGGGTTGGATCGGGGCCGTGGGAGGCTGCGCACGCACCGGCGCGGGCGCCGGGACGCCGGCGCCGGGCAAATTGGTGAATACGACCGACCCGTCGCTTTGGCGAACGGCGACGATGGAATCAGCGCGAGCCCGCAAATTGGCAGGCGAGCTTTGTGCCGCTAGCGGCCAGGCTAAGGCGCAAGCGAACACACTACCGACGAATTGGCGCGCACGCATGTGTCCTCCGCTAGAAATTGGAGCCGATTATACGCAGCGCGCGCCGGACGATACCACGTGCCGAAGGCCAGGGGTGGTGCCTGGCCGGGCGGACAGCACGGCGGCTGGTTGTGGGCACTAACCGATTCTTTCCGCATGTTCGCGGCGAGTCGCCATCGAGGCTCGCCGTTCGATCCCGGAATGAGTCTGCGCGGTCGACTCGTGGGCTGCCCCAAAGGGCCGGCCGGGGCCGCGGTCAGGCCGCGTGGCTCTGAGGGCAAACTACTGCAAATTGGAGAGATAGCTGCGGAATCCGGGGGATCAAGATGGGGGTGGAATTCCGATTGCCCCCGCCGGGGCCGCCGGACTAGAGTAGAGGAGCTCTGGATTCCGCAGTATTTGCAGGTGTTGCACCGCATTGGATACCGAATCAGGGCGCTCATCCTGCTGCCGCTCGCAGTCGCGATAGTGCCCGCGCAGACCTCCCCCGCCGCCCAGCCGGCGCCGGAGGCCGTGCTGGAGCGCGCGCACGAGATGCATCAGCGGCTGGAGCAGCGCCCGGTCTCCGAGCGGAGCGCCGCCGATTACTCCGCGATTACCGATTTGCTGGCGCGGGTGTGGAAGCATCAGCGCCGCGTGGATCCCACCAAAGACGCGCGCGCGACGCCGGCCGAAGAAGCGCTCTACGACGCTGCCGCTATCGAGATCGATTTGGCCACCGATCTGCGGCAGCGCTCCGCCTGGCAAGCGGCGGCGGAAGATTTCGAACGGCTATTGCAGCGCTTCCCTTCGACGCTCTATCGCCGCAACGCGGAGTGGGCACTGGCGCAAATCGACTGGTACCATCGTGACGAAAAAGCGGCGGCGCGCCGATATCTGCGCGACTTCCTGCGCCGCTATCCCGCCGACGAGCGTGCCGCGGTGGCGCGGCGGCAAGTGCGCGGCGAGCGTGTCTCGCAGCCGCCAACGCTTTTGCCGCAAGACCACGATACCGCGCCGGCGGCAACACCCGCGGCGGCGGCCGCGCCCGGCCACCTCGAGCTGACGGCGATCCAGGAGGCGTCGGGGGGCGCCGGGCAGCAGGCGGCGGCGAGCCCGGTCGAAGTCCAGGGCCTGCGTTGGACGACGACCCCGGATTCCCTGAACGTCATCGTGGACCTGAGCGGCCGGCCAGAGTTCGAGCGGGGCACGGTGCCCGAGACGCACAGCGTTTTTTACGATCTGCGCGGCGACTTCGGCCAGCTCATGGATCATCGCTCGGTGGACCTGACCGACCCGTTTGTGCAGAGACTGGTTATCGCGCAGCATGAGAACGGCGTGATCCGCTTGGTGATTCACGAGCCGGCGAAGAGCAACGAAACCGAGACCGCGATGTTTTTCCCCAATCCGGCGCGGCTGGTGATCGCGGTGCGAGCCGCGCCGCCCGGCGCCGCTACGGGCGCGGTAAGCGCGCACAACGGAGGGAAGGAGGCGGGCGATTCGCGAACGGTGGCCAGGGCCGATCGAACAGCCGCTCGCGCTCCGGCCAAACGGCGCTCGGAACCGGAGAAAGCGATTGCCGAGGCGCGGGCGCTGCCCAACGGCGACCGCTCGCTGACGCGAGCGCTGGGGTTGAAGGTGGGCCGCATCGTCCTGGACGCCGGGCATGGCGGCCACGATTCCGGCACGATCGGGCCGAACGGCCTGGACGAAAAGGACGTGGTGCTGGACGTCGTGCTGCGGCTCGGTCGCTTGCTCCACAAACGCTTGGGTACCGATGTGATCTACACCCGCAAGGACGACACGTTCATCCCGCTGCAGGAGCGGACCGCGATCGCCAACCGCGCCCACGCCGATCTATTCGTCTCCGTCCACGCCAACTCCAGCCCGGAGCACAGCGCCTCGGGCATCGAGACGTACTACTTGAACGTGACCCACAATGCGCGCGCGCTGGACGTGGCAGCGCGCGAGAACGCGGCCAGCCAGCTTGGCGAGCACGAACTGCAAAGTCTTTTGCTAACCATCACCAGCAACGACAAGCGGCAGGAGTCGAGGGCGCTCAGCCAGGATCTCGAAAACAGCTTGGCGCGCGGACTGGGAGAGGAGAACCGGGGCGTGAAGAGCGCGCCCTTCATCGTGCTGATCGGCGCCCACATGCCTTCGGTGCTGGCGGAGATCTCGTTCTTAAGCAACAAGCATGACGCGCGGCTGCTGGCGCGCGGCAGCTATCGCCAGCGTATTGCCGAGTCGCTCTACCGTGGCATAGCCCGCTACGTGACTTCGCTGGGCGGGGTGCAGGCGGAAGTGGCGCGGCAAGGCTTGCTTCCCGGCGTTCATGAAGCCAGCGCCGCCGGCCCGGTCGTCGGTGGCGCGAGTCCCCATTAAGCGGCTGCGCTCCTTACCCCGCCCTCGGCTCGTAAAATAGGACTAGGGATGTGGCGGCGGATTCCAATCCTGCTGATATCGCTATTTTGCGTCGGTGGACTCGTCGAAGCCCAGGCGAGGGGTCCTCTGCTGCCGCCAGATCTCGCCGGATGGAAGGTTGCGCCCATGGCGTCGCCCTCCGCGCCCGCGGCGGCGGCGATTCGCGAATTCGGTTTGCAGGCGCACGAATCGGCGCTGCTGACGCGGGGCAGTCAGCAAATTGACTTAGAAGCGTGGAAATTCGGCGATGCCAGCGGCGGCTTTGGCGCCTTCACGTATTTCCGTTCTCCTGCGGCGCGCCAGGTGAAGTGGGCTCAACCGACGTCGCAAGCGGCCCTGGACAACCGGCAAGCTTGGGGTTGGCGCAATCACTGGGTACTGCATCTCACCGCCGCTCCGAACTCCCGCTTGCCGGGGCAGGGGGAGATCGGCGCCATGCTCGCCGCCTTGCCACGCGTCCCGCAGGGTAGCCATGCCTTGCCGGTGCTGCCGCTATATCTGCCGGCGCGGGGCTTGGTCGTTGGATCCGTCGCTTACGCGGAAGGACCGGCCGCTCTCGCTCATGCCGCTCCCTGGCTGCCGGCCGGCCCAGTCGGGTTTGACCGGGATGCCGAAGTGGTCGTAGCCAATTACCGCACCGGTTCGCTCGCGGGGCAACTGGCGCTGATCGGCTATCCCACGCCGCAAGTCGCTCAGGATCGCTTGGCCGCGCTGGGCGCGGCGGGCATGGTGGCGCAGCGCACGGGTACCATGCTGGTGATTTGGCATGGGCCGGAATCGAAGGCAAGCCGGAGCCTGGTGGGCTCGCTGCGTGAGCATTCCGTCGTGACGTGGACTAAGCCCCCGGGGATCGAATCCTTGCCCGCCCTGATTCTCGGCATCTTCGCGCTGGTCGGGGTGATTATCGTGGTTTCCCTCGCCGCCGGATTTGCCACCAGCGGCGCGCGCGCGCTACTGGCTCGCATCTTTCCCCGCCGGTTTCCGCTTCACTCCTCGGGCGCGCGATTCATCCGCCTCAATTTGCGCTAAAACAACAATGCTCACCCTCGGGGTGAGCATTGTTGCTAGGAGAATAGCTTCGAAGTCCCTTACGGGGAAGGCTGCCGAAAACACCGTCCCGGCTGGCGGGATCCGCGAAACTTTCAATGTCCGAATCTTAAAAGGCGGCAGGAGCGGAGTCAAGGCGAATTGGGCACGCCGGACGGTAAAAATAAGCCTTTTGGTTTCTGTCAGTTAGATGCGAGTTGCCAGGCCGCTGCGGGCCCCGGCGGGCCGGCCGAGAGGGAATTGCCGGGATGGTAAACTGCCCCGGAGGAGAACCTTGCCCGAAGCTGCCAGCGCCCAATCCATCGCTCGCCTAGAGGCATCGCTGCGCGCCGTAGTGCGCAACTCCGGGGAGGCGGTGCGCATGGCGCTGATCGCGGTGCTCGCCAACGGCCACCTGCTGATCGAAGACGTTCCGGGCGTGGGGAAAACGACCCTGGCGCAAGCGCTAGCGCGCTCAATGGATTGCAGCTTGCAGCGCGTGCAGTTCACCAGCGACTTGCTGCCGAGCGACGTGGTCGGGGTCAGCGTCTACAACCGAGCGAGCGAGCGATTCGAATTCAAGCGCGGACCTATCTTTGCCCATGTGGTGTTGGCGGATGAAATTAATCGCACCACGCCCAAAACGCAATCGGCCCTGCTGGAGGCGATGAACGAGCGGCAGGTGACCGCGGATGGCGAAACGCACCCGCTGCCCAGTCCGTTCCTGGTCATTGCCACGCAGAATCCGGCTGAACATCAGGGCACCTATCCCCTGCCGGAGTCGCAACTCGACCGTTTCTTGTTGCGGATTCGCATGGGCTACCCCTCGGCCGCGGACGAAAAGGCGATCCTGCAGGGCGAAGCAGGGGCCGAATTGCTGGCCACGCTGCAACCGGTGCTCTCGATCGCCGAGGTCTTGGAGCTACAGCAGCGGACGCGCGCGGTGCGCATTGAGGATTCGCTACTGGAATATGAGTTGGCGCTGGTGCGGGAAACGCGCCAGCATCCCTCGCTGGCCTTGGGTGTTAGTCCCCGCGGCAGCATGATGCTGCACCGCGCCGCGCAGGCGCGGGCCCTCATCGAAGGCCGCTCTTACTGCACGCCCGAAGACGTCAAGCGGCTCTTCGTGCCGGTCGCCTCGCACCGCGTCATGCTCAAGCCGGCTTTGGCGCATCTCGAGCGCAATGCCGAGCAAGCCGCGGCGATTCTCGACGAGATCGCCCAACGCGTGGCGGTTCCCGAATAGCGGGCAAAAAAAACGAGGCGCCGGGTCCGCATTCCCGGGCGCCTCGCGCATACCCCGTTCCGCAACTAGCGCAGATGGGGCGGATTGGCAGTGCTGCCGCTCGCGCCTCCACTCGAGCAAGAGTTGCTTACCATTTCCAGGCTCGAAACATCGATCGTCTGGGCCTGTTGCTGCTGCTCTTGGCCGGAAGGCTGGCCGCTGGCACTTGGATTCGAAGCACTAGCCGACGAGGGAGTACCAGTCACCTTTACCTGGTGCCCCACGTGGGCGCTGAGGTCCACGTTGCTGCTGGTCAGCGTGTAAGTTTGATTCGAGGCCTGATCAGTCAGGGTGTAGGTATTCGAACCGCTTTTTTGCAGACAACCGGTGGCCGTGACCTGATTGCTCTGCATTTGGCCCTGCTGTGGTTGACTTTGTTGGCTTTGACTGCTCTGATCCTGCGCCGGGCAAATCGCGGCGAAGAGCCCCATTGCAAAAAGCATGGTGAGAGCGGCCAAGAGCTTGTGAGACTTCAACTGCATGGAAATTCCTCCTGTGATGGTGGCGGAGCAGCGGGAGATCGTGCTCCCCTTCGCTCCCCCCTTCCGCGCACTCTGTGGAGGGTAAGGCAATTGCCGTGCCAAATTGGGATGCTGGGCAAATGGAAGCGATAGCAGCACGGACATCGGCCGCGCTGCGCCGGGGAGCGCGGAATATTTACCTGGACACCCGGCAAAAGCGGCGGAAGGAGAGTTGCGGTGCTAAGGTTAAGAACGAACAAGCACCCAGGACAGGAGCCGAACATGGGCGACCTAACACAGAAATCTTGTGTGCCTTGCCGTGGCGGCACAGCGCCGCTGCGGGGCGCCGAATTGGATAATTTGCATCGGCAGCTTCCCGATTGGCCAATCGTCGAAGAACACCATCTCCGCCGGGAATTCAAGTTTCCCGATTTCGCCGCGGCGTTGGCGTATGTGAACCGAGTTGGCGCAATCGCCGAAAAAGAAGGTCATCATCCCGATATCGAGTTGAGCTGGGGCAAAGTGGCGGTGACCACGTATACCCACAGCATCGGCGGGTTGAGCGAAAGCGATTTCATTTTGGCTGCTAAAATCGGCGCTGCGTATGCCTCTGCATCCTGACATGGCGGGGGAGCGAACTTTTGGCTGCCCGCATCGCGGACTATCCGCGCGCGCTCGCTAGCGTGTCTAACCCATGAGCAAGACATGAACCGGATAGGGCCAATCGCGCAGCCCGGCGGTGCGCCGGAGCTGCCGGCGGCGCCGGAGAACCGCGACTACTCTGGGTTGCGGCGCTGGCTGGGTCCGTTGGGCCGCTATCGCCCCGGCGTGCTGCGGCACGGATTAGCGCAGGGCTTTCGCACTTGCGACTGGTGGTCGTGTCCGCATTGGGCGCGTTTGTTTGGGTTAGCCAGTCCCGAAGAGCGCCTGCTTTTAGGCCTTTCGTGGGAAGGCAAGGTCGTCTATGACATCGGCGCCCATAGCGGCGCCTATACGCTGTTTTTCGCGCGGCGGGTGGGGCTGCGCGGGCAGGTCGTGGCTTTCGAGCCGCAGCCGCGCAATTTTCGCAAGCTCACGCGCAATCTGCGGCTGAACCGCATTCGCAACGCGCGCGGCGTGGAGATGGCAGTGGGGCGGGGTCCGGGACGGCGCAGCATCTTCATGTTGCCGTGCATGACCACGACCGCTTCGTTGGCGGAAGAAGCCGATACGCCGCTGCGGTGGCGCGTGGGACAAGCCGAGGTCGCGGCGCTTGACGCGCTCATCGGCGAGTTGCGGCTTCCGCCGCCGCAATTCGTCAAGATCGACGTCGAGGGCATGGAAGGGGAAGTGATCGAAGGGGCGGCGAAGACGCTCGACCGCTGGCGCCCGGAGCTGTTGATCGAAATGCACGGATTGGGGCGCGCGCATCGGCTGAGCCGTGCCGAGAGCATGGTGCGGCGGCTGATGGCGTTGGGCTATACGCTCGTCCACGCCGAGTCGGCCACGCTGATCACGACGAACAATGCGGAGCGCGCCGCGATCGGCCATCTGTACGCGTACTAAGGCGACGCAGCCGGCGCGGAATTCGGCCGCCGCCGCTTGAGCGGCTCGTCCACGTAGCCGGCGGCGGCCAGCCCGGCTTGCAGGCGGTCGCTGACGCCCAATTTGCGATACACGCGATTGAGGTGCGTTTTGACGGTGGCTTCGGTGATGGCCAACTCCACCGCGATCTCCTTGTTGCGCTTGCCCTCGACTACCGCGGCAAGCACGCGGGCTTCGCGATCGGTCAGCCAAGCGGCTTCCCCCTCGCCGCCCGGGCCGGGTTCGAGGGCGGAGGCGGCGAGGCGGTGGTCGGCCCACAATTCGCCGCGCGCGACGTTGCGAATGGCCTTGACCAGCAACGACAAGTTGCCGTCCCCGTAAAGATAGCCGCGGGCGCCGGCGCGCAACAGCCGGGTGGCATAGACCGGATCGCCGCCGCCCACCACCAGCAAGCGCGCGGGGCGCAACTTGTCGCGCAAGCGGCGGAACAGGCTCCAGCGAGCCGGCGACACGGGCAAGCTCACCAGGGCCACGTCGGCGGTTGCCGGCACGCCGCCGCGCGCCAGCCGCTCGGGGGTTACGGCGCCAACGACCTCGATGCCGGCGGCGGAGCGCAGGGCGGCGGCGGCAATATCGTTCCAGATCACGAACTCGAGGACCAGCAGCAAGCGTACCGTTTCCTGCGCATCGTCGCGGCCGCGAGCGTTCATTCCGGCCAGTAGGATGCGACGCGTAGTCGTGCCGCCGTGCAACCAAGGTAGGAGTTTGGCCTGCAACCAGCATCGCCGGGCACTGCAACCATTGCACGATTGTTCCCGGTTCGTATGCTGGCCAATACTCGATGACGTTGCAGTTCCGCGCGCATCGCCGCGCGGGCCGCCACGGGCGGCAAGGAGGCCGCCGCAACGATGGAAATTGGAATCGTCGGCTTTGGCGTGGTGGGCCATGCGCTGAGCGCGCTGTTCGGCGGTGAAGGACGGGTGCGCATCTACGACAAGTTCCTGCGTGGTTACAATGGCGCGGCCGAGCGCGAAGCGGTCAACCGCGCGGAGGTGGCGTTCATCGCCGTGCCCACGCCGATGGCGGCGGATGGCAGCGCGGACGTCAGCGCCGTCGAAGAGGTGGTCGCTTGGTTGCAGGCCTCGGCGGTTTGCATTAAATCCACCGTGCCGCCGGGCACCACCGATGCGCTCAGCCTGAAATACGCCAAGCCCTTGTGCTTCAGCCCGGAATACGTGGGCGAAACCCAATGGCATCCCTTCAAATACATCGAGAACCACGGTTTCGTGATCATCGGCGGGCCGCGGCCGCATGCCCAGCACGTGCTGCGGGCCTATCAGGAGGTGCTCGGTCCCAAGCCGCGTTATGTGCTGACCCAGGCCAAGCTGGGGGAAATGGCGAAGTACATGGAGAACTGTTTTCTCGCCACCAAGGTGGCCTTCGCCAATCAATTTTTCGACCTGGCGGCTGCCATGCAAATCGACTTCGATGAACTGCGCGAGCTTTGGCTGCTCGACGAGCGGGTCGGCCGCTCCCATACCGTCGTGACCGCCGAGCGCGGCTTCGGCGGGCGCTGCCTACCCAAGGACCTTTCCGCCCTCATTGCGGCAGCCAAGCGATTTGGGGGCGCGCCGCTGCTCGAAGCGGTGCAGCAATTCAATGAGACGAGTCGCATGCGGGTCGCACGCCGCCCGCTGGCGGAAACGCCGGTGCAGCCGATCCTGGCCGGCAGCGGGCTGGATAACGGCCGCGAGGCGCGCCGCGCCGAGTTATGAAGTCGCGGGGTAAGCGCTGGACCGAGCCCGCGGCGCTCCTCGTCGTGGCGCTAACTTGCGCGCTGGCCGGCGCCCAGGGCTTGCCCGCCCCGGCGGCGCCCGTCCGGACCGCCGCTACGGTGAGCCCCTCCGGGGTGATTCAAGCCTTCGGCGCCGCTGGGCCGGACGATCCGATCGGACCCGGCGATCTGCTCGAGGTGCGGGTTTTCGATCAGGATCAATTGAGCGGCACGGCGCGTGTGGGCGAGAGCGGCACGCTGGATCTGCCGTTCCTGGGGCCGTTCCGAGCAGTCGGCCTGACGCCGGCGCAACTGGAAAAAAAGCTGCAGACGCGCTACCAAGCGTTCTTGCGCCATCCGCTGGTCAGCGTGCGCGTGCTGGAGGTCAACAGCCGGCAAATCTCGATCACCGGCGAGGTGCTGCGGCCGGGCGTTTACGCCTTCAGTGGCCAACTGCACTTGCTGCAGGCGCTGGCGATGGCGGGCGGCATCGACACCACGCGCGCGGGCACGGTGCTCTATCTGCTGCACGGCAGCGCGGCGCAAACCCGCCCCGCCGCCGGCCACCAGCCGCCGACCATCAGCGTCACCAGCGCGATCGAGACGCTGGATCGGCATGAAGTGCTCACCAATCCCGCCTTGGATCCGATTTTGCGAAGCGGCGACATGATCGAGGTGCCCGAGGCGGAGCGGGTGTTCGTGACCGGGGACGTTGTGCGCTCGGGCGAGGTGCCGCTGAAGCCGGGCTTCACCCTGGGCGAAGCCCTTAGCCTGGCCGGTGGGCCGCTGAGCAAGGCGGATCCCCATCACGTGCGGATCATTCGCAAGGTGCCGGGCCGCAGCCAGCCGCAAGTGATTGTCGTGGACTTGGCCGCAATCAATCACGGGCGGCGGCTCGATCCGCGCTTGCAGGCCGACGATATTTGCGTGGTGCCGGAATCCGGGCTGCGCGACGTCGGCCTGGGCATTTTGGATTTCTTCGCCGGAGCGGGCCGCTGGCGGGTGCAATCGGCGGCGGGCGTGTATTAGCGCGCAGCGGAAGGATCACATGGCCGACGAAAGTCACAGCTTGGCTGAACCCCGCCCCGCGGCGCCGCTAGCGCCGGCCGGACTGGAGTGGGAGCCGGCGCCGCGCCCGGACTCGCCCTGGCGCCAGTTCCGCGACGCCGTCTTTCACTACCGGCGCATGGTCGTCGTGATCGTCCTCGCGGCCGTGGCCCTTGGGCTGGCCATTGGCCGCTTGATTCGCCCCTATTACGCCGCCGAGGGCTCGATCATTCTGGAGCGGCCCAGCCCCCACCTGACCCAGATCCACCCCGAGAGCGATTTTGCCAGCTACGACGCCGACCGCGAAATGCAAACGCAGCTCACCATCATGGGCAGCCGCGCGGTGGCGGCGCGCACCATCGCGGAGATGGGTCTGGAGAAACGCGATCCGGAGATTGCCCGGGCCCTGACGGGCATCGAGCGCGGCTTGGCGGCGAAAAAAGAACATCTGGACGCAGCCACGCGCCAACAGATCGCCAGCGGCATCTTTTTGAGCAAGCTGCAACTGCTGCCCGACAAGCTCAGCGACACCGTGCACGTGCGCTATTCCTCCCACGATGCGGCGTTGGCGGCGGCGGTGGTCAACGCCGTGATGCGCAACTATCTGGACTACTCCTTTGCCTCGCACGTAGCCGCGGGCAAGGAGATCGCACGCTGGCTGAGCGGCCGCTTGGCCGACGCGCGGGCGCAAATCGAAAAGGACAACCAGGCCTTGCTGGCCTTTCAGAGGAAAAACGCCTTCACGCCCTTGGTGGCGCCGCCCGGCGGCGAAGAGAGCGTGCTGCTGGCGCAGCTGGACGTGGCCAACCATCACCTGGCCGACGCCCGCGCCGAGGCCATCCTGAGCGCCGCCCGCGAGCGGGAATTCAGCGGCGACCTGGCGACGCTGCCGCCCGACCTGCGCACGCCGGCCATGGACAACGCCCTGACCGCGCTCGACACCGCGCGCCACGACTACGACGCGCTCGATTCTACCTACCAATCCAATTTCGCTCCGGTACTGGCGGCGCGGGCGAGATGGGCCGCGGCGCAACGCGACGCCGCCCAGCTGAGCGGTCAGCTGGCGCAATCGCTGCGGCGGCGGCACGAAGCCGATCTGCAACAGCAAGCGTCGCTGGGCGCGGAGGTGGGGCAGTTGCGCCGGGCGGCGGCGGACGACAGCGCGGTGCAACTGCGCTACGTGGAGTTGAAGGCGCGCAGCGACCGCGACGCGGATCTTTACAGCGCGCTGAGCGAAAAGATCAACGACGCGAGCTTGTCGGCGACGGTGCCCCCCGCCAACATTCACGTTCTCGACGCGGCGCGGAAGCCGCTGGCGCCGGAGTACCCCAAGCGCGGCCTCGATCTGAGCCTGGCGGGAGTGATTGGATTGGCGGTGGGCCTGGGCGCCGCGCTGGCGCGCGGCCGCTGGAGCGGGACGGTGCTGAGCGGAGCGACGGTGCGCAGTTCGGCGCCGCGGGAATTGGCGCCGCTGGGCGTGATCCCGCGTTACCAGCCGGTGGCGGCGGCACAGGCGAGGACCCTAATGCCGGCGGGCCGCGACGAAGCCGCCGGCAACGGGCAACGCCTTTCCGCCCCGCTGCCGATTAAGGACACCTACGCCCGCATGGCGGCCAACCTCACGGCGCGGCTGGGCCTGCCCCCCAAGGCGCTGCTGATCACCAGCCCCAATCCCGGCGACGGCAAGACCCTCACCAGTTGCCGCGCCGCCGAGGCTCTCGCCGACGCCGGCTGGCGCGTGTTGCTGGTCGATGCCGACGTGCGCCGCCCCGCCTGTCATCGCTTTTTCGGCATCCCCAACACCGTGGGCCTGCTAGCGGCGCAGCGCGGCTTGCCGGCGGAACCCGTGTCGGTGGCACTGCGCTTGGATTTGCTGCCCTGCGAGCGAGAGCCGGAAGCGCAGTTGCAGCCGCGGCCGCTGCGCGAACTCTTGGCGCGCTGGAAGAACCGCTACGACTACGTCTTATTCGATTCCCCGCCCGGCAATTTGACCGGCGACGCGGTCTTGCTCGGCGGACTGGCGGATGGCGTGACCGTGATCGCACGCTGGGCCAGCACCAGCATCCCCGACCTGCTTTCGCTTTGCCAGGATTTGCGTCGCGCGCGCGCGCCGCTGCTGGGATCGGTGCTGAACGGCACCGACCCGAGCGCGCCGGAATTCCGTTATGCTCGCCGCCATCGCGCTTATTACCGAGCGGCGGCGTGAGCCGCCTCGGCCATCGCGCCAATTTCGCGCCCGGCGGCCGGCCGGGCTGCAACGCGGCGCGGTCCGGCGGCATTCCAGTCCCATTGACATGCACTCCGCGCTGCTGCGTCCGCCGCCGCGAGTCCTGCCCGCCAATATTCTCCCCGATCGCCGCCACGCGCACGCCGCGCTGCGGCGGATGTTCGCGCGCAGCCGGCGGTACGCGATGCCGATGTCGCTCGTGCGCTTACGCCTGCCTCCGGCGTCCGCCGAGCCGCCGCGCCGCATCTTCTTGAGCAGGTTGAGCGGCGATCTGCGGATCACCGATTTGGCCTGGTGGGACCAGGAGGCGGAGGCATTGCTTGTCATGCTCGAAGAGAGCCACGACGTGGGGCCGTTGCTGGAGCGCTGGGCGGCGCTGGCAAGGGTGCTGCGGATGGAAGTCCAGCTCGCCCCGGTGCAATTTCCTCGCCAGGGGGCGACGCTGAACGCCCTGCTCGAGGCCCTGGAATGAGCGCGCTGGCCACCGGCGCGCAGGCGGCGCCCAGCCGGGCGCGCCGTCGCGCCGCATGGCTCGATCCCGGTCCGCCGCGCCGCCGGCCCCTCTCGCGCGGGGCGGAGGCGGCGATTCGCGCCACCGATTGCCTGCTCTGCCTGCTTGCCGCCCCGCTCGCCTTGCTGATCGTCGCCGCCTGCGCGGCGGCGATTCGCCTCGACTCGCCGGGGCCGGTCTTCTTCCGGCAGTGGCGCAGCGGCCAGGGCGGGCGCCGCTTTCAACTGTTAAAGCTGCGCACCATGACCGCCGACGCCGACCGCCGCAAGGAGGAGCTACGCGCGCGCAGCGAAGTGCCGTGGCCGGACTTCAAGCTCGGCGGAGATCCGCGGGTGACGCGTGCCGGGGCCTGGCTGCGCCGCGCCAGCCTCGACGAGTTGCCGCAAATTTGGAACATCTGGCGCGGCGAGATGTCCTGGGTCGGCCCGCGCCCCACCTCGTTTGCCCACGACACCTACGACCTTTGGCAAACCGAGCGGTTGGAGGTGCGGCCCGGGCTGACCGGGCTCTGGCAGGTGCTGGAGCGCGGGGAGAGCGCGTTTCCCGAGCGGGTGCGCTTGGATATTGCCTATGTGCGCGCCCGTTCTTGGTGGCTCAACTTGAAAATCCTTCTGGCCACTTTCGGCAAGGTCTGGTCCGGCGACGGAGCGAAATAAGGGCGCGCGGCGATGGCGAGCCAAACCGGCATCGGGAGCGCGCGCGATCTGGGCTGGTACTTCGGGCCGCCTCTGCTGGCCGCGGCGATGCTTTGGGTGATCATCCCGGCGCCGCCCGGCCGGGCGCTGCTGTTATTCCTCGGTATTGCGATCGCCGCCGGCGTGCTGGCCATTCTGCTCGAGCCGGCCTGGGGAGCGCTGGCGCTGATCGTGGTGATCTACAGCAACCTGCCGGCGGTGATCACGCAGCAGACGGGCGGCACGTGGGAGCTGACCGCGCTGCTGATCTGGACCGCGGCCGCATGGCTCCTGCACTACGGGCTGCGGCGCGATCATCCGCCTCTGCGCTGGCCGCTGTGGCCGCCCCTGCTGATCTGGGGCGGGGTCATGGCCGTGGCCGGCTGGCGGGGCATTAACCATCCCGACAGCATCGTTGCGCTCGAGTCGTTCGGCAAAAGCGTGCTGATCCTTTATCTGGCGGTGAACCTGCTGCGCACGCCGCGGCGCTTGCACGCCGCCATCCAAGCGCTGCTGGCGGTGGTGGTGCTGATGGCCGCGCCGGTGATCTACCAGGCCATGACGGGCAGCAGCAACGATTTTTACGGCTTCGCTTCCCGCACCTACGAGGAGACCTCGCCCGGGCGGATGGGCTGGCGCTTGGGCGGCTCGATGGGCGATCCCAATTTTTTGGCCATGATGCTGGTGGCGACGCTGCCGCTCGCGGCGACGGAGTTTCTGGAGATGCAAGCGCCGGCGTCGCGGGCGCTGGGAGCGGTGGCGGCGGGCGCGACGCTGCTGGCCGCCGTGTTCACCTATTCGCGCGGGGCGCTGGTGGGCATCATGTTCGTGGCCGCGGTTTTGGCCTGGAACCAGCGCCGCAAGAAGTTGCTGCTGGCGGTCGGGGCCGCGCTGCTGGTGGCCACGGTGGCGGTGCTTCCGGCGCCCTACCGCGCTCGTCTGCTCTCCCTGCGCGAGCTGTCGCTGACCGCCCCGCAGCAATCCATCCCCGACGCGTCCTTTCGCGGTCGCCGCAGCGAGCTATTGGCGGGGCTGCTCATGTGGCGCGACAACCCGTGGCTCGGCGTGGGCACCGGCGCTTACGCCGACGCCTATGAGCGTTACAGCGCGTGGCTGGGTCTCGATCCGCGCGGGGAAGCGCGCGACCCGCACAACCTCTACATCGAGCGGGCGTCGGAGACAGGCACCATCGGCCTGCTGGTGTTCCTGGGATTTATCGCCGCCTGCCTCGTGGAACTACGCCGCGCCCGGCGTCTCTTCGCGCGCAAGGGCGCGGGGCGCTGGGCGCGGGCGGCCTTTGCCGTCGAACTCAGCCTCGAAACCTATTTAGTGCTGAGCCTTTTTCTGCATGGCGCGTACTTTCGCAATTTCTACCTCCTGCTGGCTCTAGCCGCCGGTTATATCGCCGTCGCCCGCTACTGGCAGCGCGCCGCGCCGGCCGCCGCCGCCGCGGGCAGCGCTTGACAGAGGCGAAGGGATGGCGGCAGAAGTGGTGTGGCTGATCGATTCGCTGCGGCTGGGCGGCGCGGAGCGGCTCGCGCTCTCGTATCTGGCCGACCATCACGGCACCGAATGGCGGGCGCGGTTGGTCGTGCTGCGCGGCGCCGGCTGCGAACCGTCGTTTGAGGCCGAAGCGCGCGGCCATGCGCTGAATTGGTGGTGCGCGGGCGCGCGCCATCTGCGCGATTACGCCGCCTGGCGCCGCCTGAAGCGCTACGTGCGCGGCTGCCAGCCAGCCTTGCTGCACGTCCACCTGGGTTACGCCACGCTTTGGGGCGCGGCGCTGGCGCGCGGCTTAGGCTTGCCGTGGGTGGCGACGCTGCACGTCCTGCCGGGCCAGGCATCGCAGCGGCGCGCCCGGCTGCTCGAGCGGCTGGAGGTGCGGGCGCTGAACTCCGGCGCGCTCCGCATCTTCGCCTTGAGCGCGGAGCAGCGGCGGCGCTGGCTGACCGCCGGCTTGCGCGGCGATCGCGTGGTGCTGCTACCCAACGGCGTGGCCACGCCGCCCCGCCTTAGCCCCGGCGAGCGGGCGCAATTTCGCCGCCGTTGGGCGATTGCCGAAACCGCCACGGTATTCCTGACCGTGGCGGCGGTGCGCGCGGGCAAAGGATGGCGGGAATGGCTCGCGCTGATTCCCGCGCTGGCCCAGTGCGTGCCCGGCGCCATATTCGTCTGGGTGGGCGATGGGCCGGAGGGCGCAGAGCTGCGCGCCGCCGTCCGCGGCCAGCCCAACATTCGACTGCCCGGCCACAGCGCCGAGGTTGGCGGCTGGCTGGCCAGCGCCGACGTCTTTCTTTTTCCCAGCAAGTTCGAGGCCTGGCCGACGGCCCTGATGGAGGCGATGGCGGCGGCCTTGCCGATCGTGGCGCACGATATCGAGGCCAATCGCGAAGTCCTCGGCGACGCCGGACGCTTGGTCGCGCGCGGCGACCTGGCCGCCTTCGCGCGCGCCGCCGTGCAGGCGGCGCTATCGCCGGCCCTCGCGCGGCGGCTCGGCGCCGCCGCCCGCGAGCGCCATGTGGCGCGCCATTCGGCCGAGCGCTGGCGGCAGCGGCTGGAAGAGCACTACCGCGAGGTCGTCGCCCTTACGGCGGGTGGCCGGGGATGAAGCCGAAACCACGCCCCGAGATCCTGATGGTCGAATTCTTTTCCCGGGGCGGACTCTATCACTATGCGTTGCAGCTCGCCTTGGCGCTGGCTCGGCAAGGCCATACGATCACGCTGCTCACCGCGCGGCATCCCGAAATCGTGCCGGCCGAGCATGCCCCCGGCTTCGGATTTGCGCCGCGGCTTTGGACCTGGAATCCGCGCCAGAGCGGTGGCCGGCCGGCGCTCGGGCGGCGGGTGATCCATGCCGCCCGCTATGTGGTGATGTGGCTGCAAATCCTCTGGTGGGCGCTGCGGCTGCGGCCGGTCGCCCTGCTCTTCGGGGATTTCGAGCATCGCTGCGACGCCTGGTTTTGCGCGCTGCTGCTGGCGGCCGGCAGTACCGTTGCCGACGTTTGCCATAACGTGATCTCTTTCGACCGCCACTCCGATTCTCGCTTGCTGCGCCAGGAACGCTGGCGCGATCGCCTGCTTGGCCGCCTGGATTGCGTCTTCGCGCACGGAGTCGTGCTCGCCGACCAATTGCGCCGGCGCACCGGCCGGCAAGCGGTGGCTATCCCGCACGGCGCCGGCGAGCTTTGCATGCGCGCCGCCGGCCCCGATCCCGATCTGCGCGCCCGATTGCAATTGCCGCCCCCGACTCCTGTGGCGTTGATGTTTGGAACCTTGACCAAATACAAGGGGATCGAGTGGCTGCTGGACGCCCTGGCGGCGGTTCCGCCCGCGGTGCGCCCCTATTTGGTCATCGCCGGCTTTCCGGCTGCCGATGCCAAGCTCGAGGCGTGGCAAGCACGCGGCGGGCGCTTAGGCTTGGACGCCTGCGTGCGCTGGGTGCCGGAGTACGTGCCGTGGCCTCAGGTGGCTTGGTACTTTCGTCTCGCCTCCTTCATCGTTCTGCCTTACTACCAGGCCTCGCAAAGCGGAGTCGCACATCTGGCGCTTAGCTTTGGGCGGGCGTTGATTGTGAGCGCGGCTGGCGCGCTTCCCGACGTGGTCACGCCCGGAATTAACGGTCTTGTGGTTCCGGTTAGGGACATTGCGGCCTTGGCGCAGGCCATCGAGCGCTTGTCGGCGGACGGGAAGTTGTGTCAGGCGATGGGGCGGCAGGGCGCGGCCATGGCGGTCCATCGGCATGATTGGGATGAGATCGCGCGGCTGGTGGGCCGGGAACTGACGGCCAAGCGCAACGGCGCCGGCGCGCCGCGGAAGCGGCCGCCACCGCAGCCGCTGGCGCGGCGATGAAGAGGGGACCGCGAGGCGAGCATCCCAACGTACCCCTTTGCTCATCCTTTGTGACGCGGGCGAAAACAACGACCTATGTGCGGAATATGCGGCATGGCAGGGGGCGAACGTTCGGACAGCACTGCCGTCGTGGGCCGAATGACGTCGTCGCTGAGCCACCGCGGGCCGGAAGACGAAGCCCTGTTTCACGATGCCGACGTGGCGCTGGGGAGCCGCCGTTTGCGCATCGTCGATCTGGAAGGCGCGCGCCAGCCGCTTCAAAACGAGAGCGGCGACGTCGTGGCTGTCTTCAACGGCGAGATCTACAACTATCGCGAGCTGCGCGCGGAGCTGAGCGCCAAGGGGCACCGCTTCGCCAGCGAGGGCGACGGCGAGGTGCTCGTGCACTTGTACGAGGAGCACGGCGCATCGCTGGCGCGCAAGCTGGAAGGCATGTTTGCCTTCGCGCTGTGGGATCGCGCCGACCGTAGCTTGTGGCTGGCGCGCGACCGCTTCGGCGTGAAGCCGCTCTACTATGCTCCGCGCGCCGGCGGCCTGATTTTCGCCTCCGAGCTCGGGGCGCTACTCGAGGACCCCGAATTCAGCACCGCGCCCGACCTGGCGGCGCTCGACCTCTATTTGGAACTCAATTACATTCCCTCGCCTTACACCGTCTATGCCGCGGCTCGCAAGCTGCCGCCGGCGACCATGCTGCGGTGGCGGGCCGGAGCGCTGCGGCAATTTCGCTATTGGATGCTCGACGAAGACGAAGCGGGGGCAGCCAACGAAGCCGCCGAGGACGTGCGGGAAGAGGAAGCGATCGAGCAGTTGCGGGCACGCCTGCGGCAGGCGGTCGAGCGGCGGCTGGTCAGCGACGTGCCGCTGGGGCTGTTCCTCAGTGGCGGCTTGGACTCCGCCACCGTGCTGGCGTTCATGGCGGAACTCTCGCCGCGGCCGGTCAAGACGTTTTCGGTTGGCTTTCGCGAGCGGCACTTTTCCGAGTTGCGGGCCGCCGGGCGCCTGGCGCGCCGCTTCGGCTGCGAGCATCACCAGTTGGTGCTGACGCCGGAAGCGGCGAGCGAACTGCCGCGGATCGCGGCGCACTTTCACGAGCCGTTCGGCGACTCCTCGTCGCTGCCGACGTTTTGCGTGGCGCGGCTGGCACGGCGCGATGTGACCGTTTGTTTGGGCGGCGACGGTGGCGACGAAATCTTCGCCGGTTACGAAACCTATCGCGCGTTGCAGGTCTCGCGCTGGTGCGACCGCCTGCCCCGCCGCTGGCTGGCGGGACCACCGGCCTCTTGGCTGGATCGGCTGCCCCTCACGCAAGGCAAGGTGCCGCTGCAATATCGCTTTCGCAAGTTTCGCGCCGAACTGGGATTTCCCTTGCAGGAGCGCACCGTCCGCTGGCGCGGCATCTTTTCCGAGGCGCAGAGGGCGCGGCTGTGGCGGCAGCCGCCGCCCCGGCTGGGGGCCAGCCGGGTGATGGCCGAGATCGAGCGGGAATGGAGCGGTAAGGATCCGCTCAATCGCGCCTTGTATCTGGATTTGCGCCTCTATTTGGCCGACGACATTCTCACCAAATTCGACCGCATGACCATGGCCAACTCGCTCGAGGGTCGTGAGCCGCTGCTCGACACCGATTTGGTGCGCTTCATGTTTTCGCTGCCGGCCCGATGGAAGCTCCGCCATCTGCGCGGCAAATACCTCTTGCGGCGCGCCATGCGCGGCCGCCTGCCGGGCTGGGTGCTGAGGGCCGGCAAGCAGGGCTTCAACTTGCCGCTGGGAAGTTGGTTGCGCGGCCCGCTGCGGCCGCTGGCCGACGACTATTTGCTGGCGCCGGGCGGGGAGTTCGCCTCCTGGTTCGACCGTGGATACGTCGCCGGTTTGGTGCGCGAGCATATGCAATGGCACGCCGACCATGGCCGCCAGATCTGGAATCTGCTGGCCTTGGCGGTGTGGCTGGAGACGGTCGGCCACCGCCTTCGCAGCGGCGCCGCCTGCGCGCGCGCGGCCTAACGCCGGGATCGAGGAGAGAAGTGAAGCTCGGCTACATCTTTTCTCGCTATCCGCTGATCTCCGAAACTTTCATTCTTCGCGAGATGGAGGAGCTAGCGAGCTTGGGCCATCAGCTGGAAATCGCGCCGCTGCTCGGCGCGCCGGCGCTGAAAGTGCATGCTGGCCACGAGCGGCTGCGGGCGGCGATTCGCATCGCGCCCTGGCTGCCGGAGGGCGGGCTGGCCACGCACGCCGAATATGCGCGGCGGGCGCCGTGCGGCTATTGGCGCACCCTGGGGCGGAGCGTGTGGTCGCACCGCGGCCACTGGAACGCGCTGGCCGGCGCGCTGATTTTTTGGCCCAAAGCCGTGGCCATCGCCGCGCGTTTCCAAGCCGCCGGAATCGAGCACGTGCATGCTCATTACGGCACCCATCCCGCGTTGACGGCCTGGGTGGTGCATCGCTTGACCGGCATTCCCTTCAGCTTCACATTGCATGCGCACGACTTATACGTTCACCAGGCGGGACTCGAGGACAAGCTGGCGGCGGCGGCGTTCGTCGCCACCGTAAGCGAGTTCAATCGCCAATGGCTGCGGCGCGCCTTTCCGCGCTGGGCCGGCAAGGTCGCGCTAGTGCGCTGCGGGGTGCGGCCGGCGAAGTATTTGCAACCGCGACGGCCATTGCCGCAGGGCCCGCTGCGCCTGCTATGCGTCGCATCGCTGCGCCCTTATAAGGGCCACGGCACGCTCTTGGCGGCCTGCGATCGGCTGCGCGGGCGCCTGGACTTCACGTGCCGGCTGGTGGGCTGGGGCCCATTGCATGCGCCCTTGCTCGGCGAGGTCCGGCGCCGCGGCCTAGATTCATTGGTCACCTTGGCCGGCCCCGCCACCGAAGAGGAAGTCGCGGAAGAATTGGCGCGCGCCGATCTGTTCGTCTTGCCGAGCATTCGGGAACGATCCGGCAGGATGGAGGGCCTGCCGGTAGCGCTGATGGAGGCAATGGCGGCCGGCGTGCCGGTCATCGCCTCGCGCCTGTCGGGCATCCCGGAGCTGGTTCGCCCGGGCGAGACCGGCTGCCTAGTCGAGCCCGGCGATGCGCCGGCGCTGGCCGAAGCGATCTGGGAACTGCGCGACGCGGGCCGCCGCGCCGTGCTGGCCGCGCGCGCCCGCGAGTTCGTGTGCGATGAATTCGATTTGCGCCAATCGGTTCGCCAATTGGCCTCGCTCTTCGCCAGCGCGGCCCGGCCGCCCCTCCGCTCGGCGGAAGCGATGCCGGCTCCGGTTGCGCCGCTCTCCGGCGCTTAGGCCCGCCTCTTGCCCCTGCCGCTTGCCATGCTCGGGTTGCCGTTTTGGCGCTGGGATGCCAGCCTATTTTGCGGCGCCGCCGCCTTGGTCGCGCTGATTTGGCTCGGCTATCCCGCCGGCATCTATCTCTGGGCGCGAGCCATGCCGAGCACGCCGCCGGAGGGCGGCAACGCGGCGCCGGCTTGGCCCAGCGTCAGCCTGATCATCGCCGCGCACAACGAGGCGGAAGCCATCGCCGATCGCCTGGCCAATGCGCTGGCGCTCGATTTTCCCGACGACCGGATCGAAATCTTGGTGGCCGAGGATGGCTCGAGCGACGGCACCGCGGAGCGCGCGCGCGCCTGCGGCGATCCACGCGTGCGCGTGCTCTCGGCGCCGGTGCGCGGCGGCAAGGCGGCGGCGCTCAACCGCGCGGTGGCGGCGGCGCGCGGCGAGATCTTGGTCTTCTCCGATGCCAACAACCGCTATCGGCCGGATTGTCTCCGGCATCTGCTCGCGCCCTTCGCGACCGCGGCCGTAGGGGCGGTCGCCGGCAGCAAGATGGTGGCGGCCGATGCCGGCGTGGGCGGCGGCGAAAGCGCGTATTGGCGCTTCGAGCGCTGGCTGATGCTGCAGGAGAGCCGGCGCGGATCGGTGGTCAACGCTCCGGGGGAAATTCTCGCCCTGCGGCGCGAGTGTTTCCGCCCCTTGCCGGGCGGGCGATTGATCAATGACGACCTGCTGCTGATTTGGAACGCGCTGGCGCAAGGCCGGCGGGTGGCCTTCGCGCCCGCCGCGCTCTCGACCGAGTGGGCCGCCGCCACGGCCGCCGACGAATGGCATCGCCGCACGCGTATCGCCAGCGCGCGCTGGCGCGTGCTGCGCGAGGCGGCGCCGCTGCTCGCGCGCATGCCGCCCGAGGCTCGCCTCAAGATCGCGTTTCATCAGGTACTGCGGCCGCTTTCGCCGCTCGCCATGCTGGCCGCGCTGGCCGGCGGCGGGCCCTTGCTGTTGCCGGCGGCGCGCGCCGCCTTGCCGGCTTGGGTGGTGGCGGCGGCTTGGGCGCAGGCGGCCTTCTATATCGCCGCCGGCGTCGCTCCCCTGCTGGCGCGCGCCGGGCGCCGCCTCCCGCCCTGCGAGGCGGCGTCTTTCTTCGTTGCGACTCAGGCCGCGAACCTGTTGGGAATGCGGCGCGGCTGGTGGGGCTCGGCGCCGCTGCTTTGGCGGCGCGTCCGCCGCGCCGGCGCGCCATCGCGGCCGGTGGCGGGCGAGGCCGAGGTCACGCGGCGCTCGGTGGTGGGCGGGTTGGCCTGGGCCGGCTCTTCCTTCGTGCTCGGCAAGGCCGTCGTTTTTGCCTCCATCATGCTGCTGGCCCGCCTACTCGCGCCGCGCGATTTCGGCGAAATCGCCGTGGTGCTGACCTGCATCATGTTTCTCGAGATTTTCAGCCGCTTGGGACTGTACTCGGCGCTGATCTTCGAGCCGGGCGACGTCTCGGCCGCCGCCGCGCCGGTGTTTTGGCTGACTCTGCTGAGCTCGGCGTTCGCCGCCGCCGCCGCATGGTGGGCCGCGCCGTGGGTGGCGCGCTACTTTCACGAGCCGCTGATTCGCCCCATGCTGCGGGTGCTGGCGCCCAGCCTGGTTCTGACCGCGCTGGGGGGTACTCACGATACGCTGTTGCGCCGCGCCCTGGCGTTTCGCGCCAAGCTGCTGCCCGATATGGGTCTGGCGGGCGCGAAAGGGCTGGCCAGCGTGCTCCTCGCCGTGCTGCATTTCGGCGCCTGGAGCCTGATTTGGGGGCAATGGGTGGGCGTGGTCACATCCGTGATCGTCCTCTGGCGGGTCGTGCCCTGGCGTCCGCGCCGTCGCTGGCAGCCCGGCTTGACCCGCCATTTACTGCGCTATGGCAAGCACATCTACTTGATGGAGACCAGCGGGACCATCCTCGCGAATCTCGACACCATCACCATCGGCCGCATGTTGAGCGACACGCTGCTGGGCTTCTACAACCTGGCTTTTCGGATTCCCGAGGTTTTGCTGATCAGCGTGCTCAATATCATCACCGGCGTGATTTTTCCCGCCCTCAGCCGGATGCAGGCCGATCGACAAGCGCTGCACCGCGCCTTGCTCCAAACCATCCGCTATTCCGTGCTACTCGGCTTGCCGCTGGCGGTGGGCATGGCGCTGCTCGGCCGCGACTTGGTGTTCGCGGTTTACGGCCGCCATTGGGCGCAGTCGGTGCCGGCGCTGCAAGTGCTGGCGGTGTACGCGGCGCTGCGCTGCGTGACCCATCATTTTGGCGATGCCTATAAGGCCATCGGCCGCCCCGATATTTTGAGCCGCCTGACTTTTCTGTGGTGGGTGATCTTGCCCCCGTCGCTAATTTGTGGGGCGCGGTGGGGAGGCATTGTCGGCGTGGCTTGGGGCGAAGTGGCGGCGCGCGGGCTGATGACCGGCGTGCACTGTGCCCTGCTGTTCACGGTTGTGGGCGTGGCGCCGCGGCAGCTGTGGCGGGCGCTTGCGCCGGCTTTCGAGGGCAGCCTCGCAATCGCGGTGGTGGTGGCGTTGGCGCGGCCGCAAGTCGCGGCGTGGGCGCCGCTGCCCGCGCTGGCGGCGCTGGTGACGCTGGGCGCGGCGAGCTACGCGGCGCTGCTCTGCCTGCGGCATCGGGGCGTGGTGGAGGCGGCGTGGAGCACGCTGGCCGGGCTGCTGCGCCCGCGAGGACAACCCCGCGCCGCGTCGGTGACGCCGGAGTAGAGGCCGGTGCGAATTGAGGTCATCTCGCGGTGGCGCGACCTCGCTTCTTGCGAGCACGCGTGGCGGCGCTTGCAGGCCGCCGCCGGCAATGAGAACCCGTTTCTCGGCTGGGACTGGATCGAGGCCTGGTGTTCCGTCTTCGCCGCCAGCCGCGCGCCTCATTTCGCGCTGTTATCCGATGCCGCGGGCGAATGGCTCGCGGCGCTGCCTTGCGAGCGGCGGCGGCGCGGCGCGGGCGGCTGGCGCGTCGAGTTGCTGGGGGCCGGGGACGGCGGCGACGATTTGGATCTGTTGTGGGCGGAGGCGGCCGAGCCGCAGCCGCGGCTGATCGGCCAACTCCTGAGCGCGGTTCTGCGCGGCGGTGCGGGAGCGCTCTGCCGCCTAGGAGCCTTGCGCTCCGACGGTCGGCTGGCGGCGGCCCTGCGGGCCGACACCGCGCCGGCGGGCTGGACGGCGCGCAGCGCCATGGACGACGTGCTGCCCTACGTCGAACTGCCGGATTCCTTCGAGGATTTTCTGGCCGCCAAGTCCGCCAATTTTCGCGCCGAGATGCGCCGCCGTTGGCGCCGCTGGCAGCGGCAATTCGGCGGTCCGGATACGCGCGTGGTCGAGAGCGCGGGCGAACTGGAGGCAAGCTTGCAGCGACTGTTTCGGCTTCACAACCTGCGCCGCGCCGGCAAGGGCGAGCGCGGCCTCTTCACCGATCCCCGCCAGTGCCAGTTTCACCGCTGCCTCGCGGCGGCCTTGGCGAGGCGGGGCGAGGCGCGCATTTACGAACTATGGGCGGGAGCAGGTCCGGCGGCGATGCTATACGGCTACGCGCGCGCCGGCCGCTTCTATTTTTTTCAGAGCGGCTTCGATCCGTGCTCGGCGGCGTACAACCCGGGCACGGTCTTGCTGAGCGCGGTGGTGGCGGATCTGATCCGCCGCCGCACGCACGTCTTCGAACTTCTGCGCGGCGCCGAACCATACAAACTGCGCTGGGCGACGGGCCAGAGGCAAACCTTGCGTGTCACCTTGGCGCGGGGCTGGCGCGGACGCGGCGCGCTATGGGCGGCCGCGACCTGGCGAAATTGGCGCGGCCCGGCCGGCGGCCGGGAGGTGAACCCAACATGAGAGAGCGCGATCAGGGCGCAACAACTTGGAGAGACCCTGTTTGCATCGTGGCGTTCCACCGCATCGCCGCGAATCCCGCCGACGAATTGAGTTACGCCCCGGCGCGATTTCGGCGGCTCTGCGCCTGGTGGCGGGAAACCGCGGATGTGATTCCGCTGGCGAGCTGTTTTCAGCCGGCGGCGGGCGCCACGCTCGGCACGGCGGAGCGGCTGCGCCTCGCCATTACCTTCGACGACGGATACGCCGACAACGCCCTGGTGGCGGCGGAAATCCTTGCCGACCTCGGACTGACGGCTACGTTCTTTCTGCCCAGTGCCTGGATCGGCTTGGGGCGGTCTTTCCCCTGGGATGCGGCTTACGCGCCGCCGCCGCCGGTCATGGACTGGGCGCAGGCGCGGCAGTTGGCCGCCGCCGGCTTCGGCATCGGCTCGCACACGTGTACCCACGCGCGGCTGGCCGCCTGCGAGCCGGCGCGGCGCGATAGCGAATTGCGGGATTCGCGCCGGGAACTCGAGCAGCGGCTGGGCGTGGCCGTCGTCGACTTCGCCTACCCCTATGGCGGCCGCGAGGACTGCCGGGAGGAGGATCGGCGGGCGGTGGTGGCGGCCGGCTACCGCTGCTGCCTGAGCTGTTACGGCGGCCTGACCAATTTGGCCGATCCCTGGCATGGGCGCCGCATCGCGATCAGCCCGCGCTGGCATGCCTCGCCGCGTGCCTGGCGGCGGCAACTGGCGCGGGCCGAGCACGCTTGGCGCGTCGAGCGGCTAGCGGCGGGCGTCGCGAATAGCCATCGCGCATAGCTCTTCGCACACGGCGGGAAAGCTCAAGCCGGCCGCTTGCGCCGACTGTGGATACAAGCTCTTTTGCGTCATGCCGGGCGCGGCATTGGCTTCGAGAATGAAGAGCTCGTCCCCCGGGCCGAGGATGAAGTCGATGCGGCAATAGTGGCGCAGCCGTAACGCTTCCACCACGAGCCGCGCCAGTTCGCCGGCGCGGGCCACGAGCGGCGCGGGCAGGTCGGCGGGGAAGATCTCGCGCGTCGTAGTGCCACGGTATTTCGCTTGGTAGTCGAAGGCGCCGCCGGCGCGAATTTCACCCACGGCCAGCACCCGTTCGCCGAGCACCCCCACCGTGAACTCGCGTCCGGGAATGAATTGCTCGATGAGCACTTCGCGATCGTAGGCAAAGGCGCGGGCCAGGGCGCCGGGAAAGTCGGCGGCTTTGTCACAAATGCTCACACCCAGGCTCGAGCCGGCGTTGGCTGGCTTGATGACTTGCGGATAGGCGGCGGGGACGGGCGGCGTGTCACCGCGCAAGATGCGCGACCAAGCCGGCGTGGGCACGCCATTTTGCGCGAAAAGCTGCTTGGCGACGTGCTTATTCATGGCCAGCGCCTGCCCGAGATAGTCGCTGCCCACATAGGGCCGGCCGGCCGCCTCCAGCAACGCTTGCAAGCGGCCATCTTCGCCAAAGGCGCCGTGCAAGATGGGGAAGACGACTTCGGCCTGGCGCAACGCCGGCGATTGCAAGAGGGCGAAGACGTCGGTCGCGCGCTCGAGCGCCGCCAGCTTCTCGGAGTTGGGAGCGTCGGGAATGGGGCCGGCCAGCCAGCCGGCTTCTTGCTCGCGGCTGAGCTCGCCGCAGGAAAGATCCACCACTACGGCCGAGCGCGAGCCGTGCCGCAGTTGAGCCGCGATATTCGCCGCACCGGCCAGCGAGACGTTGCGTTCCGGCGAAAAGCCGCCCGCCAACACCACAATGCTCCGCTTGGGCATGGTGCACACAATTGTAGTGTGTGCATGCGCGCGCGGCGGCTGGCCGAGAACAAAACGATGCGGCGCCTAGTGAAAATCGGCGGGCGCCGCCGCCCACCGCTTGCCGGAGCGGCTCAGGTCTGGTGCAATGGAGGGTGCCAGCCAGGTTGGCTCGGCTCCCGCCCATGACCCTGCTCGATGCCGCTCCCTTCGACCGCGCACGCGCCCGGCGCCGCAACACTACGATCCTGATCGTCGTGATAGTGGTTGTGGTGGCGATTGGGGTGTATTGGTATTGGCCCTACTACCAGGCGCGCCGCACCGTGAATAGCTTTTTCGGCGCTTTGCTGCGCGGCAATTTCCAGGAGGCGTACTACATCTGGAAGCCGGACCCCAAGGCGTATTCGATGGATTCTTTCATGCAGGATTGGGGGCCCAGCAGCCCTTGGGGGAAAATCAAGACCTATAAAATCGAGCGCGTCACGGAACCGCCCGGCGGTCACAGCAGCGGGTTGGTCGTGCTCGTGCGCATCAATGGCATCCACTCCGATGCCCGGCTCTGGGTCGAGAAACGATCGCAGGAGATGAGCTTTTATCAGTTTTAGGGCTGCGGCGTGGCGGCGGCCGGTTTGGCTGCCGCGGCTGCCGCCGGGTTCTGCTGATCGTAAAGGCGAACGATCTCGGGCGTGAGGTCGAGAGCCTTGGTGGCAAAGAGCACGGGGGTCTGCGGCGAACTGACGTCCAGGATCAGCGTGTAGCCGTGCGCTTGGGCATAGCTGTTGATGACCTTCATCAGCTTCGTACCGATACGGTTGATGACGTCGTTCTGGGCGTTCTGATACTCGCTCTGCGCGTCATCGTAGGCGCGCTGCAAATCCTTCTGCTTGCTGGTGATGGTGCGCGTCAGCTCGGCCTTCGCGTCGGCACTGAGCGTGTTTCCGCCATCTTGCAGTTGCTTTTGCAGCTGCTGGATTTGCTTGCTCTCGTTTTGCAAGTCCGCTTGCTTGGGACCGAACTGCGAATTGAGGTCGGCCACCGCCTTCTTGCCCTCCTGGCAGTTTTGGATGGCGGTCTGAACGTTGACGATGCCGATCTTGCCGCTAGCTGCGCTCGCCGGAGCGGAGGCGGGCGGAGCCTGGGCGCCGAGCCCCGCGCACAAAAAAGCCAAAGCCGCGATCGATACCTGAAGTCGCATGCGGATCCTCAAAGAAAAAATGGAGTTCTTCCCAGTATATCCCGCGGCAAACCCGTTCTCAAAACGTGGTGCCGATCGTGAAGCGGAACACGTGCGGCGCCTCGCGAAAGGGCAGCGGCGTGCCGGTCTGGAGCTGGTGCAGCGTGAATGACAAGGCCTGCTGCACCGCGGGGTTGCTTTGGAAAGCGGCAGGAATCTGGCCGTTGAAATCCTGGGCGCTGGCCAGCGTCGGCGGAACGATGGTTTCGTTGACGCGCAGCGGGTTGATGGCGTAATAAACGCGGAAAGGCTGGTGAATCACCGGCATCAACACTTGCAGTTCCAGCCCAGTCGAAAGCCGAACTTGGTTGTTGGTGCCCGCCGCCAAGGGGATGCGAGGGTTGAAGGGCCGGTGGAATTCCGTCTCGAGCGTATTCAGCACCGTGGGGTTGACGCGCAGTTGATTAAAGAACGAAACCCGGTCCAAGCCGGCATCCACGAAGTAGACCAAATTGACCGGCCCGACGATGGGGATGCGGTATTCGAAGTTGCCGATGGCCTGCGTGTCGCCGCCCGGGGTTGTCAGCTGGTAGCTGGGCACCAGGATCGGGAAAGTGCGGCTGACCACGTTGTTGGGGTTGGTGGGGGTGGGGGCGGGAATTTTCAGCGTCAGCGGCGCGCAGCCCCCTTGTCCGGAGGCAATGCCGCCGAAGGCGGCCTGTACCGGCGTGCACGGCTGCGACGGATCGTAGAGAAAGACCGTGTTGATCGAGGGGATCATCGCGATGGGCGTGACCGCCAACAGGTCGAAGCCGCGGATCGTGTTTTCGCCGCCGGTGTAGAAGCGATCGAAAGTCGGCGCGGTGCCGCCGCCGTAGCCGCTCACGATCGAACCCAGGAAGCGCAGGCCGATTACGTTGTTCCAGAAGGCCTTGTGGAAGTACCGAATCTGGAAAGTCGGCTCGATCAGCTTGACGTTGCCGCCGAGACCGGCAAATTGCGTGGTGAACTCGATCTCCTTGCCCGCCGTCGGGAAGAACACGCTGTTGACGGTGTTGTACATGATCGAGGGGATGATGCGGCTGGTGCGAATGCCGGACAGCGTATTGGGCTGGTTGATGCCGTTGAAGGAGATCGAGTTGAACAAGAGCTTGGCGCTGTTGGTGATCGGGTTGAGGCTCGAGACGTCGTAGCCGTAAGTCAGCCCGACGCGCGTGAAGGTGCGCTTCAGCGGATAGCTGGTGCTGATGGTGAATCCGTGGCTGGACTGCAAATAGTTCAACAAGCCTTGTTGATTTGGGCCGGCGATCGACTGGAAGTAGGGCTCGAGGTTCTGGCCGTAGAAGATCGACGCCTGCTTGGCCTGATCGAAGTGGTAGCTGGAGCCATAGATGGTGAAGCCCAGCTGAATCGGGCGATCCATCAAGTAAGGTTCGGTGAAGCCGAACTGGACGGCATGCTCGAGCGAGCCGTATTGGGTCGAGAACGACAGCGTCTCGCCCAAGCCTAGGAAGTTGTTAGTGGAGTAGTTGAGGCCGAGAAAGCTGCCGGCGATTCCGCTCACGCCGCCGGTGAGGCCGATGGCGTTCTTGCCCTTTTCATGCAGGTGCAGGTCGATATCCACCTCGCCTTCCGGGCCGGTGGTGTTTTGGTGGATGGTGGCGTCCTCGGGCTTGATCTCGTCGAAGTAGCCCAGTTGATTGAGGCGCAAAAGGCTGTTCTGCCATGCCTGCGAGTTGAAGCGCTCGCCCTCTTGCACCTGCAGTTCGCGGCGGATCACTTTGTCGCGCGTCGTGGTATTGCCGGTGAACTCGATGCGACGGACATAAAAGGGCTTGCCTTCCTGCATGTCCATGGTGATGCCCACGGTTTGCTTCTCTTCGTTGGGCTTGAAATCCGGATTGGCGACGAAATTGATGTAGCCAAGTTGGCCGTAGGCCTTGCGCAGATTCTCCAGCCCCTTGCGAATCTTGCTGACGTCCATCACATCGCCGGGATGGACGCCGAAGACGCCTTCGAGCATGCGCACGTTCGTGATGGCGAGATTGTTGATGAAGTTGATTTGCCCGACGTGGTATTTCTTGCCCTCTACGACGGGAATCGTGATGTCCACCTTCTTGCCTTCGTGGCCACCCCAGAACAGGATGCGCGTGCTGTGGGTGGTGCGCAGCTTCAGGGATGGGTCCTCGACCACCGCCTCGAAATAGCCGCGGTCCTGATAGCTTTCCCGCACCCGCTCCAAGTCCTCCGAAAGTTTGGCCTGGTCGTAGGTCTTGCTGAAGAGGTGCTCGAAGAGCAGCGAGTAGGGTATGCCGATCGGGTGCAGATTTTTCATGCTGGAGCGCAGCATCCCGGAGGAGAGAACTCGGTTGCCGGTGAAGTCGATGTGCCCGACCTGCACCTTGGGGCCTTCGTCCACCTGAAACGTCAGCTCGACCGAGCTGGGCGGCATGGGCGTGATGATGTCCTTGACCGTCGCGTACTGGCGGCCGTGCTCGGAGAGCAGCTCCTTGATGGCGTCGATGGCGTGCTTCGCGATCATCGGATCGAACTGGCTGTCGATCTCCAGATGGACGTTGCGCGCCTTGTAGCGATCCAGGATGTCGGACTCGGTGATGGACTTGAGCCCGTTGTATTTAATGCTGCGGATTAAGGGTCGCTCCGTGACCCAAATTTGCAGAATGATGCCCTTGGGAGTGTTGACGCGCTTGAAGGCGATGTTGTCGAAAAAGCCGGTGTTCCACAACGCGTTGAAATCGCGGTTGATCTGGTCTGGGTCGTAAACCGAGCCGGGCCGGGAGTAAATCCGCGCCTGAATGGTCGAGCAAGGGACGCGGTGGTTATTGAAGCATTGAATGGAATAAATGAGGTTAGGGCCGGTGGGCGTGGCCTGCGGCGGGCTGCCGCCGGCGGCCTGGGCGCGAAGCGGCAGCACGCTCAGCGGCAAGAGCAACCCCGCGAGCAGCGCCCAGTGGCGCGCTCGCACTCGGGGCCCACCGCCGGGCTTGAGGGAGAAGGGGGAACGGCGAATCACTGAAAAGAATTTAGCTCCCGAACCGCGGCCACGGCGCCGATCGGCGCCGTCCCACGGCCAACTCCCAATTGCGCCAAGCGCTCCGGCCGGCTCTCGAAGCCTGCCGCGAAAGCCGGCGAGCGGCCTGCGCGCTCCGGGCGACTCCCGATTACCGCCGTGGGGACCTGCCCATTATAGCCGTCCCCCGGGGAGGGTTGGGGAGCAAAACCGCGCCGATCGGTGCCGATGAGCACGAAATCTCGCCGGGGCACCGCGCCGGAAAGAATTTGCATCCAAATTCCTGGGCGCCGGCTAAGCGCCGCTTCCAGAGATACGCTCCATGCCGAAGCTCGCCGGGTTTTCCGTGAAATGTGGTCGTTGCGGCGCCGTTTTCACCACCGCGCATTGTGTCAAGCTGGACCACTTCGGCATCTACCGCGTCACGTGCCCCCGCTGCCAATGGCCAGGGCGCTACTTGGCGGCGGAACTACACCCCGTACAGGCGGGCGCTCGCTCCGCGCCGAGCGCGCCGCGCAAGCGCTGAGGCGCGCGGTCGCGCGGTGGTACACTTGCGGCTTCACTGCTTGCCCGCGAGTCGCCCGTGTCTGATCGAGAAGAGATCTCTTCCGCCGCCTCCCCGTCCCAGCCTTCCCGCCGCCGATTGCTGCGCGCCGCGCCGGTTTTCGGGACGCTGCTGCCGCTCCTGGGGCGCCCGGCGGCGGCCGCGCCCCCGGCACCGGTTTCCGGCTCAGGCCCCGACCTCGGTCCGGCTCGTTTAACGACGGCGCGAACGCTCAAGGCCTCGAGTTTCGATCGCAGCGGCGGCAATGCCGATTTCTTCCGCATCCCTTCCGGCGCCACGCAAGTCTTGCTGGAGAGTGAAGGGCCCGGCGTCATTCGCCACGTCTGGGCCACCATTGCCGGCCCCGCCAACCATCTCAAGGATCTTGTTCTGCGCATGTATTGGGATGAGGAAGCCTCCCCGTCGGTCGAGGTTCCGGTCGGTGATTTTTTCGGCCTTAACCTTAATGAATACGTCCTTTATGCCTCGGCGGCGATGTCGGTGGCTTCGGTCAAGGCGCTGAACTGCTATCTGCCCATGCCCTTCCGCCGCGCCGCCAAAATCACGGTCAGCAACGAGGGGCCGCGCGACGTGGGCGCCTATTACTCGAACATCGACTACGAGCTGTGGCCCGAACTGCCCGGAGAGTTCGGTTACTTTCACGCCCAATACCGCCAGGCGGCGCCCTGCCGGGGCTGGACCGACGACTGGCGGAGCAACGGCGATCCCCTGGTCGAAGACCGGAAAAACCGCGACGGGCGGGGCAATTACGTGGTGCTCGAAGCCAGCGGCCGCGGCCAGTACGTCGGCGTCACGCAAGGCGTGCTGCAAAACCAAGACGGCTGGTGGGGCGAAGGCGACGACATGATCTTCATCGACGGCGCGCTCCTGCCGACGATCAACGGCACCGGCTCGGAGGATTATTTCAACGGCGCCTGGGACTTCGGCGGCCAGCCGTTTCATTATCCTTACAACGGCGCGCCCTTGATCGTGAACCCCGAGCGCGTCGGCGGGCGCTGGTGCCTTTATCGCTGGCATCTGCCCGACCCCATTCGTTTCGAGCGCTCGCTGCGGGTCACGCTCGAGCACGGCCACGCCAACCACCGCTCCGACAACTATTTCACCGTCGCCTATTGGTACCAGAGCGAGCCGCACGCCGCCTTTCCCCCGCTGCCGGAGCGCCAGCGCCGCTACCCCCGCCTCTATCGCGTGGGCGGCCCGGCGGCGGCGCCGCCGAGTTGAGGAGGCGCGCCGTGCCGCACACGATCCGCCAGTATTCGCTTGAGCGCGGCAGTTTGGAGGTCGAATACCTCGAGCAGTACTTCGACGAGTTCCGCGAGAAAAAGACCGCCCACGAGCTATGGCAGCGGCTGGAAAACCGCCAGCATTTGATCTTGATGGCGCTGGCGCCCGCGCTGGAGGAGCCCGAGCACATGGTGCCGGTGGCTTTCAAGGTCGGCCACGAGTTGCGCGCCGTCGAGAGCGACGCGCAACTGGCCGATCTCGCCGCCCGCCTGCAAGACTGCGTGACATTGGCGGGCCGGCGCGTCTTCTATAGCTGGATCGGCGGCACGCGCCGCGACTGGCGCGGACAGGGTCATTACCGCGCCTTGACCGAGCAGCAAGAGGAGTGGGCGCACCGCGCCGGCTTCCAGGAGATCGTGGTCAAGACCAAGAACAAGTTCCACGGCATGCGCGCCACCCTCGACCACTTGCAGTTCGAGGTGGTGAAATTCGAGCGCCATCCCTTCGACAACGCCGAGAGCAAGCTCTATTTGCGCAAGGTGCTATCACCCGAGCTGCTGCGCGACCACCGCACCGCGCGCCATGTCCAGTTGGCGACCTAGTCCGGCCGCGCCTCAGATCAAGACGCTGGACAGCCGGTCGGGCGCCACTTCGATCGCCTTGCGCGAGTAGTTCAGCAACCCGCGGGCGCGAAAGTGGTTCATGTGGTGGGTGATGATCTCGCGCGAAGTGGCCACCTCTTGCGCCAACGCCTCGTGCGTGAGCGGCAAGGCGCGGATACGGCCGTCCTGCAGCACCGTGCCGAAGCGGTGGGCATGGCGCAGAATCACCCGCGCCAGGCGCTTGGGAATGGGGTCGAACGAGAGCGTCTCGATGCGGTCGTGCGCCTCCTGCAAGCGGCGCGCCAGCAGGTTCGAGAACCAGGCCGCCAGTTGCGGCGTTTGCTGCGCGCGGCGGTGCACTTCGGCGGCCGGCCAAGCCGCCACCACCATGTCGTCCAAGGCGCTCGCCTGTTCCTGCCGCAGTTGGCCGTCGAGGGCGGCCAGCTCGCCGAAAACTTCGCCGCCTTTCAGCACGTGCAATACGCTCTCCCGCCCGTCGCCCGCCACGCGCGTCAAACGCACGCGGCCGGAGAGGATCAGATAAATTCCATCGGCGGCCTGCTCGACCCGATAAATCACGGCGCCGCGATGATAGCTATGACGAATCGCCGGCAACTGGCGTAGCGCGAGCGGCAGATCGCCGGCGGTTTCCTGCATCAGCATGATCGGTTGGTTGTGAATTGCGCTCACAGGCGACTCCTTGCGTTCTAACGTGACCGCACCTCTACTGGCGTGCCTGCCGCCCTGTGCCGGGGCGCCGCTACGAACGGTGGCCGCGGATGAGCTATTGGCTAGGACCGACATCGGAGGGTTCGCCGGGAAGGTTCCCACCTTATAAAGACGAAAGCACGTGGCAAAAGTTGCAAGCAATATTTTTGCGTGTTCGAATTCGGACAGATGGGGTCGCGCCGCTCCCTTAGGCGGCGCGAGTGGGGTTTTCCGCCTTGGAACCCAGCGCCAACCGGTCGCGTTCCTTGCCCCTCCGCATCCGCGTCCAGTCGTACCAGAACTCGCGGCCACAGTCGAGGCACGTCACGTGCGGCATGCGCTCATGGGAGGTAATGACGGGGAAGCTGAGATGGCGATGCGAGCACTTCCAGGCCCAGAGCCAGCGCATGGCCGAGTATGGCGCTAGCTAGGCGAACGCGGTTGTTGGCCAAAAGTCGTAAACCGGCGGCCTCAGCGCCCCAGGCTGCGGCGATAGCGCACCACGGCGTCCATCACCTTGGCGTGGATTGCGGCGGGCAGCTCGCCCGTCTCTTGCCGGCAATACACGGCCACCGTTTGCCGGCAGGTGTCGAGCAGCAGCCAGCATTTATGACAAAGCCGGCAGTGCTCTTCGACCTCGAGGCGCACGCCCTCGCTAGCTTCCAGATCGAGATAGTCGCCCATCTCTTCGAGTAACCGTTTGCAATTCATACTGCGCTCCCGCCGGTCAAAGATGGCTTTTCTTCGCCTTGCCGGAAGTACCGGTTGAGCTTCTCCCGCAGTTGCAGGCGGGCGCGCAACAACCTTGATTTTACCGCCGGAATGGACAATCCGAGCGCCTGCGCCGTCTCCTCCGTGGAGAGGTTCTCCACGTCCCGTAGCTGGAAAACCAACCGGTAAGGCAGGGCCAGGGAGGCGATGGTCCGGCTCAATAGATCGTGCATCTCTTGCCGGGCGAACTGCTGTTCGGGGTCGGGATGCCAGTCCACGACCTCCCGCGGCAGCAGGTCCTCGCCGGTGTCAATCTCTTGATCCAGGGAAACTTCGCGGTCGCCGCGGCGGCGCCGCAGGCGCATCAGGGCCTCGTTGACGGCGATCCGCACCACCCAGGTGTAAAAGCGCGAATGTCCCTGAAATTGATCGAGTTTGGCGTAAGCCTTCAGGAACGCCTCTTGCAAAACGTCCTCGGCATCGGCCTCGTTGCCTACGATGCGGATCGCCAGGCGCAGAACGCGGGGCGCATAGCGCCGCACCAGCGCTTCAAAGGCGCCGAGGTCGCCGGCCTGAGCGGCGGCGACCAGATCCGCTTCGCTGACGAGGGAAGCGCTGCCGAGGGGTGCGGAGTGCGAGGTCAAAGCCTGTCTTTATTGTGCTGCCAAATCGGGTTGCGCGGTGCGGGCCAGCGGCGGGAACTTCTCCCGCATTCGGGGGGAGGCCGGCGAGCTGGGCGCTGCCTATGATCGCCGCATGCGCTCGGAATCCGATCCGGCGGTCATCGCCCGCAAGCTGGAGGATTTTCTCGATGCCGAGTCGTGCGTGCGGATTGTCGAGGAAAATCATGTGCGGATGCTGCTGGCGCCCCATGGCTCGGGCCATTCCGTGCTTGCGCAAGGCGGCAAGGTGGTGCTGCACGTCTGGTCGGCGGAGGGAAGCTTGGTGCGCCGCGTAACCGAGCTGCGAGAGAACCGGCGCGCGCTGCGCTTGGCGGCTTTCCGCCTGGGTCAGGCGCGCAGCACGCCGCTGTGGCTGGAAGCAGTTTCGCCGCGCTCGCGGCGGCAGCCGGAGCGGCGCGCTTTTCGCGACGCGGTGATCGAGGCCATACACCACGCCTGGCGGCCCTGGCGCCCGGTGCCCGCGCCTGGGCCGGCGGTGGCGAGCCATCTGGAATTTGTTTTGCTGCAATCGCGCTTGGGGCATATCGCCTGCGTGGCCGTGCCCCCCGATGCTCCGCGCGGCGAAGGCGCCCTCGCCGCTCTCCTGCTCTGGGCGCGGGCCCTGCGCCGGGAAAACCGCGTTGCGGAGGGCGTGCTGCTGCGCCTGATCGTGCCTGCCGCGCTGGCCTCGGCGCTGCAATTGCGCATTGCCGGCCTGCGCTCCGCTCCACGCATCGCCGTCTTCACCTGGGAACGGGAGGCCGGCTTGCGTGCGGCCGCGGAGTCGAATTGGGGCAATCTCGAGTCCGTGTTGCCGCCGCCGCGCGAATTCGCGCCGCCCGGCGGCGAATGGTTCGCGCCGTTGGCGGCGACGGTCGCGCGCGAGTGCCCCGGCGCCGCCTGCGCCTGCGGTGCCGACGGGCGGGTGTATTTCCGGTTGCACGGCCTGACTTTTCTGCGGCAAAGCGCCGGGCCCAATGCCTGGCTGGCGCCCTTCCAATTCGCCGAGTTCGCCGATCGGCCGCCGTTTCGCCGCCAGCTCCGCCCTTTATTGCCGGAAACGGAGCCCGCCTTTTTGACCCTGTTGCGCCGCCTGAATCGGGAACGCCGCCCCGATGGCGACCCGCGGAGCCCGCTCTACCAGTTGCAGCCCGAGGCCTGGATGGAGGAGTTGCTGCGGGAGCGGATGGCCGATGTCGATTCCCACTGCGACCCCCGTTTTCTCTATCGGCAGATGCCCTCGTTCTGCCAAGAAGGCCGCGACGTTCTGGATCTGCTCGCCGCCCATCGTGATGGCCGGCTCTGCGTCTTCGAGTTGAAGGCCAGCGCTGCCGCCGGTTTTCCGCTGCAAGCGCTCGATTATTGGCTGCGCGTGCGCCGCCATCTCGCCGCCGGGGACTTTACCCGTCGCGGCTTCTTCCCCGGGCTTGAGTTGCGGCCCGACCCGCCCTTGCTGGCGCTCGTGTCGCCGGCCCTGCAATGGCATGCCAGCCTGGGCGATCTGCTGGGGGAACTGGTGCCGGAGATCCCCGTGGTTCTAGTGGGCGTCAACGAGCAATGGCGCCAAGGCGTGCGCATCCTCGAGCGCCGAGGGGCGGCGGCGGCATGGCAACTCGGTTCGGAACTATGATGATAGGTCGGCCCGGACGGACGGGCTGCGGTCGTCAAGGAGGGAAAGCATGGCGGAAGCCAAGAAAATCGGCTACGGCGATTTGACCGGGCGCGTGGGCGTGGAAGAAATCCGCGCCCGTGGCGTCGACGTCGATCTGCTGCTCAAGAAGCTAGTCGCCAACGCGGCGGCGGAATTTTCCAGCACCTATTACTACTACACGATTCTCCGCATGCATCTGGCGGGCTACGAGGATTACAAGGAAATCTGCGAAGATGCGCGCCTGGAGGATCGGGCTCATTGGGAGCTGATTGTGCCCCGCATCTACGAGTTGGGAGGCGAGCTGCCGAACGACCTGCCGACATTCCACAATCAGGCCGGCTGCGCCCCCGCCAAGCTGCCCAGCCCGCCCACCGCGGTCAACATTCTGACTCTGCTGCTCGAATCCGAGCGCTGCGCGATTCGCAGCTGGGCGGAGATCTGCGACATGACCTTCGGCAAGGATCCGCGCACCTATGACATGGCTTCGCGCATCCTCAACGAAGAAATCGAGCACGAAGCCTGGTTCATCGAACTGCTGGCGCACGAGCGGGATGGCAAGAGCATTCCCTCCGGCCACTTCCGCCGCGGCGAGCCCGGCGACGCGCCGTATAGCAAGAACCGCCAGTTCTATAACCCATAATCGCCCGTGTGCGGCGCGGGGGCGGGGTGCGAGAACTCCCAGCCGCCGCGCCGCCGCTAGATGCTGGCCCCGATCAGGACAAACGGCGCCCAAAAATAAGGATGCGGCCACTGCCGCCGCACCGCGAGCATCGCCTGCCGCGCCGCCTCCGCCTTGCTCTCGCCCGCCCGCCAGACGCGGTAGAACGCGGCCATGAACTCCAGCGTGGCGCGGTCGTTCACGTCCCACAGCGTCAATAGAAGCGAGCGCGCGCCGGCGCCCAGCAAGCCGCGCACCAACCCCAGCAGTTCGTCGCCTTCCGTCACCACGTTCAGCCCGGTCGCGCAGCCGCTCAGCGTCGCCAGCTCGACCGGCAGGCGCATTTGATAGAGATCGTAGAGGCTCAGCCGCGAGCGGCTGAGGTGGATGGAGGAAAAGACCGGGTTCTCGCGGCGGAACGTGCCATGGGCGGCGATGTGCAGCACGCGCGCTTGCGCCGCGTGCCGGCGCAGCGCCTCGTAGGTGGCTTGCTCGCCTTCGAGCAGCCGCGCATCCGGCCATAAGCCCGCGACCAAGCGCGCCTCCTCGGCAATCAGCGGCGCCTTGCGGTCGGCCACGCCCAACACCAGCGCTTCGCCGTTCTGGCGGGGCGGTTGCGCCTGACAAAAAGCGTGGATCGAGGCGCTCGGCGCATAGCTGACGCAAAAGCGGTCGGCCACGTAAGCGGCGCCGTCGTACAGGGCGTGAAAGGGGAGGTAGTGGAGCGCCCCGTGCGGCACGATCACCAGATGCCGCGCCCTCAGGTGGTCGGCCACCGGGGCCAGCAGCTCCGTGTACAGGTCGGCCAGATGAACCCGAATCGCGCGCAGCAAGTTCTCGCCGAACTGCTCCAGGTAGCGGGGGCCGAGGTTGGCCTTGGCCAGATGGAAGCGCAACAAGCGCATGAGCTCGTGCACCCGCGAGGCAAGGGTGACGGGGATGATTTCCAGCTCCGCGGCGCCGAGCCGCGCCAGCAGGATCTGGTCGCCGGATTGGAAATACTCGAGCAGCAGGCCGCCGGCGGGCAGCGCGGCGCGGATCGTCTCCAAGCTCACCGGCGCGGTGGCGGGAGCGAGCGGGCTCTCCTCGCTCGAGGGCGTCTCGCGCAGCGCGCGCAGCAGTTCCCCCTCGTGGCCGCGCGCCTGCTCTTGCAGCCGCTCGATGCGCTGCCGGGAAAACGTCTGGCTCAAGCTCTCGACTTCGATGCGGTGGTAATACCAGTTCAGCTGCTCGCGCAACTCGCGCACGCGCCGCACGAGCTGGCTTTGGCCGGCGGCATCGGCGGTTTTCAACGCGCGCCGCGCCGGGCGAAACATCATTTCCATCAAGCTGCGCGATTTGGCTTGCTCGATGTAGCCGAAAGCCTCCTCGAAATCGGCCACGGGCGCGGGCGCGGCGGCGGCGCCGGAGCGGGTACCGGCCGCGGCGGGCGACGGCCCCGCCACGCCTTCCAGGCAAAGGTCCACCAATAGCTCGTAAACCTCCACCTTGTTCTTCATGAAGGCCATCTTGAGCTCTTCCCCCCGCAGCCCGCCGCGCAGGCTCTCGAGCGCCAAGCGCGCTTGCTGACAGCTTTCGTAAGCCGCCGCCCGATCGCCGCGCGCCTGCTCGATGCGCGCCAGCAGGAAGTAAGCCTGGTGGCGTAGCGCCGGGCTCTCGATGGTATTGAGCCGCTCCAGGGCGGCCAGACATTCGCGGCGCGCCTCGTCGTGCTCGCCCAGGCGCAAGGCGACGCGGGCCAGCAACAACTGGCAGAGCGCCGCCTTGCCGGCCAGCACCGAGTCGCGAAAAAAGGCGAATGCCGCCCGCGCCAGCCGCCGCGCCTCGAAGTGGCGCCCGGTTTCGTGCAGGATGAGCGCTTGATACAGGTCGGTCAGCCACGGCCAAACTAGGTTCTTTTCCCGCACGAAGCGCTGCCGGGCAGCGGCGAAAAGCTCCAGCGCGAGCAGCGGCTCGCCTTCTCGCCCCAACGCGATGGCGCGATTGGCGAGCGCCTTGGCGCTCTCGTAGCCGAACTCCAGCCGCTCGAAACGCTGCCGCGCATCCTCGGCCAGCTCGCCGGCCTCGGCGCTTAGGTTGAGCTCGAGGTAAATCTCCGACAAATCGAGATTCGATAGCGCGGCGTGATAGGCGTCGCCGCTCGCGGCGCAGGCTTCCCGCGCGCGCCGCAGGCCCTCGATGGCGCGCGTGTATTCGCCGCGCAGGTAATAGAGATAGGCGATGTTGTAATCGGCCTGAAAGACCAGCAGCGGCATCCCATGGCGCAGGCAAAAAGCCCGCGCGCGGCGGTAGGCGTTCAGCGCGTCGCGGAAATCGTTGAGGCTGATCTGGCAAACGGCGATGTTGCTGAGCACCGCGGCCATGGCCTCCACGTCTTTCGCGCCGCGAGCGCGGCTCAGGCGGGCGTAGGCGCGCTGATAGCAGGCCAGCGCCTCGCCGAAGCGGTCCTGGCGATAGAGGACGTTGCCGATGTTGATTTCGAGCCGGGTGATGCGGCCGCGCTCGCCGGCGGCCTCGAACAGGGCGCGGGCCCGCTCCGCCGCCGCCAGCGCCTCGTCGTAGTGGCCGCTCAGCAGCAGAGGCAGCATGGAAGCGCTCAGGGTGCGCGCCACCTGCAAGGGCTCGCGGCCGCGCTCGAACTGGCGCGTTGCACGGCGATGATATACGATGGCGGCCGCGTGCCGCGATTGGGCGTAAAGCGCGTTGGCCTTGGCGCGATAGGCATGGCCCTTGGCGGCGGGCGCGGGCAGCACCGCGGCCAGCGCCAGGGCGGCATCGGCCCAGGCGGCGGCGCGGGCGACATCGATGCGCACTTGCGCCGCCACCAAGTCGTCAAGGCGCGCCAGCAACGTGGTGGTGATGCGCCGGCCCTGCCGGACGGCGGCTTGCCGCCGCGCGGTCGCGCTCGGCAACGCCGCCAATCGCTCGATCCAGGGCTCAAGTTTCGGCTTGGGCGAAGCCGCTCGCCGGCGGCGCGCGACGATTGGGCGCTGCTTGGTATGAATGGGCATGGCAGGCCGGCCGGGTTGGCGCCGGCTCGGACCGCCCCCAGCCCCGCTGCCATCGCGCTCCCGCGCCTCTCATGGTATCGGCCAGCGTGCTTTTCCGCCAGAGTCGGCCGCCTCAGGCGCCTGCTAAACTTGTAGAGAAGTAGCTCACTGGAGGTAGCATGCCCTATCCCGAGTTCATGATCGCGCCCATGCGGGAAGAGTTGACCCGCCTGGGCATCGAGGAAACCCGCACGCCGGAGCAGGTGCGCGCCGCACTGGCCCGCCCCGGGACGCTCTTGGTGGTCGTCAACTCCGTCTGCGGCTGCGCCGCCGGCAAGGCCCGGCCGGGCGTGGCGGCGGCCCTCGGCCACGAGCCGCGGCCCGACCACGCGATTACCGTCTTCGCCGGCGCCGACATGGAGGCCACCGACGAGGCGCGCCGCCATTTCGCCCCCTATCCGCCCTCTTCACCGCAAATCGCGCTCTTCAAGGACGGCAAGCTGGTCTTCATGCTGGAACGTAGCCAGATCGAGGGCCGCCTGGCGCCCGCGATCGCTCAGGACCTGGTCGCCGCTTTCGAGGCGCACTGCGCACAAGCGCCCGTGGCCTGACCTCGCGGCACGGCCTGTTAGCCTGAAGGCGTGCGCCTGGAGGAGTTCGATTACGAGTTGCCGCCGGAGCGGATCGCGCAATATCCTGCTCCACAGCGCGACGCCGCCCGCCTGCTCCTGCTGCAGCGCGCCAGCGGCACCTGGGCCGACCGCGCGTTTCGCGAGCTTCCGGAGTTACTGCGCCCCGGAGACCTGCTGATCCTCAACGACAGCCGCGTCATTCCCGCCCGCCTGCTAGGCTGGCGCGAGGGCATTCACGCCCAGCCGCGCCCCGGTCCGCGCAACCGCGCGCGGCATGGCTTCCTCGAGCGGCGCATTGAAGTGCTGCTGACGCGCTCCCTGGCGCCGGACCTCTGGCAAGCGTTGGTTCGCCCCGGCCGCAAAATGCCGGTGGGCGAGCGGCTGTGGTTCGGCGCCCCCGAGCCGGCGCTGGCGGCCGAGATCGTGGGCCGCGGCGAAATGGGCGAGCGCACGCTGCGCTTCCAGCACGCCGATGGCAGTTCCTTCGCTTCGCGCGAGGATTTCTTGGCGGCGCTCGAGCGCATCGGCCACGTGCCGCTGCCGCCCTATATCCGCCGCCCCGCCGACGAACCGGATCGGCCCGAGGATCGCGAGCGCTACCAAACCGCCTTCGCCGCGCGGCCCGGCTCCGCCGCCGCTCCCACCGCCGGCTTGCACTTCACGCATGAAATATTGGCGCGGCTCGAGGCGGCGGGCATCGCCCTTGCCACCGTCACGCTCGACGTCGGCTTGGGCACGTTCCAGCCCGTGCATGCCGCCGAAATCGAGCAGCACTCCATGCATGCCGAGCGCTATCGCATCGCGCCCGAGT
>JBOGKX010000186.1:0-12353 GCA_050746125.1 Terriglobales bacterium | reverse complement strand
GCCCAGGCGCTCGCCGCGCCGGCGGCGCCGCCTTCGGCCTGACCGCGCCAGATCTGGCCGCCCAAGGCGCGATTGTCGTCGAGCAGCGCCACCGCCAGGCCCCACTCGGCGGCGCGCGCGGCCGCCGCCATGCCGGCCGGCCCGCCGCCGACGATCAGCAGATCCCAGAGCCGCTCACTCATCGGTGGTCACTTTCATGCCGGGCGCGCAACTGATTTGGCAGCCGCGGCGATGGGACTGGCCGTCGATCGCGACCCGGCACTCGAAGCAAATACCCATGCCGCAGAGCGGGCCTCGGCCGTCGCCGCCGACCGAGCGGCGGCAAGCGGCGCCGGCGAGCATGACGGCGACAGCGACCGTGGCGCCGGCCGGCACCTCCACCGGCGCGCCGTTGACGAAAAGCGAGATGAACTCAGGCGTCGGCATGGAACTCCAAAGGACGGGAAGGCAGATACGGGGCGGCGGGAATGGGCGGCGGCGCCGCGGCCAGGCAGGCGGCGATCATCCGCCCGGTGGCGAGCGAAGTGGTGATGCCCAAGCCTTCGTGTCCAGTGGCGAGCAGCACGGTTTCATCGCGCGGCGAGGGGCCGATCAGCGGCAGCTTGTCGGGCGTGGCGGCGCGAAATCCGGTCCAGGCGCGCAGCCCCGACAGCCGCCCCAAGGCGGGCATGTACTCTTCCGCGCGGCGCAGCATCCGCGCCAGCATCGCCGCTTCCACCGCCGGTTCGTCGGCATCGAACTGCCGCGACGAGCCGATCAAGACTTGGCCGGTGGCGCGCGGCTGCACGTTAAAGGCGACCGAGTCGCGCGTCAGGGAATGGGCGCTCTTCAAATAGCCGAGTTCGACCAGTTGGTGGCGGGCGAAGCCGGCGCAGCGGTCGGTGATGAGCAGATGGCCCTTGCGCTTTTTGATGGCCAGTGCCGGGTCGAGATCGGGCGCCCAGGCGCCGGCGGCGTTGACGACGCGGTGAGCGGCCAGCCTCGTGCCGTCCTCGAGGTGCACCGCGCCGCCGCCGAGCTGAACTGCCGCGCACCCCAGGCGCAACCGCGCGCCGGCGCCGCGCGCGCGCTCGAGCAAGAAGCGGGCCGCGCAGGGCGGATAGATCACGCCATCTTCGGGCACCAGCAAGCCGCCGGCCAAACCCGGCCGCAGCTGCGGCTCGGCGGCGGAAAGCGCCGCGGCATCGAGAATTTCAGCCGGCACGCCGCGATCGCGGTAATACGTTTGTTTGCGGCGTACCTCGGCCATTTCTTCCTCGTCGGCCGCCACCCAGATCGTGCCGCAGGACTGGAATTCGACGTCGGCGGGCAGTTCGGCGGCCAGCTCACGCCACAGCCGCTGCGAAAACCGCGTCAGTTGGAATTGCGCCTCGGAATCGTCCATCACCACGATGTGGCCCATGCCGGCGGCGGTCGCGCCGCCGCCCGGGACGTGCCGCTCGACGACTAGCGTGCGCAGCCCGCGGCGCGCGCACTCGTCGGCGCAGGCGGCGCCGACGATGCCGCCGCCGATGACGATGACGTCGTAGGCGGAATCGCTCATGCGCGGATGCCGCAACAAAATGGGTCGCGGGGATCGAGGATGAGATCGGCCTCGGCGTTGACGAAAGCGGCGCCGCGAATGCTCGGCACCACCCGCCCGCCCTCCAATTCGATCGAGCCCTCGAAGACGGTGCCGATCACGCTTTCCTGCCGCCAGACCTGGCCCGGGCGCAGCTTGCCGTCGGCGTGCAAGCAGGCGAGCTTGGCGCTGGTGCCGGTGCCGCAGGGCGAGCGGTCATAGGCCTTGCCGGGACAGAGCACGAAGTTTTTGCTGTCGGCTCCGGCCGCCTGCGGCGGGCCGAAGACTTCGATGTGGTCGATCTCGGCGCCGTCCGCGCCGGTGACGCGCTGCGCGCCCAGGGCTTGGCGAATGGCCCAGGTGAATTCGGTCAAGCGCTCGATGTTGTCGGCGGCGATGCGCAGATCGTGCTCGCGCACCAGGAAAAACCAGTTGCCGCCCCAGGCGATGTCGCCCCGCACCGTTCCATACCCGGGTACCGCGACCGCGGCGTCGGCCGCGTGCCGGTAGCTGGGAACGTTGGTCACCGTCACCGTGCCATCGTCATGGAGGCGGGCCGAGACCGAACCCACCGGCGTTTCCACCCGATGCTGCCCGGGCCCGATGCGGCCCAGGTGCGCCAGCGTGACGATCAAGCCGATGGTGCCGTGGCCGCACATGCCGAGATAGCCGACGTTATTGAAGAAGATCACGCCGGCGGCCGCGCCCGGCGTCTGGGGCGGGCAGAGCAGCGCGCCCACGACCACATCCGAACTGCGCGGCTCGCCCACCATGGCGGACCGAAACTCGTCGTGTTGATCGCGGAAGCGGCGCAGCCGCTCGGCTAGCGGGCCGCTGCCCAGATCGGGGCCGCCGTTGACGACGAGGCGCGTGGGCTCCCCGGCGGTGTGGGAATCGATGACATGAACGCGTTTCACGGCTTCCAGCATAGCGGCCTCGCGGGCGGACGGGGCGGGCTGCCAAGCGCGCCCGCCATATTGGATAAAATATCCTTGACAGCGGCAGCTACTTAGGAAAGAATAGCCGCCCATGCGGGCCTCTTCTTTTTCCTGCGCCCTTGCCTCCATTCTGACAGTCCGTTCCGCGCCGCGGCGCGCCAGAAAACTCGCCTGGCTGGCGGCAGCTTTGCTGCTCGCCGCCACGGCTCTTGCCGCGCAGAGCACGCCGCCGCTGAAGGCGGGCGAGCTCAGCACCATGCGCTTCCGCTTCATCGGGCCCACCGTCGGCAATCGCGTGGCGGCCGTAGCGGGGGTGCCGGGCAACCCCAACGTCTATTACGCCGGCGCTGCATCGGGCGGTATCTATAAAACCACCGATGGCGGCAATCGCTGGCAGCCGATCTTCGACCACGAACCGGTGGCGGCGATCGGCGCTTTGGCGGTGGCGCCGTCGAATCCCTCGATCGTTTGGGCGGGCACGGGCGAGGCTTGGATGATTCGGCCCAGCGACGTGATGGGCAATGGCGTGTACCGCTCTCTCGATGCCGGCAAGACTTGGACTCACTTGGGGCTCGACGCGACCGGCCGCATCGGCCGCATAGTCGTCAACCCCCAGGATCCCAACATCGTCTTCGTCTGCGCCCTGGGCCGCGGCACCGGGCCGCAGCAGCAGCGCGGCGTCTTCCGCACGCTGGATGGCGGCAAGAATTGGCAGCGCGTATTGTTCGCCGACGAAAACACGGGCTGCTCCGGACTGAGCATGGACGCGCACGACTCGAACACGCTGTTTGCCGGCATGTGGCAAGTCGTGATGCACACCTGGGGCGAGTTCAGCGGCGGCCCGGGCAGCGGCATCTACGTTTCCCACGACGGCGGCACGAGCTGGCAGCGGCTGACCGGGCACGGGCTGCCGCACTCGCCGCTGGGCAAGATTGACGTAGCCGTCGCTCCCAGCGACGGGGAGCGAGTTTACGCCCTGATTCAAACCAAGGACCAGGGCTCGGTTTGGCGCTCCGACGACGGAGGCGCCAATTGGCGGGTGGTGAATTGGAACCGCGAATTGATTGGCCGCGCCGGCTACTACATTCGTCTGGCGGTTTCGCCCGCCAACGAAAACGAAGTGTTGCTGGCGAACAGCAGCTTCTTCGATTCCACCGACGGCGGCATGACTTTTCACCAAGTGCCGTGGGGTGGCGACAACCACGACATTTGGATCGATCCCACCAATGCCGACCGCTTCGCGATCAGCGACGACGGCGGCGTGAACCTGACCACGCAGCACGGCCGCAGCATGCGCCGAATCTCGCTGCCGATCGGCCAGATGTATCACGTAGCGGTAGACGATCAGATCCCCTACGACGTTTACAGCAACATGCAGGATGCCGGCACCATGCGCGGGCCGAGCACTTCGTTCGGCTTTGCCTTCGGCCGCCGGCAACAAGAGGGCTGGGACTTCGACATGGGTGGCTGCGAATCGGGCTTCACGCTGCCTGATCCGGCCGATCCCAATGTCGTCTGGGCCAGTTGCTACGGCGACGAAGTGACGCGCTGGGACGCGCGCTCCAAGCTGGCGCGCTCGGTGAGTCCCTGGTTTCACACCCTGGATTCGACGCCCAGCGAAACCAAATATCGCTGCCATTGGACGCCGCCGCTCGCCATCGATCCCTTCGATCCCAACACTATTTACTACGGCTGCCAGGTCATCTTCAAGACATCCAACGGCGGGCAAAGTTGGACGGTGATCAGCCCCGATCTCTCGACGCACGATCCCAGCAAGCTGGTTTCTTCCGGCGGCTTGTCGGGCGACAACTTGGGCCAGTTCTACGACGAGGTGGTCTTCGCGATCGCGCCCTCGTCCCTGCAAAAGGGGTTGATTTGGGCCGGCACCAATGACGGCCAGGTCTGGTATACGCGCGACGGGGGCGGACACTGGAACAACGTCACCCGCAATATTCCCGACATGCCGGCGACCGGCGTGGTCACCAGCATCGAGCCCTCGCATTTCTCCGCCGGCACCGCCTATGTCTCCGTGGACCATCATTTGGACGGCACGGACGACGATCCCTACATTTACAAGACCACCGACTACGGGCGCACTTGGACCGCGATCGGCGCCAGCATCCCCGCCGGCCCGCTGCATTACGTCAAGGACATCTGCGAGGATCCGTACCGCCCCGGGCTGCTGTTCGCCGGCACCGGCAGCGGCCTGTTTTTCACGCTCGATGACGGCCAACACTGGATGCCGCTGCAAAGCGGCCTGCCGCACACCACCGTCACCTGGGCCGTGGTGCAGAAGCGCTTTCATGACCTAGTGATTTCCACGTATGGGCGCGGCCTGTACATCCTCGACGACATCACGCCGCTGGAGCGCATGACCGCCGCCGACGCGCAAGCGCCGCTGACGTTCTTCGCGCCGCGGCCGGCGTACCGCCTGCTGCCGCGCCCGCCGCGCGCCATCTTCGACTATTACCTGGCGTCGGCGGCGAAAAAGCCGGTCGAAGCCGAAATCCTGGACGCGCAGGGGCATACGGTGCGTTCGCTCCGCGTGCCGGGGCGCGCCGGCTTGAACCGCATCGAGTGGGACATGCGCTACGCGCCGCCGCGGCTGATTCAGCTGCGCACCGATGCGCCGGACAATTCGCATATCTGGGAGGAAGCGCGTTTTCGCGGCGCTAAATGGCGGCCGATCACGCACTGGGGCATCGCGCCGGCCGAGGCCGGCCCGCTCGCGGCGCCGGGCCGCTATACGGTGCGCCTGACCGCCGACGGCGTGACGCGGAGCCAGCCGTTGACCATCCTCAGGGATCCGCACTCGCCGGCCACCGATGCCGACGTCGTCGCCGAGGTGCAGATGCAGCTGCGCATCCGCGCCGATATCGACAAAGTGTCGGCGATGGTCAACCAGATCGAGTGGTCGCGCAAGCAGCTCGGCACCATCGGCCAGATGCTGGAGGTCTCGACACGGCCCAAGGACTTGCTGGCCTCGGTGCGCGACATTAATGCCAAGATGCAGTCGGTCGAGTACCAGCTGATCAACCGCGTCGAAGCCAATAGCGACGACAAATACTACGAAGACGAGTACAAGGTGTACCTCAACTTGATCTGGCTCAACGGCGAGGTCGGGACCGGCGCCGGCGACGTGGCGGGCGGCGCGGGCTTCGCGCCCACCGACACCGAGGCCGAGCTGCTAGACATGATCGAGGCCAAGCTGGCGGCCGCGACCCGCGACTACCAGAACTTGATGAGCAAGGAAGTGCTGGCCTTCAATCGGTCTTTGGCCGAGCACAACTTGACGCCATTAGTGCTTATGCCGGCGAAGGTGGCGGCGGTTTCCGGCGGCCAATGACGCGCCTGAGACCGTTGTCGTTATCCATGAGCCGAACGATTCAGCTGGTCGCGAAGTTCAGCTTCTAAAGCTGGCGCGAGCCGGCCGCCAAGCGTGGTGCGGCTCGCGCGGCGCAGTCAACGGAGTCGAAATGAGAACGATGGAGTGCGCCCGCCGCGCCGCGGCGGGTCTGTTGCTAGCCGTGTCCTGCGCGGTTTTGCTGGCGGCGCAGGGCACGCTCGCCGATTACCAGCGCGCCGCGCGCTTCGAGCCCGCCAACGTGCGCCGCCTGGTGGATGACGCCAACGTGCAGCCGCACTGGATGGGGCGGAGCGACCGCTTCTGGTATCGGCGCGAAAAGAACGGCCGGGCGCAGTTCTTGATCTTCGACGCGGCCCATAACACCGAGGCGCCCGCCTTCGACGAGCAGCGGCTGGCGGCGGCGCTCGCCCGCTTCAGCGGCCGGCTCGTGAATCCCGAGCGCTTGCCCGTCACGACGATGCAATTCGTCAATGATGAAAATGACGAGCAGGATCTGCGCCTCGACTTTGCCGGCGAGACCGTGCTTTGCAAGCTCAAGGATTACGTGTGCCGCGCCGATCCAGCCGCAGTGGATCCGCGCTACGAGGTGGAGTCGCCCAACGGGCAGTGGGCGGCGTTCGTGCGCGACTACAACCTTTATCTGCGCAATCTTTCCACCGGGCAAGTGGTGCAGCTGACGCACGACGGCGAGCCGGGCTGGGATTACGCCACGCCCTTGCCCTCCCTGCGGACGATGGTCGAGCAAGGGACTGAGCACGTCCGCGAGCGGCCGGGAGTGTTCTGGTCGCCCGATTCCAGCGAGCTGGTGACATACCGCTTGGATTCGCGCCGCGCCGGCCGTTTTACCAGCCTGCAATTCGTGCCTCCGGATCAGTTGCGCCCCAAGGCTTACACCTACGTCTATCCCCTGCCCGGGGAAACGCTGGCCACGGCGGCGCCGCTGATCTTCGACGTGCCGTCAGGGCGCGAGATCGCGGTGAAGACGGCGCCCATCGCCTTGTACTTCCAAGGCGGCGCCTACTTCCGCTGGTCGCGCGACGGCAAGAAAATCCGATACACGTGGCGCTCTCGCGGGTACAAGGGGGTCGAATATCGCGAGGTGGATCCCGAGACCGGCGAGCAACACGTGGTGATTCGCGAGGTGTCCGACACCTATGTCGATCCCGGCCAGAATTTCTTCAGCTTGATTGGCGATGGACGGGAGATCCTCTGGGCCTCGGAGCGAGACGGCTGGAACCATCTCTATCTCTACAACGGCATCACCGGCGCGCTCGAAAACCAGGTTACCAAGGGACCGTGGGTGGTGCGCGGTATCGTGCACATTGACGAGCAGGCGCGGCAGATCGACTTCCTCGCCTCCGGACGCGAGCCCAACGAGGATCCGTACCAAACCCACCTCTACAGCATCGGCTTCGACGGCAGCGGCCTGCGGCTGATCACCCCGGAAAACGCCAATCATCAAGTCAGCGTCTCGCCCGACGGCCGATACGTGGTGGACAATTTCTCGCGCCCCGATTTGCCCGGCGAATCGGTGCTGCGCCGCGTTAGCGATGGCGCCATTGTGCGCGTGCTGGAGCGCACCGACGACAGCCGGCTGGTGGCCACCGGCTGGCGGCCGCCCACGCCGTTTCACGGCAAGGGACGGGACGGCAAGACCGACATCTACGGCCTGATCTGGTGGCCGACAAACTTCGACCCCGCCAAGAAATACCCGGTGATCGAGCAGATCTACGCCGGGCCGCAGGGCTTCTTCGTGCCCAAGACGTTCAGCCGCGGCTACCTCGGATCCGAGCAGCCGATCGCCGAGCTGGGCTTCGTGGTGGTGATGATCGATGGCGAGGGGACGGCGGGACGTTCCCGCGCGTTTCGCGACGTTTCCTACCGCAACCTGGGCGATGGCGGGCTGCCCGACCACATCGCCGTGCTCAAGCAAATGGCGGCGCGTTATCCGGCCATGGACCTGAGCCGGCTGGGCATCTACGGCACCTCGGCGGGCGGCTACAATGCCGCTCACGCCATCCTGGAATATCCGGATATCTACAAAGTCGCCATCGCCATCTCCGGCAATCACGACCACCGCTTGGACAAGGCCTGGTGGACGGAACTATACGAGGGTTATCCGGTCGGCAAGCAGTATGCCGAGCAGTCGAATGTGACTCTGGCGCCGCGGCTCCAAGGCCACTTGCTGCTGATCCACGGAGACATCGACGACAACGTCCATCCCGCCGAGACCATGCGCCTGGTGGACGCGCTGATCAAGGCCAATCGCGACTTCGACATGCTGCTGGTGCCCAATCGCTACCACGGCGACGGCGGCAATCCGTATTTGATTCGCCGCCAATGGGACTATTTCGTGCGCTATCTGCTCGGCGTGACCCCACCGCACGACTTCGACATTGCAGCCGCGCCGAGCGGCGCGCAGCCGGCGCGCTAGTCCCGCCGCGCCGCTTTAGCCGGCGGTAAGCGGCGGGCGGTGGCGATGCCAGTCGGAATGGCGCTGCAACAACTGCGCGGCGGCGACGACGTGATCGTCGCGCAAGGCGCGGCCCATGAACTGCACGCCGATCGGCAGGTGTGCGGCGCTGAGGCCGGCGGGAACGCTGATCGCGGGCAAGCCGATTAGGCTCGAGATTGCATCCGGTTGGCGGCTGTCGTGCTGGTAATGCCGCCGCGCCGGTCCGCTGCGGCGGCGGGCGGCGGGTGGCGGCGCCTGGGCGTGAGCCGCCTCCGGCGGCGGCCCGATGGGCGATGTGGTTCCGCCTTCACCCGGCGCCGCCAGCACGTCGAAACGGTCGAACAAGGCGTCAATGCGCCGTTGCAGGACGGTGCGGACGCGCTGTACGTGCAGCAGATCGTGGGCCGAGAACTGGCGGCTGGCATAGCCGTTGATCTGCCCGAGCGGATCTTCCAATTGGGCGCAGCGGCCGGAATCGATCAGGCCGCTGAAGGCGGTGGCGGCCTCGATCAGAATGACGAGTTCCGCCGCCTCCTCGAAGGGTCCATCGGGCAAGGCGGCGTCGTGCACTTCGGCGCCGTGCTTTTCCATGATGGCCAGGGCGCGGTCCACGGCCGCATGCATCTCGGGCGCGGCGTTGGGGAAAACGTTCGTGAGCCGTGCCACTCGCAGGCGGGCGGCGGCGCGCGGCGAGGGCATGGGAAAGGCCGCCTGCGCGGCGGGCAGGCTGTCGAAGTCGCCGGCGTCGTGACCGGCGATGGCGGCCAGCACCAGGCCGCAGCAGTCGGCGCTGCGCGCCATGGGCCCGATTTTGTCCATGGACCAGGCGATGGTCATGACCCCGCGCCGGCTGACGCGTCCGAAGCTGGGCCGCATGCCGGAGATGCCGCACCAACTGGTGGGGCAGATGATCGAACCACGGGTGTCGGATCCCAAGGCGAAGGCGGCGAGCGCCGCCGACACGATGGCGCCCGAGCCGCTCGAGGAGCCGCAGGTCCAGTCGTTGGTGTTCCAAGGATTGCGGCAAGGGCCGGTGAGGGAGGCATACGGACCGGTGTAGCCCAGGCCGCCCGCCAACTCGATCATCGCCGCCTTGCCCAGCAGGACCGCGCCGGCGCGTTCCAGGCGATCAATGACCGCGGCGTTTTCGGGAAACGTCTGTTGCGCAAAAGGACGGGCGCCCCATGTGGTGGGATAGCCTTTGACGGCCAGCAGGTCTTTGGCCGCGTAGGGAATGCCGTGCAGCGGCCCGCGATAGTGGCCGGCGGCGATCTCCCGCTCGGTGCGGCGGGCTTGAGCCAGCGCCAAATCGCGGGTGATGGTGACAAAGGCGTTGAGCCGCGGCGCGAGCGCGTCGCAGCGGGCCAGGTAGCTTTCGGTCAACGCCAGCGGCGATAGCGAGCGAGCGCGGATGCGTCGCGCCAAGTCGCGGATCGGCAGATAAAGGACGTCTTCGCTCAACATGTCAGCGCTCCGGTCCAGTGATCAGCTTCAGCACCGTAGCCGGCGGATCGGGATTGGCGAGGGAAAACGAACGCACCGCGCCAAGCATCCTCACGTGCTCTTGAATCGTTCGCCGCAGCCGGACCTTTTGTGCCTCGGTCAGGCGGTCGCCGAATTCGGCGAGGGCGCGGCGATACTTGGCCTCGACTTCCCCTTGATCGCCGTCGTTGGGCGCTGTTTCCTGCGGGCGCCACGCGGCGCTGGCGGCCGCCGCTGGCGCCGCCAGCGGCAGGCTGGCTAAAGCCATGGCCGCGTCGCGGCCGAATTGCCGTCGCGAAAGTTTGCTGGTAGCCGAGTCCAATGCCGATGCGCCTCCCGCGCGTAGCCCGCGACGGGAAGTCCGGCCGGGGGCCCCGGCCCGTTCCCACCGCAGCACGGAGCCTAGCATACTGAATAAAATATCCTTGACGCCAGGCCTCGGCGCTCACCACAATGTACTGCGAGGTACGAAGGCACGCCTCGCCGTAGTTGCCGTTTGGGCTCCGAGGTCGAGGCAAGGGGGATTTTTAGAGTGGCGATTTCGATTTGGCAGGGCGTGCTGCCCGCGCTGACTACCTGTTTCAACGCCGACTTGAGCATCGACCACGGCTTTGTCGCCAAACACGCGCGCCGCCTCGTCGAGGACGGCTGCAGCGGCATCGTCGTCCTGGGCTCGCTGGGCGAAGCGGCGGCGCTGACCGAGGACGAAAAGGCGGCGATATTGGCCACCTGTGTCGGCGCGCTGCGCGGCCGGGCTCCCGTCGTGGCCGGTGTCTCGGCGCTGACGACGCGGGCGGCGGTGGAATTGGCGAAGCATGCCGAGAGCCAGGGTTGCGCCGGGCTGATGATCCTGCCGCCCTACGTGTACCGCGGCGACTGGCGCGAAACCAAGGCGCATGTGGCGGCGGTGCTGCGCGCCTCGCGACTGCCGGCGATGCTCTACAACAACCCGGTCGCTTACGGAACCGATTTTTTGCCCGAGCAAATCGCGGAACTGGCCGAGGAACATGAGAATTTGCAAGCGGTCAAAGAGTCGAGCACCGACGCCCGCCGCGTCACGGCGATTCGCGCCCTGGTCGGAGATCGCTTGGCGGTGCTGGTGGGCGTCGACGACGTTTTATTGGAAGGCATAGCGGCCGGAGCGGTGGGCTGGATCTCCGGACTTGCCAACGCCATGCCCGCCGAATCGGTGGAGCTCTGCCACGCGGGGCTGGCTGGCGAGCGCGCGCGCGCTCAGGAACTGTACCGGTGGCTGCTGCCGCTGCTGCGCATGGATACGGTGCCCAAGTTCGTGCAGCTCATCAAGCTGATTCAAGAAGAAGCTGGTTTGGGCAATGCCCGCGTTCGCCCGCCGCGACTGCCGTTGGCGGGCGGGGAGCTGGCCGCGACGCAAGCCACCATCCGGCAAGTTCTGGCTCGGCGCGAGGCGCGAGCAGTTTCGCGCTGAGCCGTCCCCGACCCGTACCGAGCGCCAGCGTAAAAACTTCCTGGAGGCGGCAATTCCTCCCGGCTCCCCGCCGGCCTGGCGCGGTTAAATGCCTGCTTAGCAAGGACATCGGGTTTGGCGCACGGAGTGCTATTAATAAAAACAGACGAAGTGGCGCAACCAAGGAAGGGTCCCGGTCGCAATAGTGGCCGGGGCCCTTCTAAATTTTCAGGGGTGTATTTGCCCGGCCGCCGCCGCCGCCGGAGCTGCGAGTGATTCTCCTTCCCAGCGCGCCAAGACGGCCGCCGCGAGGCAATTTCCGAGCACGTTGACGGCGGTGCGGCCCATATCCATGAGCTGATCGACGCCCAGCAAGAGCACCACGCCGGCCATCGGCAAGCCGAAGGAGGCGGCGGTAGCGGCCAGAATCACGATGGCAGCGCGCGAGACTCCCGCCACGCCCTTGCTGGTCAGCATCAGCGTCAGCATCATGAAGAGCTGCTGCCGCCAATCCAAGTGCAGGCCGGCCGCCTGGGCGATAAAGAGCGACGCCAGCGACAGGTAGAGCGTCGTGCCCATCAGGTTGAAGCTGTAGCCAGTGGGAATCACGAAGGCGACGATGCGGCGCGGAACGCCCATAGCTTCCATGCGCTCGAGCGCGCTGGGCAGGGCGGCCTCGGAGCTGGCGGTGGAGAAGCCGATCAGCACCGGCTCGTTCACGGCGCGCAGGAATCGCCGCAGCGGCAGCCGCGCCCAGAGCGCGACGCCGCCCAGCACGACCACGATGAAGAATCCCAGCGTGAGGTAAAGCAGGCCGACCAGCTTGAGCAGCGGCAGCAGCACGCGGATGCCGTGGCCGGCGATGCTGAACGCCAGCGCGCCAAAAATGCCGGCCGGCGCGAACCACATTACGTAGTTGGTGAAGCGGAACATTACCTGCGCCAGTCCCTCGCAGAAGGCGAGCACCGGCCCGGCCCGCTCGCCCGCCGCCGCCAGGGCCACGGCGAAGAACAGGCTGAAGACCACGACTTGCAGGATTTCGCCGTTGGCCAAGGCCGCGGCGAAGCTTTGCGGGAAGGTGTGCGCGATGAGCGTGGCGACGAGGCCGGCGCGCGGCGCCGGCG
>JBOGKX010000185.1:0-38318 GCA_050746125.1 Terriglobales bacterium | reverse complement strand
GGCAGGCGCGCGCCGGCGGCGCGGCCGGCGCCGCGCGCTGGCCTCGCTGGGCCTGGGCGAGCGCGGCCGTGGTCGTAATCGCCGCTTGCGCCGCATGGCCGCCGGCGCGTTCCCGGGCGGCCGATATTCTCGCCATGCTGCGCGTCGAAAAAGTGACGGTGGCGCCGGTGAGCCTGCCGCTGGCCGGCCAGCCGGACGCGCAGCGGGCGGTGGGGCAAATGATCCAGCAGATGGTCGCGCAGAGCCTGGTGGTCACCATGAAGCCAGGTCCTCCGCAAGCGGCGGCGACGGCCGCTGCAGCTGAGGCGCTGGCCGGTTTTGCGCTGCGGCTGCCCGCTAACGCCACGCCGACGGGAATCTCGGTCAGCGGCGAGGCGGCGTTTCAGATGACCGTGGACCGCGCCCGCGTGCAGGCCATCATCGACGAGACAGGGCGGCCCGACCTGCAACTGCCGGCGGCGGTGAACGGGGCGCTGGTCGCGGTGCACATTCCGAAAGGCGTGTTGGCCGAATACGGCTCCTGCCCGCCGCCGGGCGCGCGGCACGCCGGGCGCGCCGAATACCCCGACTGCGTGCGGCTGCGCGAGGTGCCCTCGCCAACTCTAAGCGTGCCGCCGAACCTGAACCTCGACGCGCTCGCGGAGATCGGCCTGCAAATCGCCGGCATGAGCGCCGACGAGGCTGCCGCCTTTTGCCGCACCGTGGACTGGCGCTCGACGCTGGTCATTCCCGTGGAACGCGACGAGGATACCTACCGCCGCTTGCCAGTGGATGGCGTGCAGGGCATTCTGCTACAGCAAAGCGATGCGCGCCCGCGGCAAGCGGCGGAGTATGCGCTGGTCTGGGTGCGGGACGGGGTCATCTATTCGCTGACCGGCCGCGGCGACCCGGCCACGGCGACGAGCATGGCGGCGGCGATGCAGTGACCTATGCTGGAAGCGAATGCGTGACTTTGCGCTCGTAACCGAGGGCCTGCGCAAGCGATACGATCGCAAGCTGGTCGTGCGCGACCTGAGCCTCGAAGTGCCGCGCGGCGAGGTCTTCGGTTTTTTGGGGCCAAACGGCGCCGGCAAGAGCACGTCGGTGAAAATGCTGCTGGGCTTGGTGCGGCCGAGCGGCGGTCGCGCCTGGGTGCTCGGCCGGCCGGCAGGCGATCGCGGCGCGCGGGCGCGGATCGGTTTCTTGCCCGAGCACTTTCGTTTCTACGACTGGCTGACGGCGCGGGAGCTCTTGCGCCTGCACGGCCGACTGCTTGGCCTGCCGGCGAGCGAACTGCGGGCGCGCGGCGAGGAGCTGCTGCATCTGGTCGGCCTGGCCGAACATGCCGACCGGCGGCTAAGCGAATACTCCAAGGGAATGCTGCAACGCGTCGGCTTGGCGCAGGCCTTGCTGAACCGGCCGGAGTTAGTCTTCTTGGACGAGCCCACTTCGGGCCTCGATCCCGGCGGGCGGCGGCTCGTGCGGGAGATCATTCGCCGCGAGCGGGAGCGCGGCGCGACGGTGTTCTTGAATTCGCACCTGCTGGGCGAAGTCGAGGCGACGTGCGACCGCGTGGCCTTTTTGCGCGACGGCGAATTGCGCGCGGTGCGGGCGCTGGGCGCCGCGCCGGCGGGGGAGTTGCGCGTGGCGGCGCGGGTGGCGGACCTGCCGGCCGGGATCGAGACGGCGCTGGCCGCATGGGCCAGCGACATCCGCCATCGCGACGGCGAGCTGCGGCTGGTGGCGCGGGACGAGGAAGCGCTGCCGGCCATCCTCGCCTATTTGACCGGCAGCGGCGCCCGCGTGTACTCGTTTGCGCCGCAGCGGACCACGCTCGAAGACCTGTTCATGGAGATCGTGGGCGCGGAGGCGGGCGCATGAGAGCCGTCGCCATCATCGCCGGGGTCACGTTTCACGAGGCGGCGCGCAAGAAGATACTGCTGGCCGCGGCGTTGCTCAGCGCCGCCTACGTGGGCTTCTTCGCCCTCGGGCTCGATCTGCGCTGCTCCAACTGCGGCACGCCGCCTACCGCCTTGCTGCGGCACGAGATCGACAGCGGCTTGCTGATGGTGGCGCTCTATGGCGTGGCGTTTTTCACCGCGCTGCTGGCCATTTTGGCTTCCATCGATTCGGTGGCGGGCGAGATCGCCTCCGGCGCCATCCAGACGGTGGCCACGCGGCCGCTCGGGCGCTGGCAACTGCTGCTCGGCAAGTGGCTGGGCTACGCCGCCATTCTGGCCTTGTACGTCTTGCTGGTGGGCGGGGCGGTGGTGCTGACAATGCGCTGGAGCGAGGGTTTCGTGCCGCCGAATCTGGCGGCCGGCCTGGCGCTGATCTGGTGGGAGGGGCTGGTGCTGCTGTCGGTGACGCTGCTCTTCGGTACGTTTTGCTCGACGCTGACCAGCGGCGTGCTGGCGGTGGGGCTTTATGGCTTGGCGTTTCTCGGCGGCTGGGTCGAGCAGATCGGCGCGGTAACTCACCGGCCGACGGCGCTGCGGCTGGGCATCATCGCCAGCTTGCTGATGCCGAGCGAAGCGCTATGGCGCCGGGCAGTTTACGAGATGCAGTCGCCGCTGGTCGGCGCCATCAGCTTCTCGCCCTTCAACACCAGCTCCGTGCCTAGCGCGCTGATGCTGGCCTACGCCGCGGCCTATCTCTTGGCCGCCGTGCTCCTCGCCATGCGCCATTTCGAGCGCCGCGATCTCTAGCCGGTAGCCTCTGATGAGGTTTTATGAATAGCTTGACAAGCTCGGGGGGGATGCTTAGATTGCTCTCGCAACCGGAGGTGACCACCGTGAGCAACCGAATCACGCATCGGCCTAGGCCGCGGCTAATTCTGCTCGCTGCGGGCGGGCTCGCCGCGCTTGCCCTAACGCTGCCGGCGGCAGCGCAGCGGCGCTATCCGCCCAATTGGCCCGCTGCCAACAAGGGCTGCGGCCCGGACCACCCTCATGAGGACACGGTAAGCAAAGTGTTCCGTAGCCACCCTACGACGTCGGTTGCGGCCCTCACGGCCCTCAGCGAGCTGGTCCTGGTGGCGCGGGTCTCGGGTTCGAGCCGCGCGAACTGGGTCAATGCGATCGGGGGCTCGGTGATTGGATACACGCTTAGCTCGTACTCCGTCTTAAAGCGTCCGCCAGCCAGCGAAACTCTGGGCAACGGAATCCAAATGAGAATTTTTGCGTCCGGCGGCACGGCTTTAAACCCGCAGGGTCTCTGCGTATACGATTCCAGCGACCCAGTTCTATTCCCGGGCGCGTTCCTCATCTTTGCCCGCTACTCGCCAGGTCTCAAGGGCTATTTAGGAACCGCTTGGTATTGGGTGCGCAGCGGGGGCGCGCTGGTCCCTGCCTCCGGGCGCGACGTAAGCGGGCTCGGGCCGGTAACTAACCTTGCTGCCGCCGTCGAGGCGGTCGCGCGGGAGGTCGTGGTCGAGCGGGAACGGAGCAAGAAGTGAGGCAGCGCTCACGGTACCCTTCGCGCGGGGTGCTCGCTGTCGCGGGGCTCTTTGCGTGCGCGCACGGTTCCGCCTGCCGGACGATCTTCGCTACCGAGCGGTGTCCTCGGTGCCAGGCGGTTGCTACCTGCGGCTCGATATGTTTGTCCCGGCATCGAACCGGAATTTTCTGTTCTTCGTTGCGCCCGACCGGCGCTATCTGACGGCGGGCCTATACGACATGGTCGCCGCGCCGGGGGGACCCGCCGCGGGCGGCGTGGAGCGGCTTTTGCTCGCGGACCCGGGGCCGTCGCGCGGGCCGGCCAACGCGCGCGTCGTGATCGTGGAATTTTCGGATTTCGAGTGCCCGTTTTGCCGCCTCTTGAAGCAGTATGAAGACGCTGTGCTGCCACCTGCGCGCGACGTTGCGTGGTCTTCCGGTTTTGCCCCCTGACGAGCATCCATCCGTGGTCCTGGTCGGCTGCCGCGGCCGCTGGGTACGCCGAGCTGCAGAGCGTCCCGGCCTTCCGGGCGCTCCACGACTATTTTTTCTCGCAACAGTCGTCCATTACTTCTGATACCGTCGCCGCAGCGGCGCGGAAGCTTCTCGCGCTTCGACGGGGGTTCGATCTCGCCGCCTACGACCGCTGCATGAGATGGGGCATGTCCGCCGGGATGATCGAGCGCGACCAGGCGCTGGGGAAGGAATTGGGCATCACCGCGAGGCCGACGCTTTTTATCAACCGCTTTTTATCAACGGCCGGCGGTACGTCGGGATGCGGAATTCCGCCGCGCCGGATCGTCCGAAGCCCGAAGTCCAGATTTGCACGGTGGCCACGGCGCCTTCGCGCGGCGCGGCCGCCGCGGCGGGCGAGGTCACGGTTTATTGGGCGCCTGGGCGGCGGCGACCATCATTTGCCGCATGGCGTCGTTGGCGCCGGGCGCGTGCTTCTCTCGCCAGGCCTCGAAGCGAGTCGCGAGCCGCTCGATGCCGGCCCACGCGTGGGGATTTTTCATCCTGGCGCGCATCGCCGCGGCGATGGGCTTGACGCGTTCCCAGACGAGCCAGAACTCGCCCGTATTCTCGAAGAAGAATTCTTCGTCAATCAGGCCGCGGTTGACGATGCTCGCCACCATGGACCAGTAGCCCGTCACCATGCGCATCGAGGCGTTTTCGGGCGAGCCCGGAGGAGCCAGTTTGGCGACATCTTCGGGCGTCCGAGGTTGGAATTTCTCGATATACCACTGCCGCGCTTCGCGCAGCCGCGCCTCGCGGCGCTCTTCGTAGAGACGCAACAGCAAATTCACCTGTTCGTGAGTCACTTCGCCCATCGTCGGTCCTTTCGGCGGTCCAGCATGTCCCGCCTTCGATGATGACACGGCTCAAATGCGGGCAACGATTTGGATGGGGGCGGGGTGGCGGGTAATCGGCCAAGCGCCGAGGTGTTGACGCTATCCAATCGCCGGCGCTGGGGATTGCCGACCAGCGCGGTGGTGTGCGTGAGAGGAACGCCAGCCTGCACCCGTCAGCGCCAGGCGATTGGATTCCTTGCTAACTGCACGAGCGGTTCCAATCGCTGCCGTTGCAATGCAAGGGCTTATGAAGGCTCCTGCGCGAGCGGAGTGTTCGCTTTTGCAATGCTAGTGTTCGGCGGCGGACAGCCCGACGACCGGCAGAGCAATGTAGGAAGCGCGGCCCGGCGCATGATACACGCGCTGCCACGCGGACTGGTAGTCGGCGGCGGTGGCTTTGAAGATGTTGGGCACGAAGCGCTGCGGATTGCGATCAATCAGCGGAAACCACGTGCTCTGGATCTGCACCATAATGCGGTGGCCCTTGAGAAAAGCGTGATCGTTGGTGTGCAGGTCGATCACATAGGGCGTCGGGCGATTGGCGACGATCGGCCGCGGATGCTCGAACGATTGTCGGAAGCGGCCGCGAAACACCTCATCGGCGACGATCAATTTGTAGCCGCCCATCTTCGGCTGCGGCGGATAGACCTCCGGGTAAACGTCAATAAATTTGACGATCCAATCGCTGTCGGTGCCGGAAGTCGAGGCCACGAGGTGGGCGACGAGATCACCGGCGACGGCAACGTCGCGATCGAGCGGCGGGGTAGAGAAGCTGAGCACGTCGGGGCGGTGATCGACAAAGCGCTGATCCTGGACTAGCCACGTCGGCCATTCCGGGCCGGGATAGGTGGGGCGAACGGGCCGCGGCCGATAGGGGACGGGATTGGCGGGGTCGGATAGATAGGCGCTGAAAGCGGCGGATTGGTGCGCGCCGCATCCGGTCTCACCGGCGGCGGGCGGAGCGAACGAGAGCCGCCCGCCGCAGTGCAAATAGAGCTTGCGGGGCTCGATTCCCAGGCGCGGCGGCCAAGCAGAAAAGCGCTGCCAGCGGTTCGATCCCGTCTCGAAAGTCAAAGCGCGGGGCTCGTCGAGCGGGCCCTGATCCTTCAGCCAATAGGCAAACCACTTGGACTGCACTTTTTGGCGAAAGTATTGGCTGGTGGCGCCGCCAAATTGCACCGGGCCGAGGTGATCGCCGCGGCCTTCGGCCCAGCCGCCGTGGTTCCAGGGGCCGACGACCAGGTAGTCGAGGTGCTTGGGGTCATGGCGCGCCAGCGTCTCATAAATCTCGAGCGGGCCGTAGAAGTCCTCCTGGTCGTACCAGCCAGCGACGTTCAAGATGGGCACCGTTACGTGGTTCAGATAGGGAGCGAAGGCGAGCTGCCGCCAGAACGAGTCGTAATTAGGGTGATTGACGAAGTCGTTCCAGGTGGGCAGCTGGCCGTGCAGGTAGAGGCGGTTGGCGTTGGAGAGTGGTCCGAGGCGCAGGTACCACTCGTACGTGTCGTAGCGGTCGAAGTGAAAGGAGAAGTTGGTCTTGCCGGTCTCCATGAGGGCGGCGTATTCGAAGCCGTAGCTGAGCCGGAAGGCGCCGTTATGGTGAAAATCGTCGCCCAGGAACTGATCGGCTGGGGAGGCTTGTTCGGAGACCGCCTTGAGGGCGGGGTGGGGATCGAGCATGGCCATGGTGGTCAGCCAACCGCCGTAGGAGATGCCCAACTCGCCGACGCGGCCGTTGTTGCCGGGCACATTTGTCAACAGCCAGGCGATGGTGTCGTAGGTGTCGGTGCTTTCATCCACTTGGCGCGGATCGCGGTCGGCGGCGGAGCAACGATGCTGCTGGAAGCAAGGGCGCGGGGCGCGGTTCATGACGAAGCGGCCTTCCGAGCCGTAGCGGCCGCGAATGTCTTGAAAGACGAAGATGTAGCCGGCGCGCTGCATCACCGGGTAGAGCGCGAAGAGGCGAGTGAAGCCGCGTGCATCGTCGCTCAAGCCGTAGGGGGTGCGGGTCAAGAGAAAGGGCAGCGGGCCGGCGGCGTCCTTGGGAACGTAGATTTCAGTGTGTAGGCGCACGCCGTCGCGCATCGGGATCATGACGTCGCGCTTGGTGAAGTGGCTGGGCAGATCGAGCGTTTGGGCGGCGGCGCCGGCAGCGGCGACGGCGAAAAGGAGCGCGGCGAGGAGGGCGGAGAAAGGACGAGGCTTCATGGTTCGCGGGCATTGTAACGCGGCGGAGCGGGCGGGGGTGGTCTGCTAAAATCGAGGGAGTTTACCGAGGGCGTGTAGCTCAGCTGGGAGAGCGCCGCGTTCGCAACGCGGAGGTCAGGGGTTCGAGCCCCCTCACGTCCACCATCTCGTGCCCTTGCCACAGCCCGCCCCGGGCGCTTCTCACCTAACGCGCTCGGCCGCCAGTTGGCTCGGCCTTGCCTTATTGGCGGCAGGCGCTTGCCTGCTGTTGTTTCCCTACTTGCCCGCCTTCGACCGAGCCGGCCGAATGTTGGCGGCCGCGCCGCACTGGCCGGCGGCGCTGGGCTGTTTGGCCGCCAGCGTCGTGCTGCTGGCCGCCGGCCGTCGCGCCCGGCGTTAGCGGCTCGCAACCGGGGGGCGGGATGCGGCATCCTTCCCCGGTGTTAGCGTGGAACTATGGCCCCGTTCGCGCGGGTGGTGCTGATCGTGTTGGATGGCGTGGGCGCGGGCGCGCTGCCCGACGCGGCCCGCTATGGCGACGCCGGCAGCGATACGCTCGGGAATTTGCAGCGGCGGCGGCCGATGCGCCTGCCCCACCTGGCGGCGCTCGGACTGGGCAATCTCAAGCCGCTCCGCGGGCTGCCGCCGGCGGCTGCGCCGCGGGCGAGTTTCGGCCGCTGCGCCATTCTTTCGGAAGGCAAAGACACCACCGCCGGACACTGGGAAATGGCCGGCATCATCTTGGAGCATGGTTTTCCCACTTATCCCCTGGGCTTTCCTCGCGAGCTGATCGCCGAGTTCGAGGCACGCATCGGCCGCGGCACGCTGGGCAACCTGGCGGCCAGCGGGACCGAGATTATCGAGCGGTTGGGCGCCGAGCACATGCGCACCGGCCGCCCCATCGTATACACCTCGGCCGACAGCGTGTTCCAGGTAGCGGCGCACGAGGAGATCATTGCGACGCCCGAGCTCTACCGCATTTGCGCCATCGCCCGCGATCTGCTGCGCGGGCCGCATCAGGTGGGCCGGGTCATCGCGCGGCCGTTCACGGGCAGCGGGCCGGGCGACTTTCGCCGCACGCGCCATCGCCATGATTTCGCGATCGAGCCGCCGGCCGGCATGCTGCTCGACCGCCTGGCCGAGCACGGAATCCCGGTATTGGGAGTGGGCAAAATCAGCGACATCTTTTTGGGGCGGGGCATCGCCGAGCATCTGGCGATGGAGTCGAACGCCGACGGCATGGGCAAGACGCTGGCCCTGCTCGCGAACCACGACCGCGGCATGATTTTCGTCAACCTCGTCGATTTCGACATGCTGTACGGCCACCGCAACGACGTCGAGGGCTTCGCCCGCGCGCTGGAGGAGTTCGACGCCGAACTGGGCGGCCTGCTGGCGGCGTTGGGGACGGCCGATCTGCTCATCCTGACCGCCGATCACGGCTGCGATCCAACCACGCCATCGACCGACCACTCGCGGGAATACGCGCCCTTGCTGGCCTACGCCCCGGGAGTAGCCGGGCGCGGCCTGGGCACGCGCGCCAGTTTGGCCGATATCGGCGAGACCATTGCCGAAAACTTCGCCGTTCCTTTGCACCGCGGACAGTCGTTTTTGCCGGCGCTGCGAGGCCTGGACGCGCGGCCGGGGTGGCGGGCCGGGGGAACTGCTATATTGCCGACAGCGGGGCCCCAATGAGTTCATTTCATCACGCCGTTTGCTGGATTGCCGTTGTGGCCGGCGCCGCCGCCCTCGCCGGCTGCGGCAGCGCTGGCGGGCTTTTTTCCGCTCCGGGCAAAGGCCCTGCCACGAGCGGCTCGGTCACGGTGACGATGAGCGATCCCTCGACCTGCGGGGCTCCCGACGGCATGTTCACGCATATTTGGATCTCGGTGGCCGACGTCGAGGCCAGCCCCAATGCCAGCGCTCGCGCCGGCGACTCCAGCTTCGTGGATTTGACCCCGAAGCTGCGCACCGCGCCAATGCAGGTCGATCTCGCCGCGGATGCTACGCAATGCCAGCTGCCCGCGCTGGCCACCAGCACCTCGGTGGCGGCGGGCCAATTTGCGCAATTGCGGCTTTTTTTGGCGAGCGACGGCCAGGCCGCGCAGATTGCCGGCAACCATTGCGGCGGCGCGGCCAACTGCGTGCAGTTGGTTTCGAACGGCAGCATTCAGCCGATCCAGGTTTCCGCGGAAACCACCAGCGGGCTGCCGATGTCAGCCGCGACGCTGCTTGGCGGACCGGTCACCGTGACAGCAGGCCAGACTCAGAACGTCAATATCGCCTTCGACGTTTGCGCTTCGTTGCTCGTCGCCAACAACAAGTTCACGCTGAACCCGGTGGTGACCGGCGGAGCGCTGCCGTCAAAGGATCAGATCACGGGAACCTTGCAGGATGCGCTCACGCACTCCGCCATCGGCGGGCGCCAGATCGTGGCGCTGGAGCAAAGCAGCAGCGGCGGGGCGGACCGCGTGGTGATGGAGACCGCGGCCGTCACCTCCACCGGCGCCTTCCAATTTTGCGCCGTGCCCGCCGGACAATACGATCTGGTGGCGACGGCGAGCAACGCCACGGGCGGGCAGTATGCGCCCACGTTTCTTGCCGCCGTGCCCAATGGCGCCGAGATCGGCGCTCTCGCCGTATTTCCCGGCGCGGGCCTCAACGCCAACCCCGGCACCGTGCAGCTTACGATCAACAGCGGCACGGCGCCGATCGCGGCGCGCATCGAGGCGCAGGAGCGCATTTCGATCGGCACGGAGAGGTTCGTGGCGACGATTCCGATTCCGCAAGAGCCGGCGGCGACGTTTACGGCGCTGACGGCGGCAGGCGCCGGCTGCGTCGCCGGCGGCGCCTGCGCGCAGCCGCTTTTCCCGATGCCGGCCTTGAACGCCAGCTCCGGCCGCTTCCAGTCCACGCCCAATCCGCTGATTTCGTCGAACACGACGACGCCGGCGATCTATGAGTTCGACGTGCTAGCGTTCGCGCCGGGCTCGGGCGGCACGCCGTCGTGCACGCCGAGCGAGATCGTCAGCGGCGACATCCCGGTCTCGCCGAACGGCGCGACTTCGCCGCCCGCGCTCACTTTCAGCGGCTGCGGCTAGCCGCCGTCTCAGCGGAGTTCGCGCGCGGCCTGTTGGGCGAAGTAGGTGATGATCAGGTCGGCGCCGGCGCGCTTGATGGCGGTGAGCGTTTCCCACATGGCGCGGCGGCGGTCGAGCCAGCCGCGCTCGCCGGCGGCGACCAGCATGGCGTATTCGCCGGAGACCTGATAGGCGGCGAGCGGCGCCAGGAACTTGTCGCGCGCGGCGCGGAGCACGTCGAGCGAGGGCAACGCCGGCTTGACCATGAGAATGTCGGCGCCTTCTTCCCAGTCGAGTTCCATCTCGCGCAAGGCCTCGCGGGCGTTGGCGGGATCCATCTGATAGCCGGCGCGGTCGCCCATCTGCGGCGCGGAATCGGCCGCCTCGCGAAACGGCCCATAGAAGGCCGAGGCGTACTTGGCGGCGTAGGAGAGGATCGGCAGCTCGGCGAAGCCGGCGCCGTCGAGGGCGTGGCGGATGGCGGCCACGCGGCCATCCATCATGTCGCTGGGCGCAATCAGGTCGGCGCCGGCGCGCGCTTGCGAAAGGGCGGCGCGGGCCAGCAGCTCGAGCGTCGGGTCGTTGCGCACGCGCGCCGTTTCGCCCTGGCACTCGAGCACGCCGCAGTGGCCGTGGCTGGTGTATTCGCAGAGGCAGAGATCGGTGACGACGAGCAGGCCGGGCAGGGCGCGCTTGAGGGCGCGCGTTGCCTGCTGCACGACGCCGTTGTCGTCCCAGGCGCCGCTGCCTTGCTCATCCTTGCGCTCGGGCACGCCGAAGAGCAGGACGGCGGGGATGCCGGCGTCGGCGATGCGGCGCGCTTCCTCGACCAACTGCGCCACCGGCCACTGGGATTGGCCGGGCAGGGCGGCGATTTCGCGGGCCGGGCCGCCGCCGGGCACGACGAAGAGCGGCTGGATCAGGTCGTCGCGGTCGAGCCGCGTCTCGCGCGTCATGCGGCGCAGCACGGCTTGGTCGCGAATGCGCCGCGCTCGGTGTTGGGGAAACATGCTGGTTTCAGTCTAAAGCGCGGTGCCGACCGCCTGCCGCACTCGCGTCATTCGCTCCTCGGCCACGGCGCGCGCCCGCGCCCCGCCCTCGGCCAGCACGCGATGCAGGCGGGGACGATCGGCCATCCATTCTTGATAGCGGGCGCGCGGCTCGGCCAACGCACGCTCGGCCGCTTGCCAGAGTTGTTCCTTGACTTCGCCCCAGCCCGTGCCGCCGGCGGAGAGGCGCTGGCGCAGGGCGGCGGCCTCCTGCGCGCTGGCCAGCAGCCGGTAGAGCTGGAAGACCGGCGCCTGGTCGGCGTCCTTGGGCGCTTCGACCGGCGTGGAATCGGTTTGAATCTGGAAGATGCGCTTGCGCAGGGCGGCGGCGGGGGCGAAGAGCGGAATGGTGTTGCCGTAGCTCTTGCTCATCTTGCGGCCGTCAATGCCGGGGATGGTCTGCACCTCTTCGCGGATCAGCGGCTCGGGCGGCACGAGCAGCTCGCCGTAAACGTGGTTGAAGCGCAGGGCGATGCCGCGGCAGATCTCCACGTGCTGTTTCTGATCGCGGCCGACCGGCACCACGTTGGTGCCGAAGGCGAGGATGTCGGCGGCCATGAGCACGGGATAGGTGTATAGCCCGGCGGTGGCTTCGCGCTCTTGCGCCAGCGCGTCCTTGTAGGCGTGGGCGCGATCGAGCCAGCCCTTGGCGGTATAGCAGCTCAGAATCCAGGACAGCTCCATTACCTGCGGCACGTCCGATTGGCGATAGAGCAAAGTCGCTTCGGGGTCGAGGCCGAGGGCCAGCCAGGTCGCCGCCACTTCGTCGGTCAGCTCGCGCAGCTGGCGGCCGTCGTGCAAGGTGGTCAGGGCGTGGTAGTCGGCGATGAAATAAAACGCGCGATAGTCGCGCGTCAGCCCCAAGGCGGGGCGCAACATGCCGAAGTAGTTGCCCAGGTGCGGATGGCCGCTGGGCTTGATGCCGGTGAGCGCAATTTGCATGAGCTAGCTGGTACGCCTACAGGATTCCTAAAGGATTCGAAGTTGCGCCCTTTCGCTCCGAGGCGAACGGGCAGGCAAACAAACCTGCTAGCGAATGATCGCCAATACGCGCTAAATGATCAAGAAAACATCGGGTTGCGGGGGCGGCGCGGATGCCGTACGCGATCCTTGGGTTGACGCGCTGGGTGGGCCGACCCGCGGCCGATTGTGCAGGCAGAAGGTGCTAGCATGAAGGCATGAAGGTGAAGGCAAAGAAACCCAAGCAATATACGATCCGCGGAGTTCCCGTGGAGGTCGATCGCGTGCTGCGACAGCGCGCTCGGCAGCGGCGCGTCAGCCTGAACCGGCTTATCGTGGACGAACTGATGGCGGCGACGACGGGCAGGCGAAAATACGCGGATTTTTCCGACCTGGTCGGCGGTTGGCGCCCCAACCCCGAATTCGAGGCGGCGCTTGAAGCGCAGCGGACCATCGACGAAGAACTATGGAAATGAGGGTGGCGCTCGATACGAATCGGGTTCTCGATCTTTGGCGGAGCGATGCCGATTTGGCCGAGCGGCTGGCGCATTGCGAGCAAGTCTGGCTGCCCCTCATCGTGCTAGGCGAGCTGCGCACCGGCTTCTATCTCGGCCCTAGAGCCGAGAACGAGGAACTGAAGCTGCGCCATTTGCTGGCGAAGCCCACCGTCGGCGTGCTGCTGCCGGATGAAAATACGGCGGATATGTACGCGCGGATCTATGCGCAACTGCGGCGTGCGGGCACGCCGGTCCCAACCAACGATCTTTGGATCGCGGCGCTGGTGCTGCAGCACGATCTGCCGCTGATGACTCGCGACCGCCATTTCGCACGCATCCCGCAGTTGCCGCTGCTTTGACCGCGCCTGACTCGGCGGCCGACGACGCGCCGAGGCTAAGCCAGCCGCAAGCAACGAGCGGCGCCCATTGCTTTCCAAGGGCGCCAAGAACGGCGCTCGGCCCCCGCCTGGGCTCTTCCTGCCAGGCGGGAAATCGCGCCGTGGGCATGAGGAGCACCGCTGCGCCGGTCCACTGTCCCAGGAGCGCGAATGGAGAGCCACACGCCATGGCGGTCGCCCCAGGGGCAAGCGGCACCGCGACCATGCGGTCACGGCGGTAGGGAAGTCCGTCGGGTCGAAGCGAATGTACGCTGGTACGCCTGGCAGGATTCGAACCTGCGACCTTTCGCTCCGGAGGCGAACGCTCTATCCAAGCTGAGCTACAGGCGCACGAAATCGGCGAGCTAGTGCGGATGGCGGGACAACTCCCCCGCTGCGCCGCTGCGGATCATTTTAACCCACCCGCGCGCGGCGTGCCGGCAGCCGAGGAAAGCGGGCCGCAAGGCGCCCGCGGCGGGATAAAAGTGGTACTGGCGCGGCGGTAGGCCGCGATTTGCCTGCTAGCAGCCGTTGCGACCGGCGCGGCATCCGATTTGGCACGAAGAATGCAGGAGTCCCGTTGCGCATCCGAGGAGTAAACCGAGCGCGCGTGCAGCGGGAAAACGCCAAATCTTTTTGCCGAATCTGAGTACAATAGGTACTAGCCGATTACCCCTGCTACATCGCGCCAGAGCCAGACATGATGGGCCGATCACATCATTGGGGGATTTTTTGTATTTTGGCCTGTGGCCTGGCTTTCGCCTTGCCCGCATCGGCGTCAACTCGCCGCTCTCATCACCGCCATCACCGCCGCAGGCACCGTCCGGTGCAAATCTGGACGGCTAGCACTTATGCCTATGGCCTTTCCTCAGACGATGTCACGGGCGGAGAAGATCCCGCGGTGCGCAGTGCCGCGGTCAACGCGCTCGGCGACTTCAATGGCACGGCGGTCATCGTGGACCCCAATAATGGCCGCATTTTGGCCATGGTCAATCAGGAGCTGGCGCTCTCGGCCCAGTATCAGCCCTGCTCGACGACGAAAATGGCCATCGCCTTGGCGGCTTTGGATCAGGGCATCATCAACGAAAACACGCCGGTGCAAATCGGCCGGCGCGGGTTCGTCACACTGACCAGCGCACTGGCTCGTTCCAATAATGCTTATTTCGAAGCTTTGGGCAAGCGCTTGGGTTTCGAGACCGTGAGCCATTACGAGCGACTGTTGGGACTGGGCGAGAAGGCGGGCTGGGACATTCCCGGCGAGGACCCCGGCACCTATCCGAGCGCGCCCGGACCCGGCGGGGTGGCCAAGCTGAGCAGCTTCGGCGAGGGCATTCATATCTCGCCACTGCAATTGGCGGCGATCGTTTCCACCATCGCCAATGGCGGCACGCTGTATTGGCTCCAGCACCCCACCACGCCGCAGCAGGTCGCCGACTTTATTCCCCGCGTCAAGCGCCAACTGCAGATTCACAACTTCGTGCCCGCCGTGCAGGACGGGATGATGGCGGCGGTGAACTACGGCACCGCCCGCGGCGCGTATCTAAGCGACGAAGAGATCTTGGGGAAAACGGGGACTTGCAGCCGCGACGGAACGCGCTTCGGCCTTTTCGCTTCCTACGTGGGGCCGCAGCATCCGCAGTTGGTGGTGGTGGTGGTGTTGCGCGGCGGCGGCTCGGTCTTCGGGCCGCGGGCGGCGGAGATCGCCGGGCAAATCTACCGCACCTTGGACCGGCAGCAATTCTTCGCCGTCAACCACGGCGCGGCGGCGCGACCAGCCGGCGAATAGCGCCGCGCGGCGGCCTGGCGGCGTTGCGTCCGGGTTGATTTTATGCAACCTTGGCGCTAGGGATGTGGGCCGATTACCGCTTGTTTTGGAGCCAATGGCGGCGGCGCTTCGTGCAAACCGGAGCGGTGGCGCCGAGTTCGCGGACGCTGGCGCGCTCGATGGCCGGGCCAATGGCGCGGCGGCCGGCGGCGCGAATTCGAGTGCTTGAGGTGGGAGCGGGCACGGGCGTCTTCACGCGTGAAATCCTGCGGCAGATGCGCGGCGGCGACAGCCTGCGCATTTACGAAATCAACCCCGAATTTTGCGATTATCTGGAGCGCGTCTTGCGTGCGTCGAATTGGCCGCAGCGGGACCTCGACGTGGAGTTACGGCGCGCCGACATCCACGCCCTGGCCGCCGGCGAGAACTTCGATTTCGTCATCTGCGGATTGCCGTTCAACAATTTCGAGCCGGCCACGGTGGCGGAGATCATGCAGCTGCTCTTGGGGCACCTGACCGAGAACGGCGTCTTTTCTTACTTCGAGTATCTGGGGCTGCGCGGCCTGCGCCAGTGGCTGCTACGCTCCGGGCCGGAGCACGAGCGGGTGCGGACCATCGGCGAGATCATGGGAGAACTTTTGCGCCGCCACCAGTTCCGTTCCGAAGAGGTGTGGCTCAATTTGCCGCCCGCCGCCACCCACCATCTGGCGCTCGAGCCGGCGCGGCGCCCGTCGCTCAGCCGGGCCTAGCGGATCAGGCCGGCAGATCGGACTCCAGTTGCGGCAAAGGCGTCGGCGCGGCCTCCTGGATATCGCTATAGCCGCGGCGGCGGTTGAGTTCGAGGTAGCGCTGGTGGGCGCGCTCCCAGGCGCGGTCGTCGGGCGCTCCGAAGAGCTTGTTGTATAAAGGACTGCCGGGGAAGGGGTAGGCGGGCACCGGTTTCGAGACCCACACGCCCTGCGCGAGCAGTTGCTGGCGCCATGCTTCATCGGCGGCGAGGTCTTCGTCCTCGGCGGCGATCAGATTGGCCTGCACCCAGGGGATGTGGCGGCGCGCGTGGGCCAACAGCTCGGCGATGCGCGCGGTCGAGAGGCGGCAGCCCTTGTTCCAGGCGGCGCGGCCCTGCGGCGAGATGGACTCGATGCCGCACTCCATCGAGATGCAATGGGCGGCGCCCAATTCGGCCAGCGAGTCTTCATCCCACAGGTCAATGCGCGTCTGCATGCCGATGGCGATCGGCAGGCCGGCCAGGGCGCGCAGAAACGCGGAGCGGCCGCGGCCGCAGCCGAAGATCTCGTCGATGAAATAGATGTAGTCGAAGCCGGCGCGCAGCAGCGTCTCCGCCTCGGCCAGGACGTCTTCGGCACGGCGCTGGCGCAGGCGATTGCGGAACAGCGTCTTGTTGCAGAAGTCGCAGCTCCAGGGGCAGCCGCGGCTCTGCTCTAATTCCGCGCCGCGGCCCGATCCGCTGAACACATGATGGCAATGCCGGCGCAGCTCGAGCGGATAGTCGTGAAAGTCGAGGGCGCGGAGCTGGGACAGATCCGCCTGCGGCGCGCGGGCATCGAGATGCCAGCCGGCTTCATCGCGCCAGCAACAGCCGGGGATTGCCGCCCAAGCCCGGTCCGCCAGTTGGGGCAGCGTTTGGTCCGGCTCGCCGCGCAGGACGACGTCGCAGGCGAGCTTTTCGCCCGTGGCGCGCGGCGTGGCCGAGCCATGCGGTCCGATGGCCACGCGGACGGCGCGCGGCGGGCTGGCGCGCAGCCATTGCGCCGGCAAGCGCAGCTCCGGCTGCGGGCAGCGCCAAAACAGATACGTCGGCGCCGTGGTGACGACGGTGAAGTCGGGATCGAAGGCTCGCAGGCGGCGGCCTGTCTCCTCGGCGCTCAGGCCGGCCAGCTGCCCGTCGAGGAGCAGCGTTTCATGGCCGGCGGCCTCCAGTTGCTGCCGCGCGAACAAGAGCTCGAAGGGGATGTGGGGATCGCGGCAGCCGAAATAGCTGGAGCCGGCGAACTCCCAATTCGGCTGGAGCAAGGCGAACTTCATACCGCTTTCCTCTCCGCCGCCGCGGGCTCGGCTTCGAGCCAGGCGCGGAGCCGGGCCAATCCTTCGGCCACGCCGACGCGCGGCGTCCATTGCGTCGCCACCTGAAAGCGGCGGTAGTCGCTGCAATAGCGGCGCTGATCGCCGGGCCGGGGCGGAGCCGATCGCACCGCCATGGCCCGGCCCCGCTGTGCTTCCAACTGGGCGATGAGCTGGCGCAGGGAGCGCACGTTGGCGGCGCCGCCGCCGATGTTGAAGACCGCGCCGGCGCAGCGGGCGCGATGGCGCCAGGCCAGCACCATGGCCTCGACCAGATCGTCCACGTAGAGCAAGTCCCGCTCCTGCGTGCCGTCGCCGAAAATCGTGATCGGGCGGTTCAGCCAGGCGGCGCGGGCGAAATGCGCCACCCAGCCTTGGTCTTCGTCGCCGTTTTGGCCGGGCCCATAGATGCAACTCATGCGGAAGACGACGGCGGGAAGGGAGTAGATGCGCGCGTAGTCGCGCACGTACTGGTCGGCGGCGCCTTTCGAGCAGCCGTAAGGGGAGTGAAAATCGAGCGGCTGATCTTCGGTGACGGCCGCCCGCGGGCCGGCGTATTGCAGCGCTCCATAGACCTTGTTGGTGGAGCTGAAAAGCAAAAACGGCGGGCGCGGCTGGCGGCGCACGGCTTCGAGCACGTTCAGCGTGCCGGCGGCATTGACCTCGAAGTCCCGGCGCGGATCGGCGAGCGAATGCGTGACCGCGACCTGAGCGGCCAGATGGAACACGGCGTCTTGTCCGGCCACCGCCGCTGCCACGGCGGCGGGCTGGCGCACGTCGCCGGCGCAATGCAGCAGCCGGATGCCCGCCGCTTCCTGGCGCATGCGCGCCACGGTGGCCGCCGATCCCGGGCGAGAGAGATCGTCGAAGGCGGTGACTTCGGCGCCTTCCCGAAGCCAGCGGCGGCAGAGATGGCTGCCGATGAAACCCGCGCCTCCGGTGACCAGCACGCGCACCTAAAGGCTCCCTTCCAATTCCCGCGCCCAGATCGCGTCGCGCCCGCGACGGAAGTCGCGGCGGGGCGTGCAGATCCAGGTCTCGGATTCGGGTTGCGCTTCGATTTGCAAACCGGCACTGGCCAGCATGCCGGCGACAGCGGCCGGGTTGGGAATCCACCAGTTTGTCGGATCGCCGGCAAAATTTTTTTCGATGAAGTACATGCACGGGAACCCGGGAGAACGAAAGGGGTGCGGATCCCAGAAGTCGTAATCCGGGTATGTCGGCACGGCGGAGGCGCCGCGCACCATGGTTTGAAAGATCAAGCGTCCGCCGACGCATTGCGTGATGAGGTCAAGGGCGTAGAGCGGGTAGCGAAGGTGGTAGAACAAGCCCATGAAGAGCACGTAATCGAAGCGCTCTCCGAGTCGAGCGGCCTCGTAGGCGGACATATGCCGAAACTCAACCTCCAGGCCGTAGAACTCGGCGGCAAAGGAGGCCTGCCGCAAATATCGTTCGTCCACGTCGATGCCGATTACGCGCCCGGCTCCCAATCGCTTGAAAGCGAAGGAATAGAAGCCGGCATTGCAGCCGATATCCAGGACACTGGCGCCATCCAAGCGGGCGGGCAAGAAGGGGCGCAGCCGTTCCCATTTGTTGCGGGGATAGTCGCCAAGGAAATGGCTGGGCGCGGTGCAGACCCCGCCCAGGTCCAGGTTGTGAAACCACTCGCCGAGTTCTCGCACTTGTTGGCGGAGGTCGCCTTCAGCAGTCGTCTCCACACCCCTTGCTGATGCAGAGCGACGGAACTTGTTTGTTTCGCTATTGGGTGGCGCGAAACGCCCGCGCGCGGGAAGGGCGGGTGGGGGGAGCGGGCGCGCACGTCTCCACCAAAAGGCCTGGGTCGTCGGAGATGATGGCGTCGCAACCGGCGCGAGCCAACTCACCCATGCGGCGCGGCTGGTTCACCGTCCAGACCACGATGCGCAGCCCGCGGCGGCGGAGCCGCGCCAGATACCAGCGCCGCGCCAAGCTGACGTGGAGAGCGACGGCGGCTAGCGGCAGATCGCGCCAGCGCGTCCACGGCAGCGGACGCTTCAGATTCAAACAGAGCGGCAATCCGGGCGAGATGCTGGCCAGGTCACGCAAGATCTCGAGCTGAAAAGAACTCACCACGCAACCGCACCGCGGCGGCAAGGCGCGCAGAGTGGCGACCAGCAACCGCTCGCAGCCGTGCGCCTTGACCTCGAGATCGAGCCAGCAACGGCGGCGATAGCGCCGCAGGACTTGCTGAAGGGTCGGCAGGCTCGGTTGCCGCCGCCGCAATGCGCCCAGGCGGGAGGCGGCGATCGGCAGCCCGGCTAGAACCGGATCGTGATATACGACCAAATGACCGTCCGCAGTGGCATGGATGTCGAGTTCAAGCCCATGGCAGCCGCAGTCCAGGGCGCGATCGAAGGCGGCCAGCGTGTTTTCCAGTTCCCCGTATTCGGCCCGGCGATGACCGCGATGTCCGACCAGGAGCAGAGCCGGTCCATCGACAGGGAAAGCGGCAGGGAAGACCCCGGGGTAGTCGTCGCTCATGGGGCCAGTTCCCATGGGCCGGTGAGTTGAAAGCGGCGCAGCATCGCCACCACGTCGCCGCGCCGCGGCATGGAGGCGACCGCTCCCACCGTGCCGCAAGCGCAGGCGGCAGTGGCGTTAGCAAAGCGAAGCCGATCCTCCACGCTCCAGCCGGCCAAAAGTGCGTGGATGTAGCCAGCGCGAAAAGCATCTCCCGCGCCTGTATCGTCCACCACGGCGACTGGAAATGCGGGAGAGCGATGCCACCGGCCGCTTTCGAAGGCCAACGCCCCGGCGTCGCCGAGCGTGGCGCAAACCAGGTGGGGGCCTTCGGCCGACAGCCGTCGCAAAGCCGGCTCGACGTCGGCGCCGTCGTAAAAGGTTGCGAGGAACTCGCGACTGCAAATGCAGTCGCTTACGGAGGCGATGAGATCGCGCGTCCAAGGCTGGGGCGTATCGATGTCGGAGACGACCGGACGCCCGAGCGCGCGCGCTTGCCGGCTAACCGCCAAGCAGGCCGGCCCATCTTTGCCGTCGATATAAAGCAACTTCGCACGTGCCATCACACCGGGGGGCAAATCCTCGGGAGCGACTGCCAGGCGCGGGTCGGTGTTCCAAATGACGGTGCGCTGGCCCCGAGTCTCGTTCAATAAGATGTAGGCGGCGGCGCTGGGTACCCCAGGGATCGTGCGCGCCAAAGTGAGGTCCACGCCTTCGTGCGTCAGAGTTTCGATCTGGCGTGCGCCGGCGGCATCATCACCCGTGCGCAGCACGAAGCGAGTGGTCAAGCCGAGTCGTTGGCAGCCGACCAGCGTGCTGGCCGCTTGGCCTCCCGGCGCCGCCGAAATCCGCTTGACGGGCATGGAAGCACCCGGGTGAGGGAATGCGCCTAGGGCGAAGATCTGATCTAGGCAACTATTGCCTAGTCCGAGGACGTCAACTTCGGCCTCGCCACTCCCATTTTTGGAATTTTGCGTGCCGGCCATGGGCTTCTAAGCGACCTGCGGGCATAAACTGCAACTAATTCATTTCTTTAAACTTAATCTGTTTTCGGCGCGTCCGGCCGAGGGTCTGCCGTCGGCGGCCATTGTGATATAATGAATTTCCGACCAGGGAAGCGCAAGAATTTAGCAGCCCTTGCAACTTTGATCGGCCTTTATTCCCATGAGCAAACCCCGCCTGATGAAGTATTCCCTCATCCCCCAGGGGACCCGGGCCATTGTTTGTGAAGGCAGGATTCGACTTGGCTTGGTGGATGTCGGCAAATTGGACAAATACGTGCGCGACAACGGTCGCAAGCTACCCATGGACGAAGACATCCAGTGGGCGCTCAAGCACGCGCTGCTGTCCCGTTATCGGGTGTTTAGCAAGCCCATGTCTTCGCGCGAGGTGGAAACGGTCGCCCATCTAAGCGACTAGGCCTCGGCGCAGTCCTCGGCATATTGCCGTTCGACCTCGGCCAGCACGCTTTCGATCTGTAGGCGCCCTTCGGGCCGCGCTACGTCCGCCCAAAGCGCCTCGATCCGCTCCGCTTCCTCGGGAAAGCGCATGGCGATCATGCGCAATGCCTGCTGCGGAGCGCCTGCATCCGCGCCTGCGGATGCGAGCCGCTGGCGCAGCAAGCCCATGCCCTGGGCCATGGCTTCTTCATCGCTCAATCGGCCGCCATTCATGGGGCGAGTTTAACACCGTCGGAGGGCGGGGAGTGGGCGCGTAAAATAGGGGACGACGTCATGCCCCTCCCGGTTCGCGGCGAACGCTACGAGGTAGTGATCATTGGCGCCGGCCACGCCGGCTGCGAGGCGGCGGTGGCGGCGGCGCGCATGGGCCTGCGCACCGGGCTCTTCACCCTCAATCTCGACCTGATCGCGCAGATGTCCTGCAATCCCGCCATCGGCGGCATTGCCAAGGGCCATTTGGTGCGCGAGATCGACGCCCTAGGCGGGATCATGGGCGAGGTGACCGACGAGGTCGGCATCCAATTTCGGCTGCTGAATACCAGCCGCGGGCCGGCGGTGTGGTCGCCGCGGGCGCAAGCGGACAAGAAGCAGTACCGGATCCGCATGCGGCAGGCGCTCGAGGCGGTGCCCAACCTGCACATTCGCCAGGCGGAAGCGGTGGAGCTGCTGATCGGCGAAGAGGGTGGGCGTCGCGCCGTGCGCGGGGTGCGGCTGCGCGACGGGCGCGAGATCGGCGCCGCCGCCGTGGTGGTGACGACGGGAACGTTTCTCAACGGGCTCATCCATGTGGGCGAGGCCACGTATCCAGCCGGCCGCAGCGGCGAGCCGGCGGCGCACTTGCTGGGCGAGGCGCTGCGCGGGCTCGGCTTCGAGTGCGGGCGGCTCAAGACCGGCACGCCGCCGCGCCTCGATGCCCGCACCATCGATTGGTCGCGCTTCGAGCCGCAGCCCGGCGATGCCGAGCCGACGCCGTTTTCCTTTCTGACCCGGCGCATCGACCGGCCGCAGATCCAATGCCATATCGCCTACAGCAACGCCGCCACGCGCCAGCTCATTCTCGATAATCTGGCGCGCAGCCCGCTGTATTCCGGCCAGATTGCCGGCGTGGGGCCGCGCTACTGCCCCAGCTTCGAAGACAAGATCGTTAAGTTTCCCGACAAGGAGCGGCATCAGATCTTTCTCGAGCCGGAGGGCCTCGACACCAACGAGGTGTACGTGAACGGCATGTCCACGTCGATGCCGATCGACGTGCAGGCCGGCATGATCGCCTCGATTCCCGGCCTCGAAAGCGCGGAGATGCTGCGGCCCGGCTACGCCATCGAATACGATTTCGTGCAGCCCACCGAGCTGCGCCCGACGCTCGAAACCAAAAAGATCGCCGGCCTGTTTTTCGCCGGGCAAATCAACGGCACCACCGGCTATGAAGAAGCCGCTTGCCAAGGGCAATTCGCCGGCATCAACGCCGCCCTTCAGGTCAAGCAAGAGGCGCCGCTGCATTTGAGCCGCGTCGAGGCCTACATCGGCATCCTGGTGGACGATCTCATTGCGCGCGGCGCCGACGAGCCTTACCGCATGTTTACCTCGCGCGCCGAGTTCCGCCTGCACCTGCGCATCGACAACGCCGACGCGCGGCTGACGCCGCAGGGGCGGCGAGTGGGCTTGGTGTCGGAAGAGCGCTGGCGGCGGTTCACCGCCAAGCAGGCGCGCCTCGCCGCGCTGAATGAGTTTTTCGCCGCGCAGCGGCCCGACCCCGCCACCGCTGCCGGCGCCCGTCTGCACGCGCAAGCGGGCGGCCGCTTGCCGGACCGCCCGACCGCGGCGCAACTGCTGAAGCGGCCCGAGTTTCGCTTCGAAGATTTTCTGCCGCTACTCGAATCGCATCTGCCTGGCCTGTTGGCCGAGCAGCGCGCGGAAGATCCCGCCGGCTGGGAATGGAAGAGCGTGGCGACGGGCATCAAGTTCGAGGGCTACCTGGCGCAGCAGCAGCGCGAGATGGCGCAGTTGCGGCGCGCCGAGGGCCAAGCCATTCCCGCGGATTTCGACTATCAGCCGATTGCGGGCCTGTCCCGCGAAATGAAAGAAAAGCTGGGCCGAATCCGGCCGGCGACGCTGGGACAGGCGGCTCGCATTCCCGGCGTAACGCCGGCGGCGCTGGCACTGCTGCACGTCTTGATCGGAGTGCGGTCGCGGCAGGCGGCCAGCGCATCCAGCGGCGAGGAGGACTCATGTCGGAATATACCGCTGCCCAGCCCGTGCTGAAGGTAGAGGGCGGCGAGATGGCCGCCTACCTGGCCCGCCCGCAAGGCGACGCGCGCGCCGGCGTACTGCTGTTTCAGGAAGCCTTCGGCGTTACCGGCCACATTCGCGGCCTCGCCGACCGGCTGGCCGCGGAGGGCTATGTGGTGCTGGCTCCGGAGCTTTTCCATCGCACCGCCCCGGCCGGCTACGCGGGCCATTACGACGACATGGCGACGGCCATGAAGCACTTGCAAAAGCTCACCGCGCCCCAGCTCGAGGCCGACATTCGCGCCGCGCATGCGTTTCTGGCGTCGTATCCGGAGTCGGCCGGCAAGCCCGTCGCGGCCATCGGCTTTTGCATGGGCGGCCGGGTCGCGTACCTGGCCGCGGCGACGGTGCCGCTGGCGGCCGCCGTCAGCTATTACGGCGGAGGCCTGGCGGCGCTGCTCGACCGCGCCGCGCGCATCGCCTGCCCGATGCTCTTCTTTTGGGGCGGGCGCGACAGCCACATAACCGCCGAGCATCGGCACGCCTTGAGCGAGGCCCTGACCGCCGCCGACAAAGACTTCGTGGACGTGGTCTTCTCGCAGGCCGATCACGCCTTCAACAACGACGAGCGTCCCAGCTTCAACCCCGCCGCCGCGCGCGAAGCGTGGAGCCTGCGCCAAGCTTTCTGGGCCGAGCGGCTACCCCGGCGGTAAGGTTTCGGCATGCTGCTCGCCCTAGGCCTCGCCGCCTTCGCCATCAGCGTGGTGGTGCTGATCTGGGCCGGTTCGCGGCCGGCGCCGCGCCCCTACCCGGCCTACGGCTGGTGGGCGCTGGCAGCCACGGGCTTGCTCGAGATTTTGCTGGCGCTCGGCGTGCCGGCGGTTACGACGTTTTTCACCGCGCTCATCTGGACCGCGTTCATTCCCGCCGTCGATGCCGCCGTCTATCGCTTGCGCGGCGATTCGCGCCTGCGCCGGCCGGCGCGGTTCGCGGCGCTTTGCCTGCTTTCGATTCCGGTCTGGCTGATTTTCGAGGCCTATAATCTCGCCCTGCGAAACTGGCGCTACGTCGGCGTGCCGCGCCAGTTCTGGCTTTTCGTGCTGGGCGGGGCCTGGGCGTTCGCCACGATCCTGCCCGGCTTGTTCGAGGTGGCGGACCTGCTGCTGGCGGCGGGACTGGAACGGGCGCGCGCCGCGCCGGCGCGGGCGAACGCCGCCTGGGGGCGAGGCGCGGTGGCGGCCGGCGCGGCGATGCTGATCGTGCCGGTGGCGGTGCCGGCGTGGCTGGGGCCCTATCTCTTCGGGCTGGTATGGGGGGGATTCGTGCTCTTGCTCGAGCCGATCAATTGGCGGCTCGGCCTGCCCTCGCTCTGGGCCGACCTCGAAGCGGGCCGGCCAGGCCGCATCTATGCGCTGCTGGCGAGCGGCGCCATTTGCGGCTTCTGCTGGGAATGTTGGAATTTTTGGGCGGCGGCGCGCTGGGAATACATCTTTCCGATCTTTCAGCGCTTCAAGGTCTTTGCCATGCCCTTGCCCGGCTTTCTCGGCTTTCCGCCCTTTGCGCTGGAATGCTTCGCCTTGACTGGCATAATCTCGTGGCTGGCCTTGCCGGAGCCGCTGCGCCCCTTCGAGGGGAATCGCTAAGGGAGCAGCTTGTCGGTCACGCTTCTTCCATGCGCCCCAGATCTAACGTCCTCGCCGGCATCTGCGGCATCAGCTTCGCCTCCCTGCTGCTGGAACTGGCCCTGACCCGGCTGTTTTCGGTGGTGCTCTTTTATCACTTCGCGTTCATGGCGATTTCCGTCGCGCTGCTCGGATTGGGAGCAGGCGGACTGGCGGCGTTCTTGTTCGCGCCGGGCGCGAGTCCGCGCCGGGCGCTGGATGGGGTGGGCGAGGCATGCGTGGGTTCGGCGCTGGGTTCGCTGCTGGTGCTGTGGCTCGTGCTGCACGCCGACGTGGCGCTGAGCGTTTCGTGGGCGAATTTCGGCAAATTAGCCGCCCTCTATTTTTGCGCGGCGATTCCTTTCTTCTGCAACGGCTGGGTGGTGGCGCGGCTGATGGCGGAGTTCGCAGCCGGCGTGCATCTGCTCTATTTCGCGGACCTCGGCGGCGCCGCCGCCGCTTGCCTGCTGCTGGTGCCGGCCATGAACGGCTTGGGCGCGCCCAGCACGGTGCTGCTGGCGGCGTTCGTGGCGCTGGTTGCCGCCTGGCTGCTCGTGCCGCCGGCGCGGCGCGCGATCAAGACCGGCTGCCTGGCGGGGCTGATCGTGCTGGCGGCGCTCGCGGGCTTGGATCGGCAAGGCCGCTACTTCGACGTGCAATATGCGAAGGGGGTGAAGCGCGAGCGCATCGAGTTCAAGAAGTGGAACAGCCTCTCGCGCATCGAAGTGCAGCGCGAGGCGGACGGCCGCAAGGCGATCTTGATCGATTCCGACGCCGCGACCGCCATCGTGGGCGATTCCCTGGCTCAGGCCCGCGCCGATCCCCGCGTTGCCAAGCAGTTCATGCGCTACAGTCCGGCCTTGGCGTACATTCTGCGGCCCGGGGCGCGGGCGCTGATCATCGGCGCCGGCGGCGGCTTCGACATCATGCGGGCGCTGCTGGGCGGCTCGAACGACGTCACCGCGGTCGAAATCAACCCCATCATCGTCCACGATTTGATGGAGGGGCGCTACCGCGCCTACTCGCACGGCCTCTACGAGCTGCCGCAAGTGCACCCGGTGGTGGGCGAGGGGCGGAGCTACGTGCGCCAAAGCCGGCGGCGCTACGGCGTGGTGCAGGCGACCATGGTCGATACCTGGGCCTCGACCGCGGCCGGCGCCTTGGCGTTGTCGGAGAGCAACCTTTATACGGTCGAGGCTTTCCGCGAGTACTTGCGGCACCTCACGGATCGCGGCGTGGTCTCGATAACCCGTTGGGAATTTCAGCAGCCGCGCGAGGCGCTGCGCGTGGTCTCGCTGGCCATGGCGGCGCTGCGCCAGGAATACGGCGTGCGCGACCCCGGCCGCTACATCCTGGTCGCCTCCGACGGCCGGCTCAACGCTTATGGCGTGACGGTGACCACGCTGATCGGGCGCCAGCCTTTCAGCGCCGCCGATCTGCGCCGCGCCTTCGCTTATGCGGCCGCGGAGCCACCGCTGCGGATTTTGTACGCAGCGGACATGGCGCCGCCGCCCGCGGATGCCAGCCGCCCGTTTTTCGACTTGCTGGCCAGCGGCGATCCGACGCGGTTCAGCGCCGGCTACCGCTTCGACGTAGCCCCCACTACCGACGCCCAGCCGTTTTTCTTCTACACGCTCAAGACGAAGGCAGTGCTGCATGACCTCTGGCGGCGGAGCGCGGCCACCGAGCATGCCATGGATTGGAAGAACAACCTGGCGCTTTTCGTCTTGCTCAGCCTGCTCCTATTCGCCACGCTGGCAGTGATTGTCTTCCTTTTGCTCCCGCTGCGATGGCGGCGCGTGCCGATTGCCGCCGGCGGCGCGCGCTGGAGCCTGGCTTATTTCGTAGCACTGGGGTTGGGCTACATTTTGCTGGAGATCGCTTGCATCCAGCGATTCGTGCTCTTTCTCGGCCATCCCACGTACGCCCTGACGGTGGTCGTATTCGTCATGCTCGCGGCCAGCAGTCTGGGCAGCTATTGGGGACGCTCGCACCGTCAAGGCGCGTTCATCGGCTGGGTGCTGCTGGCGGCGGCGACGTGGATCCTGATCTATGGCGCGGCGCTCACGCCCTGGCTGGGCAGCTGGGTGGGGCTGGCCCGGCCGCTCAAGATCGCGTTGGGCGCGGTCCTGCTCGGACCACTCGCCTTTCTGCTGGGCATGCCGTTTCCGGCGGGATTGTCTTGGCTGGCCGATCGCGGGGAAAACACGATCGCTTGGGCGTGGGCGCTCAACGCCGCCGCCAGCGTTCTGGGCTCGGTGCTGGCGGTTTTTATCGGCATCCACTTCGGCATGAATTGGACGCTGGCCGCCGCCGCCGCCGCGTATGCCGCCGCCTGGCCGCTCGCGCGGCGGATGGCGGGGCGGCCCACACTCGCTCCCGCGGCGCCCGCGTGGGCACGCGCCGCCGAGTAAGCCGTGGCACAGCACCGGCCTAAACCATGTTAGGGTGAACGCAAACCCCAGCGTGGGCTCGCGTCCCAGGCGCATCGGGCAGAGTTCCCGCGGTTGATGCACGGGAGGAAGATTGGCGTCTCGCGCGGATTTGCGATGGTCGCAGTTGAAGGTGGGAATCGTGGTGGCCGTAGCCATCGTGTTTCTCATCATCATCGTTTTTTTGATGACCGGCGAGAGCGGCATCTTCAGCGGCAACATCCAGATCCGCACCTACGTCAACGACGCCGCCGGCCTGCGTCCGGGCGGCATCGTGAACCTAGCCGGCGTGCGCATCGGCAACGTCACCGGAGTGCATTTGTCCGCTCATCCCCCGGAACCCGGTAAGCCGGTTCAGGTGGACATGTCCGTCTCCAAAAACGAAGCCCCCTGGCTGAGGCAAGACTCGGTGGCGGAATTGGGCGCCGTCAATCCGCTGGGCGAGACGATGGTGAATATCTATCGCGGCACGTCCAACTCGCCGCCCGCCAAGGACGGCACGGTGTTGCAGTCGCGGGTGGCCACCGGCATCTCGGAGCTGATGGTTTCCACTCACTCCGTGCTGCAAAACGCCAACGACATCGTGCAGCGCTTGGGCCAATTGCTCGATCAGATCCAAAACGGCCAGGGCTCGATCGGCAAATTGATCTATTCCGAGGACCTTTACGACCGCTTCGACGCGGTCGCCAAGAACATCCAATCGCTCACGCATGCCATGGCGTCGGGCCAAGGCACGGTCGGGAAGCTCGTATACAGCGATGAGCTGTACACCAAGCTCAACACCACCCTCGATCGGCTGAACGACACGCTGAATCGCATCACCACCGGCAATGGCACGTTGGCCAAGCTAGTCAACGATCCCAGCCTCTACAACAACGCCAACCGCCTGGTGAGCCATCTCGATCAAACCGCCGACAGCATCAACAACGGCCATGGCACCATCGGCATGCTGCTGCGCGATCAGCAGATGGCGAACAAGTTGCGCGACACCACCGGTCGGCTCGACGCGCTGCTGGCGGGATTGCAGCAAGGCAAGGGCACCATCGGCCAGCTCATGGTCAATCCCACGCTTTACAACCAATTTCAGGAACTGGCGACCGAGACGCGCACGATGGTCAAAGCGTTTCGCCAGCACCCCAAGAAGTACCTGACGATTCAGCTCAAGATCTTCTGAACCAGGCGCTCACTCGCGGCGGAGGGCGGCCCAGGGGGCGAGGCGGCTGGCGCGGTGGGCGGGGATGAGCGCCGCCAGCGAAGCGGCGGCGAGGAGCAAGGTGAGCGCGGCAACCCAGGCCGCTGGGTCGAGCGGCTGCACGCCGAAGAGGAGTCCGCGGGCCAGGCGAGCGAACAGCCAGGCCAGAGCGAGGCCGGCCACGGCGCCGACCAGCGTGGCGCGCATGGTTTCACTCCAGATCAGAGCGAAGACTTGGCCGCGGCGCGCGCCCAGGGCCATGCGCATGCCGATCTCCGGGACGCGGCGGGCGACGCCGTAGGCGGCGACGCCGTAAAGGCCCAGGCAGGCGAGCGCCAACGCCAGCAGGGCCACGCCGCCGCTCAGCTTGGCCAGCGCGGCGGCGTCGCTCCAGGAATCGGCCAAGCGCGCCTTCGCCGTGACAACGCCGCCAACCGGCATCGCCGGCGCCACTTGCGCCAGCGTCGCGCGCAAGGCGGGCGCCGGCAGGGCAGTAGCGCCGCGCGTTCGCACCGCGAGCGACATCACGTAATCGGGCGTTTGCGCGAGCGGATAGAAAACGAAAGGCGGCGGCGGGGCGCGCAAGCCGGCTAGGCGCGCGTCGGCCACGACGCCGACGATGGCGGCATAGGAGCCGCCGCTGTTCCAAGCCACCAGGCGCTGGCGCAAGGGATCGAGGCCAGCCAAGTAACGGCGGGCAAAGGTCTGGTTAACGATGGCGACGAGCGGTGCTCCGGCCGCATCGGCGGCGGTGAAGTCGCGGCCGCGCACGATGCGCAGCCCGCGCGCATGCAGGTAACCGGCGCCGATGAGGTCGCCACGTATCTCGAGCCCGCGCCGGAGGCCCGACTCCGTCATGGCGTCGGTGGTGCCGGTGAATTGGCAATAGCTGCCGCACATTGCTAAGCCGCTGGACTCGACTCCGGGCAAAGCATTCACGCGAGCGACGAGGCGGCGGTAAAGCGCGGGCAACTGCGCCGGTTGGTAGCCGGCGGCGCGGGGATCGATGCGCGCCAGCAGGACGCCTTGCGTGGCGAAGCCCGGGTTCACGCGGGTGAGCGCGATCAGACTGTGCGCCAGCAAGCCGGCGCCGATGAGCAGCACGAGCGAGATGGCGACTTGGCAGGCCACCAGCGCGCCACGCGGGCGGCGGCGCTCGCCGCTGACTTGGCGGCTCTGGAGCGCCGGCAGCGGGGCAACCCGGCCCGCCCGCCATCCCGGCGCCAGGCTTAAGGCGATGCCGGCGGCGAGCGAAAGCGCCGCGGCAAAGGCCACTACCGCGCCCTCGCCACCCGCCAGCACGGCGGGCGCGTTGGCGACTCCAAGCAGGCCGAGAAGCGCGGCTCGGCCCCAATACGCCAGCAGCAGGCCACCCGCGCCGCCGAGTAGCGCCAAGACGGTGCCTTCGACCAGCGCTTGGCGCAGTAGCGCGCCGCGGCTGGCGCCGAGCGCGATGCGGATGGCGTGCTCGCGCCGCCTTCCCGCGCCGCGAGCCAGGAGCAGCATGGCGATATTAAGGCAGGCCACCAGCAGCGCCAGTCCCACCATGGCGGCGAGAACCCAGAGCGGCCGCGCCATGCGCGCGGCCAGTTGGTTGAGGCCTTCGGCGCTGGGGCGGAATACGATGCGCTCGCCGGCGAAGCGGGCGCGCTTGCGGGCAGTTTCGATACGGGAGAGATACGGAGCTAGGTCGCGCTGCTGCACCACGGTCGAGCGCGCCGTGAGCGCGGGCAGGTTGCCGGCGGCGGGGATGCGCGCCAGCACGATCAGCCAGGAGATGCCCGCCTGCGCGGCCCAGGCCGCGCGCGGCTCGACCGCGCCGCGGTCGCTATCCAAGCTGGCGTTGATGAAATATCCAAGGCGCGGCTGCAAGCGCAAGGGCATCCAAACCTCGGGCGCATCGCCGCGGGTCACGCCATGAAAGCGCGGCGGCGCGATGCCGACCACCTCGACCGGCTGGCGATTGAGAACCAGCGTCGTGCCGAGCGCGCCGGCGCCATGGTAGCGCGCCAGCCAAAAAGCGTAGCTGAGCACGGCCACGGCACGGCCGGCGGGCGGGGCGTTATCGGCGGGATCGAGGAGCCGCCCGCGCCAGGAGCGCACGCCGAGCACCGTAAAAAAATTGCCGCTTACGAGTTGTCCGCGAACTTGGTCGTTGGCGATGCCTTGCCCCGGAGCGCTGAAGGAATAGGGTTGGGGAGTCATCGCCGCCAGCCAGGCATCGGTTCCCAGCGCCCGGCGCAAATCCTGGATCAGGGGATACGAGAAGCGGGCGTCGTGGTCGTTGCGGTCCAGGAGGTAAATTTGCCGCGGCCGGGGCACGGGAAGGGAGCGCCACAGGACCGCGTCGAGAGCGGAAAAGAGAGCGAAGTTAGCGCCCAGACCCAGCGCCAGGGTTAGGATGGCGGCGATCGCCAGACCGGGACTGCGGCGCAATCCGGCCCACGCTTGCCGCCAGTCTCGCCGCCAACCCTCCGCAATAGGCAAAGCCGTACACCCCCAAGCCGCTTTTTAAATCTACATCCGCTAGCCACTCGGTCCAGCGTCGGGCAGTGGTGGGGCACGGCCTTGACAAGACCGAGCTGGAGGACGCCGCGCCGGGCGAGTACGGGTTGCTAGAATAAGGAACAGCACGCCTAACGGGCGCGCGGCCCGTACATGCAGCTTTTCGGTTCCTACGCGGTGGTGCTGGCGTTCGTGCTGGCCGTGTACGCTTTAGCGGCTGGCCTGGCGGGGCATTGGCGCCGCAATGCCCGGCTGATCGTCAGCGCCCAGCGCGCCACCGTAGCCGTTTTTCCCACCCTCACGGTGGCGGTGCTTTGCCTGCTGGGGCTGATCTTCCGCAACGATTTCACGGTCGCTTACGTTGCCGAGCACAGCAACCGGGCGCTGCCGTTCTATTTCAAAATCGCGGTCCTGTGGTCGGGGCAGGAAGGCTCGCTGCTGTTTTGGAGCTGGCTGCTTTCTGGCTACGCATTTGTGGTTTTGCTGGGCGGCCGGCTCAAGCCGGGCAAGGCCGCCGACGAGTTGAGCCCCAAACTGGCGCATCGCGATTTGGTGCCGCTGGCGGCGGTGATCCTGGCCGGAGTCGAGGTCTTCTTTCTTGCCCTCAATTCGTTCGCCGCGTCCGCCTTTGCCAGCTTGCCGGTGGGCACGCCGGCCGACGGCAACGGCCTCAACCCCCTGCTGCAATACAGCCAGATGGATATCCATCCGCCCTTGCTGTATTTGGGTTATGTCGGCTTCGCCGTGCCGTTCGCCTTCTGCCTGGCGGCGTTGATCAAGCGCTATCCGGGTGACCGCTGGATTCACATTACCCGCCGCTGGACCATGGTGGCCTGGCTGTTTTTGACGATCGGCATCATCCTGGGCGGCAACTGGGCGTATCGCGTGCTTGGCTGGGGCGGCTATTGGGCCTGGGATCCGGTCGAGAACGCGGCCTTCTTGCCCTGGCTGACGGGCACCGCCTTCTTGCACTCGGTGATGATGCAAGAGAAGCGGGGCATGCTGAAGATCTGGAACGTGTGGCTGGTCTTCGCCACCTTCCTGCTGGCCATCTTCGGCGACTTTCTCACCCGCTCCGGACTTGTCAGTTCGGTGCATGCCTTCGCGCAATCTTCGATTGGCGGCTGGTTCGTCGTGTTCTTGGCGATCGCCATTGCCGTCTGCCTGGCGGCTTTCTGGAAGAACAAGGATTTCCTGAAGAGCGAAAATCCACTGGAGAGCACGGCCTCGCGCGAAGCCGGCTTCCTTTTCAACAACTTCGTTTTGCTGGTGGCGGCCTTCGCGATCCTTTGGGGCACGCTCTTCCCGGTCATATCCGAATGGGTGCAAGGGCAAAAGATCAGCGTCGGGCGCGTCTTCTTCGATCGCATCAACGTCCCGATCTTCTTGTTTTTGCTGTTTCTGACCGGCGTCGGCCCGCTGCTGGCCTGGCGGCGCACGTCGATCGCCAGCCTGAAGCGAAACTTTTTGGCGCCCGGCATCCTGGGCCTGGCGGTGCTGGCCGCCTGCTGGGGCTTCGGCCTGCGCGATCCCTATCCGGTGATCTGCTTCGGGCTCGCCGCCTTCGTGCTGGCGATCATCGGCATGGAGTTTTATCGCGGCGCGCGCGTGCTATCGCGGCGCTCGCGGCGGGGGCTGGCGACCTCGGTGATGGAGCTGACGCTGCGCAACACGCGCCGTTACGGCGGCTACGTCATCCACGTCGGCATCATCTTGCTGGCGGTAGGCATCGCCGGCTCGGGCTTCAATCAACAGACGGAAGGGCCGATGCCCTATCATCACCAATTGCGTGTCGGGCCTTACACGCTGACATCGGAAGCCTATACCCAGGACGACAACGACAATTTCTCCGCCGAGGCGCTGATCGTGCGGGTGCGGGAGAACGGGCGCGACATTGCCACCATGTACCCGGCGCGGCGCTTCTACAAGGCCTCGAATCAGTCGCAGTCCATGGTCGCCGACCGCAGTACGCTGCTGTCGGATCTCTATTTGGTCTATGCCGGCGACGACCCGCAGACGAATCAGCCGATTCTCCACGCCTACTGGAATCCCTTGATCGTCTGGATCTGGATCGGCGCCCTGGTGATCGGCCTGGGCACGATCATCGCCTTGCTGCCAGGGCGGCCGCCGCAAGGGCGGCGAGAGAGCGCGCCGGAACGCGTGACCGAGGCGGCGGAAGTGGCGAGCGTGTGAGGAGATTCACGATGCCGCGGATTTCGACCCGGCCACCGGGAAGAGCGTTGATCGCGCTGGCGATTTTGGCAATGTTCGCCGCCGGCCTGAAGGGCGACCCCATCGCCCAGCGCTATCAACGGCTGGCCGCGAAGCTGCGCTGCGTCTGCCCATGCCATCAGAGCATGCTGTCGGAGTGCAACAACATGCAGTGCTCGGCGCGCGCGCAGCTCGACGCGGCGATGGTGAAGCTGAGCCAGAAGGTGCGCTCAAACGATTCCGACAGCTTGATCTTGCAGGCCTTCGTGCAGGAGTTCGGCCCCGACGTGCTGGCGGCGCCGCCGACGCGCGGATTCAGCCTGATCGTTTGGGTGATGCCGTGGCTGGCGGCGGGGCTGGGCATATGGGCCTTGCTCTATGCGCTGCGCCGTTGGCGCTCCGCGAGCGCGGCGGCGAGCGCCGGGTCGGCCGCGGCGCCACCCGATCCGGCCTTGACGCGGGTGCATGCGGAGGTGGAGCGCGAGTTGGAGGATTGGGAGCGGCGCACATGAGCTTGGTGTCCGCGTTCGCGGGCGTCTTTTTCACCGTGCTGGCGGGGTGGTTCGTTTTTTCCGGCGGCGACCGGCTGCCGGCGGATTCGCCGCTGGCGGCGCGGTTGCGCGCCCTGCGCCAGCGCAAGCAGGCGATCTTCGACAATTTGCGGGACTTGCATTTCGAATTTCTGGCCGGCAAGCTCGCCGAGCCCGATTACCAGCGCAGCCGCCGCATGCTCGAGGCCGAGGCCGCGAGCGTGGTGCGCGAGATTGACCAAGCCAATTAGGGGCGCGCGAACGCCGCCATCAGCCATGCCGCGATTTTTATCCATATTCCTTCCCGTCTTGCTCGCCGGCGTGCTTTCGGCTCAGATCACCGGTACGGTCACGAATGGCACAACGAAGCGCCCGGCGGCGGGTGTGGCCGTTTCGCTGGTGGCGTTTCAATCCGGGGTGACGCCCGAGGCCACGATCCGCACCGATGCCGCCGGGCATTTTCATTTCGCCGCGGCGCCGGCGGCCGGCTCGCCGGCCATGGTGCGCGCGGATTTTGGCGGCGTGCCATATTTCGCAACGCTGCCGGCCGGGCAAAACACCGTCCAGGTGACGGTTTATGACGTTAGCGGCAACGCCAGCCAGCTCCACCTGGCCGCCCAGGTGACGGTGGTGCAGCCGCAGAACGGGCAGTTGGCGGTGGTGGACGAGTACGTCGTCGACAACAAGCTCGACCGCACGCTTTACCGCAAGGGCGGCTTGTTCCGATTTCGCGTGCCGCGCAACGTGCAACCCGATGGCGCCCGCGTTATCGGGCCCAGCGGCATACCCATCACCCGCTCGCCGCGAAGCACGGCGCATCCGGGCGAATACGCCGTGGATTATCCCGTCCGCCCTGGCGAGACCCGTTTTCAAGTCTCCTATCGGCTGCCTTACGCCACACAGCGGGCGCAGATCACAGACGATGCCGTATTCCCCGTGGATCACATGCTGGTGTACGTGCCGCCGCCGATGACGTTCAGCGGCAGCGGCTTCAACCCCCCCGGCCAAGACGAAGGTTACCAGGTCTACGAAGCGCGCTCCACCACCGGCCCGGTCATCTTCACGGTGGCGGGGGACGCGCCCCTGCCGCCACAGATGCAGGCGGGCAGCGCCGATGGCGGCAATGCGGCGAGTGGCGCCGCCGCTCCGGCGGCGGCCGGCATCGTGCCGCCGCCGAGCTGGATGGAACAGAACGGCTATGGCGTGCTGGCGGTGCTGCTGGTGCTGGCGGCCACCGGCTTCGGATACTTGCTGACGCGGCCGGCGCCGGTCGCGGCCGAAGCGGGTGCGAGTCCGGCGGCGGCGCCCGCCGCGCCCGTCCTGGCCGGAGGCGATCGCGAAGCGCAGCTAGCGAGGCTGAAGGACGATCTATTTCTCCTGGAAGTCCAGCGCCACACCGGCCATCTCGACGATGCCGGTTACCAGCGCGCGCGCCAGGAACTCGATAAGCGCATGCAGGTCCTGGCGCGGCGACCGGAAAACGGGCGATAAGGCGCGCTATACTGCCGAATAAGGGCGTCTCCCGTGCGAACAAGCCATTGGAAGCTGGCGGCGGTACTGGCGATCATTCTGGCCACGACCGCCTGGCTGGCGGTTACCGGTATCCGCGACAGCAAAAGCTACTACGTCACCGTCTCCGAGTTGAAGAACATGCCGGGCGCCCATGCGCGCCGGCTGCGGGTGGCAGGCGACGTGGTGGCGGGCAGCATACAGCGCAAGAGCGGAGAGACGGATTTCGTGTTGCAGCAGGGCGGCAAGACGCTGGCGGTGGCCTACGTGGGCAGCGACCCGCTGCCGGACACGTTCGTCGATCACGCCCAGGCCGTGGCCTCCGGCCGCTGGCGGCCGGATGGCTCGTTCCGCGCCACCGGCGTGCAGGCCAAATGCGCCTCAAAGTACGAACCGAAGGGGGCGCGCGCCGCGGGCCGCATGGCGCGCACGTCCGCCGGCAGCATGTAACCCACCGGCGAGCCCCGCGGACCGGCGCCCAGCTTGATTGTGCAGTCTTCGTCCCCGCATCTCGCCTTGCGTTGCCCGGCCGGCAGCGGCGCCGCGCTGGTGGCCTGCCGCGGCGTGAGCCGCTTCTACGGCGCCACGGCGGCGCTGCGCGCGCTGGATCTCGAGTTGCCGGGCGGCTACTTGCTCGCCCTCTTCGGCCCTAATGGCGCCGGCAAGAGCACGCTGCTGCGCATCCTGGGGGGCGCGCTGCGGCCAAGCGCGGGCCGGGTCGAGATCGCCGGCGCGGCCTGGGGCACGGCCGCGGCGCGGCGCGCGGCCGGCTTGCTCGCGCACGAGAGCTGGCTGCATCCCAGCTTGACGGTCGCGGAAAATCTGCGCTATTACGCCGCTCTCTACGGCCGGCCGGCGGCCGCGGCCGGCGAGGCGCTCGAGCGCGTGCGGGGAGGACGTCTGAGCGCGATGCGGGTGGGCGAGCTTTCCCAGGGCATGCGGCAGCGAGCGGCGCTGGCGCGCAGCCTGCTCCACCGGCCGCGTGTTTTGCTGCTCGACGAGCCGTTTGCCAGCCTGGATCGCGCCACCGTGACGGAGCTGCAGCAAACCCTGGTGGATTTGCGCGCCGCCGGCTTGCTGCTGATCGTCAGCACCCACACCGAAGATCTCGTCACCGGCCTCGCCGACGGCTGGGCGCGGCTGGAGCGCGGCCGCATTGCCGACGCGGCGGAGCCGCTGCGAGCAGCGGGAGGAACGGCATGAAGCGGCCGCTCGAAATCGAAAACGGCCTGGCCGCCGCCGCCCCCGCCGCGGCCGGCGCAAGCGCGGCGGCGAGCGGCGCGTGGCGCGTGCTCTGGGCTACCGCCTGGCGCGACTTTACGCTCGAAGTGCGGGAGCGCGAGGCCGCCAACGCCATGCTGTTTTACGCGCTGCTGGTGATCGTGATTTTCAGCTTTGCCTTCACCGCCGAAGCTTCGCTGACGCTGCGAGTGGGTGGCGGCTTGCTCTGGGTGGCGTTTCTCTTCGCCGGCCTGGTGGCGCTCGACCGCGCCTTCCTGCGCGAGGCGCCGGGGGATTGCCTGGCCGGCTTGGTGGCCTCGCCGGCGCCGCGCGCCGCCGTGCTGGCGGGCAAATTCGCCGCCACCTACGCCATGATGCTGATCATCGAAGCGGTGCTGCTGCCAGTCTTCGCCATCATGTTCAACGCGCCGGCGGCGGCGCGCTGGGGCGGCATCGTCCTGACCGTGCTGCTGGGAACCTGGGCGCTGGCGGCCAACGGCACTTACTTCTCCGCCCTCGGCAACCACGCCCGCCAGCGCACGTTGCTGCTGCCGCTGCTGCTGCTGCCGGTGGCCATTCCCGCGATCATCGCCATGGTGCAGGCCACGCAGGTATTCCTGGCGGGCGACGGCGGCGCCGATTTTTGGCTCAAGCTTTTGTTAGGCTATGACGTGATTTTTACCGCGTTGGGCGCCTTGCTCGCCGACGTCGTGCTCGAGGCCGAATGACTCAGCAAACCACAATCGCGAAGAACAAACCGCCACGCGCGGCGGCGGCGCCGGCCGGCCCTTGGCTGTTCTGGTGGGGCGGCATCACCCTGGCGCTGTTGCTTTACGGGCTGTTTCAGGCGCTGATCGCCGCGCCCACCGAAGCGACGATGGGCATTTATTACCGCATCTTTTACTTTCACGTGCCGGCCGGGATCACCGGCTTCGTCGCCTTTGCGGTCAACGCGGCGGCCAGCATCGCCTACCTGGTTCGTCCGCGGCGAGGGCTGGACGCGCTTGCGCTGGCGGCCGCCGAGGCCGGCGTGGTGTTTCTCGCGATCAATCTCATCACCGGGCCGATCTGGGCCAAACCGATCTGGGGCGTGTGGTGGGTGTGGGACCCGAGGCTGACACTCACGCTGGTGATCTGGATCATGTACGTGAGCTATTTGGTGCTGCGCCAGTTCACGCCGCGCTCGGAGCTGCAGCCGCGGCTGGCCGCCGCTTACGCCATGTTCGTTTTCGTGGCGGTGCCGATCGATTACATGGCGATTCGCTGGTGGCGGACGCAGCACCCGCAGCCGGTGCTATTCGGCGGGCCGAATTCCGGACTCGATCCGCACATGGCGTACGCCTTGGTGGTTTGCCTATTGGCGTTCTTGGCTCTGATGGCGACGCTGATGCGATTCCGCCACCGCCAGGAGATGTTGAGTCACGAGATCGTGCGCCGGCAGCGCGCCGCCGCGTTGCGGCAAGGTTAAGGGAGGGGAGAGGAGCAAGCACATGATCAGCGTCGTGGCGGCGTTCGCGGCCGCCTGGATCGTCCATATCGTCTATCTGTTTACCCTGGGGGCGCGGCAGCGGCGCTTGCAGGCCGCTCTCGAAGCGCTCGAGGCCGCCGAGCGCTAGGGCGCCGGCGCGGGCGCGGCGGCGAGCAGTTCCCGCGCCGCGGCGATCACTTCCTGGGCGCCGATGCGCGTCATGCAGCGGTGATCGATGGGGCACTCGCGCAGCTTGCAAGGGCTGCATTCGATATTTGGCGCCTTGACCAGGCGCAGGCGGCCCGGCCGGGCCAGCGGAAACGTCTGGCGCTCATTGGTGGAACCGAAGATGGCCACCACCGGCGTGCCCAGCGCGGCCGCCACATGCATCGGGCCGGAGTCGTTGGCGATCAGCAGGCGACAATAAGAGAGCAACGCCAGAAGTTCCGGGAGCGAGGTGCGGCCGGCGAAGTTGGCGACGAGATTGGGCGGCGCGCCGCCCGCCACCGCCGCCTCGCAAACCTGCCGGGCGACCTCGCGCTCGTCGGCCGCGCCCACCAAAACCACCGACAATCCCTGCCCGGCCAGCGCCGCCACGGTGGCGGCGAAGCGCTCCGGCAGCCAGCGCTTGGCGGTGCCGTA
>JBOGKX010000184.1:0-1208 GCA_050746125.1 Terriglobales bacterium | reverse complement strand
GTGACGAGCGAGCCGGCGATCGCGCTCGCTTCGCTCGATCTCGACGATGTCGCGCCGGTCGCAAAAGACCCGATCCCCGAAAAAGGGGTGGTGAGTGCGCGCTACCAGACTTTTGACGGGCTGGTGGTCGATCTGCGCATGGTTGAGCGCGGCAAGACCGACTGGATCGCGGTCTCTGCGAGCGGTTCCGGCAAGGCCGCCGCCGAGGCCAAGGCGATCGAACGCCGGGTCAGGCCGTGGATCTATGCGATCCCCATCTACAAGGCGGCACTGTTGCAGACGACGCTGGCCAGCCTCTTGATGCCGGCGAAATCATAGGTGCCGCACGCGAACCGGCTTGCGCCGCCGGACCGGCGCGCCCAATTCGTCCTTTATGAGCGAGCAGAAAGAACGGCGTCGAGGGCATGGAAACTGGTGGGCTGTGCTTCTTTGCGCGCTGCTGGCGGGCGGGTTTGTTCCCCTCGCCTGGGCGCAGCCCGATCCGGCCGCGGCGGCGCGCGTCTACAGCCATTGCCGGGCGCGGGCGGACGCGGCGTTCCAAAGCGAGCGGCACATCGATCAGGACATCCTCGCAACACTCGGCAACAATTGGCAGCGCGCCGGCACATTGCGGCTCGAACGCTCGCAGATATTTGCCGACGCCGCCGGCCGCGCCAACATCGTCCTCCGCCTGTGTCCACGATCCCACGGCGCCGCCCGTGCCAGCTGACGCGACCCATGCCTGTTCGATTGGGTGCGGATTTCCTATAATCCTCCCATGATAAAAACTCTCGAACTGGCAATCTCCAAGGCAGCCGCGCTGTCTGAGGCGGCGCAGGAGCAACTCGGGCGCGAATTGCTCGAACGGATCGACACGCTCGCCAAGCTGCGCGCGGAAATCGAGATTGGAGTGCAAGAGCTCGATTCCGGCCGGGGGACGCCGCTCGATATCGAGGCGGTCATCCTAGTGGATTGATGCCGACGTAAGAGTCCTGTTTGGGTTTCCCCAGGCGCGCTTGCCGTGCGAGTCTGGGCGATGCGCACCGGCATCACCGTCCCCCTGAGCCCGACCGATCGCAAGCGCCTGCAGGCGATCATCGATGACCGCAACAGCCCACAGAAGCACGTCTGGCGATGCCGGATCGTTCTGGCCACGGCCGATGGGCTGGGCACGGCGGCGATCATGCGCGCGGCCGGGGTCAGCAAGACCGCCGTCTGGCGCTGGCAAG
>JBOGKX010000183.1:0-15906 GCA_050746125.1 Terriglobales bacterium | reverse complement strand
GCGGCGCCGGCGAAATCCTGCTCACCAGCATGGATCGCGACGGAACCAAACAAGGTTTCGACTGCGAGCTGACCGCCGCCGTCGGCGCCGCCGTCGCGATTCCCGTCATCGCCTCCGGCGGCGGCGGCGCGGCCGAGGACTTCATCGCGGTCTTCGCCCGCGGCCGCGCCGATGCCGCCTTGGCCGCCTCCATCTTCCACCAGGGCGAGATGGGCGTGGCCGACCTCAAGCGGGCGCTCGCCGCTCGCGGCGTGGAGGTGCGTCCGGCATGGTGATTCCCGCGATTGATTTTGCCGGCGGCCAAGTCGTGCAGTTGGTGCAGGGCGAGCGGCAGGCGCTGACGCGCGAATTGGAGCCCACGCTCGCCGCCCTGCAAGGCTTTCCTGTGCTGCAAATCGTGGACCTCGACGCCGCCAAGGGCGAGGGCGACAACCGCGAGCTGGTGCGGCGTTGCTGCCGCGCCGGATTTCGCGTGCGCGTTGGCGGCGGCATTCGCGATCGCGCGCGCGCGGAGGAGGTCTTGGGCTGGGGCGCCGAACAAATCATCGTCGCCAGCGCCGTCTTCTCTCCAGACGGCCTGTCCGACTTCCTCCCCTCGCTCGCCGCGCTGGGCCGCGAGCGCCTGATCGTCGCCCTCGATGCCCGCGCCGGCCGCGTCGCCGTGCGCGGCTGGCGCCAAGCCGTGCCCTTGACGCCGCTCGAAGCCCTGCGCCTCGCCGAGCCGCACTGCGGCGGCTTCCTCTACACCCACGTCGAGACCGAGGGCTTGATGTCCGGCCTGCCGCTCGCGCCTGTGCGCGAGCTGCGGGCGGCCACGCGCCGCCCCCTCGCCGTGGCCGGCGGCATCGCCAGCCTGGAAGAGATCGAGCGCCTCGAGGCGCTCGGCTGCGATTCCGTCCTGGGTATGGCCCTTTATACTGGCAAGCTGCCGCTCGCCGCGCTGCGCCGCATGATCGCGGCCGCGGGCGACAATAGCGATGAGAAAGGAGCCAGCCGATGAGCCTGGCCGAACGCATCACTCAAGACATGACCGCGGCCATGAAGGCGCGCGAGGAGCTGAAACTTTCGACTCTCCGCATGGTCAAGACCGCCATCAAGTACCGCGAAATCGAGCGCGGCCACGCCCTCGACGACAACGAAGTCATGCAGGTGCTGGCCACGCAGATCAAGCAGCGCGAGGACTCAGCCGCCCAGTTCGAGCAGGGCGGGCGTCCCGAGCTGGCCGCAAAGGAACGTGCCGAGCGCGCCATCATCGAGAGTTACCTGCCCCGCGCCCTCTCGACCGCCGAGATCGAGGCCGCGGTGCGCGCCGCCATCGCCGAGACCGGCGCGCGCGAGCCCAAGCAGATGGGCGCGGTGATGAAGGCGGCGATGGCCAAGTTTCAGGCCGCCGGCCAGCGCGCCGACGGCAAGCTCGTCAGCGAAACCGCCAAGCGCCTCCTCGGCGGCTAATCCCCGCACCGAAATTCGTGGCTCGGCTTGAATAACTCCGCCTCGGCGTGGCGCTTCGCGGCAACTTGAAGAGGCACTGAGCGGAGCGGGCCTCCGTTGCCGCCTTCCAGTCGTCGGCATTCCGCTGCTGGCAGGCCGAGAGTTCGCCCTCTCGGACGGGCCAAACACGCCCTAGCTGTCGAAGCTCCTAGCTCGCTCAACTCGAACCGCAGCCGACGTGATCGGAGATTTCCTGCCTGTACCACCAAGAGCCGGGTGGATATCCGGTGTTGTCCGACTATCAAATGACGGGGACTTCCGGATAATCCCACCTTGCTGTTCCAAAGTATTCTCTGTTCGCCATTTAGCGGCATCGGTTGTCTTTCGCCCCCGGCTGGCGCGGCTTCATGCCGCGGCCCGACGGGTATGCAAATCGGCAGTGGCACAGGGAGTCATGCGTTGCTTTTAGTCCGATCTCGAAATTTCCGGCCGGCTGTCGCATTGAGCCTGTTGGCCTTGGCCGCGTGTGGAGGCGCCAGGAAGAGTGCGTCTACGGCGCCGCGAACTCCACCGCCGCCGGCAACGACTACGGTGCTAGGCCTCACGACGACGAGCGTGCCGGATGGCGAGGCGCAAACGGCGTATAAGGCGGCGCTTACGGCCTCGGGTGGCACGGCGCCCTATCACTGGAGCATCGCTTCCGGGCAGTTGGCGCCGGGGCTTGCGCTCGACGCCGCCGCGGGCCAGATCTCCGGCACGCCGACGAGCGCCGGCACCTTTGCTTTCACCGTTGCGGTCAGCGATTCCTCCTCGCCGGCCGAAAATGCGAGCCAGGCGTTGAAGGTGACGATTGCACCGGCGCTGGCGATCAGCACGAATACCCTCTATGAAGCGCCGGCCGGGAGTGTCTACCGCGCGGTTTTAACGGGCGAAGGCGGCGTGCCGCCATACACATGGAGCGTGGCCTCCGGCCAGTTGCCGCCGGGCTTGACCCTTGATGCCAAGTCGGGCCAGATCACCGGCACGGCGAGCCAGGCGGGGGCGTTCGCCTTCACCGTGCAAGTGCGCGATTCGCTTGCGGGCACGCCGGCAACGACCACGAGCAACGAATCGATCGCGATCGACGGCACGGCGCTCGATGCCTACGGAGGCGCCATGGCGCTGGCTTGTCCACAAGGCGCAGCCGCCCATTTCTATACATCGAAGATCGGCAACCGCTGGTACCTCTGCACGCCCGCCGGGCACGCCTTTTGGCTGCGCAGCGTGTATACGGTGGATGTGGACGACAGTCTTGACTATGCCGGCCTCCGCTATAAGGACGAGGCCATCGCCAAGTACGGCGACTCCGATCTCACCTGGGGGCCGCAGCAGAACCGGCGGCTGCTGGCTTGGGGCTTCAATGGGCTGGCCGAATACTCCAGCATCTACGTCCAGGCCACCACCGCCAACAGCGGTTGGCCCAATGGCCAAGAGCCGGTGCCCGTGCCGTTTATCGGCCTGATCGCCGCCTCGCACTACACGCAAACCAACGAAGGCGGTTACGCCAGCGGACCTGTCAAGGACCTGATGGCCGGCCTGAATCCCAAAGTGTACTCCGCCTATAGCAACGTCGCGCCGGATATCTGGGATCCGAACTACGTCCTCTGGATTGAGAACTTTCTCCAAAAGGATCCTTCCGCCCGGCAATGGCTGCAGGGACCGAACAACTCCTACTTGATCGGCCTGCAGGTGGACGAGACCGACACGACCTTCGGCTTCGGCGCCGGCGGCGATTTCCCTACGATGGATAATGGGCAGCCGGTCGGCGGCAAAGCGCAGCCCAACCTCGGCTGGGTCGCCCTCGTCACGTCGCCGACGCAAACGAGCAACAGCAAGACGGGCGTGACCTACACGGATACGACCGTGTACACGAAGCAGGCGCTGATGCAGTTTCTCGAGCAGCGCTACGGCACGATCCAGGCGCTCGATAGCGCCTGGGGCGCGAACTACACGACCTTCGGTTCGGCCGGCGGATGGGGCTCGGGTACCGGCCTGCTCGACGAAGACGGCACGCATGCCTGGGTGCCCAAGGACTTTATCAACTTGCATGACGGCAACGCTGCGATCGACAAGGACTTGAACGATTTTCTTCTGCAGCACGCCACGAAATATTTCTCCGAGATCAAAGCCGTGCTCGCGCAGTACGCGCCGGGCGTGCTCTACATGGGGCCGACAGTGCTGGGCAGTTGGGGTGCGCCTCCGCGGGCACAAGTATTGCAGGGTGCGGGTCCCAATATTGACGTGGTCGTGATGGGCACCGTGCCCGCGGGCGCTCCCGACGACCAACAGCGCGTGGATTTCATCGCCCAGAACCTGGGCGACAAGCCGTGGCTGGAGTGGGAGGGCTTCGTGGCCAACCCGGATTCCTATTTTTTTTCCTATCCCTCCGGCGATGCCACCTATGCGCCCAGCACCACGCAAGCGGCGCGGGGGCAAGAGTATCAGGGCATGGTCAGCTTGTTGCTCCATACCCACACCAGCGCCGGCAGCTATCCGATCGTCGGCTTCAAGTGGTGGCAATACGTCGACAATCCCGACGAGAATCTTAACTGGGGGCTCGTCACGCGCCGCGACAATGAATACGACGGTCATGCCGCCTCAACCGCCGGCGGCCACGATGCCTGGGGCTACGCGACCGGCGGCGAGGCGCACAACTACGGCGATTTTCTCTCGGGTGTCGAGAAGGCGAACTGGCAGATCTGGGCCACGCTGCTGGCGCAACCTTGGTAAGGCGATTCTGCCCGGCACCGCTCCCACGACCGAAGCCTCGTGCGGATCGCGTCGCGGTCGAAGCCCGCAACGTGTCGTTAAGCGAAGCCAGGCGCTCCAAGTAGTCTAGAGCCGCTTAGCTCCAGCACGGCCGTCCGCCCCGCCTCGATGGTTCCGCTTCCCCAGATTCGCGCGGCGGCCTGCATGACTCTCGGCGCGGCGTAGGGAGAGCGATGTCGCAGACATAAAACACCGTGGCGCAGAGGATTGCGGCGGTGAAGTAGGTAATGCAAGCACAGAGGCGCCAGGTCGGCGCGAAACTGCGTGCTACCATCGGGGGTTGGCCTGCCGCCCCCGTTCCTCCCATGGCGTCCATGCAAGCACTGGTGAAACCCGCCCCCGCGCCGGGCGCGGAGTTGCGGTCCGTACGCGTGCCCGAGCTGGGCCCGCACGACGTCTTGGTGCGGGTGCGCATCGCCTCGATCTGCGGCACCGACCTGCATATCTACGAATGGGACGAGTGGTCGCGCCAGCGCCTGCGTCCGCCGCTCACCTTCGGGCATGAGTTCTGCGGCACGGTCGAGCGGGTAGGCGAGGAAGTGGAGGGTATTGCGCCCGGCGACTACGTTTCGGCCGAGATGCACGTGCCTTGCGGCCGCTGCCTGCAATGTCGCACCGGCCAAGCGCACATCTGCGAGCGGGTGCGCATCCTCGGCGTGGATGCCGACGGCTGCTTCGCAGAGCTGGTGCGCATCCCCGCCGCCAATATCCTGAAGCTCGACGCCGCCATCCCGCCCGAGTACGGCGCCATTCTCGACCCCCTCGGCAACGCCGTGCACACCGTCCTGGCCGGCGACATCGCCGCCCGCAGCGTGGCCATCGTCGGCTGCGGTCCGATCGGCTTGATGGCGATCGCCGTCGCCCGCGCCTGCGGCGCGGGCCCAATCTTCGCCCTGGAGCCGAATCCGCGCCGCCGCGCCCTGGCCCAGACCATGCAGGCCGATCGCGCCCTCGATCCCCGCCAGCCCGGCGCCATCGAAGAAATCGCCGCCGCCACCGCCGGCGGCGGCGTGGACGTTTCGCTCGAATTTTCCGGCCACGGCGACGGCGTGCGGACGGCGCTGCGCGTGGCCCGCGCCGGCGCGCGCGTCAGCCTGCTCGGCATCCCCGCCGAACCCGTCACCCTCGACCTCGCCCGCGAGCTGATCCTCAAGGGACTGGTCGTCCAGGGCATCCACGGCCGCCGCATGTTCGAGACCTGGCACCAGATGCTGTCGCTGCTGCGCCAGCGCCGCCTCGATCTCGGCCCGCTCTTCACCGACCGCCTGCCGCTGGCGGAGTTCGCCGGCGCCATGGAGCGGCTCAAGCGCGGCGAGGCGGCGAAAGTCTTGCTATTCCCCAATGGCGGCGCCTGAGGAGGCGAAGCGAATCATGGCCAGAGCGCAATTGCAATATCTCGGCGAGGAGCTGGCGAAGCTCGAGCAAAAAGGGCTGCGCTTTCGCCTGCGTGTGCTCGCGGGCGAGCAGAAGCCGATTTCCGTCTTCGACGGCAAGCAAGTCATCAACCTCAGCTCCAACAACTACCTCGGCCTGACCACCCATCCCCGCCTGCGCGCCGCCGCCCACCAGGCGATCGATCGCGAGGGCGTCGGCTCCGGCGCCGTGCGCACCATCACCGGCACCATGGATATCCATATGGAGCTCGAGCGCCGCATCGCCCGCTTCAAGCACACCGAAGCCGCGGTCGTCTTCCAGAGCGGTTTCACCGCCAACGCCGGCACCGTCAGCGCCGTGCTCGGCCGCGAAGACTTCATCGTCAGCGACGAGCTCAACCACGCCAGCATCATCGACGGCGCGCGCCTCTCTCGCGCCACGATCAAAGTCTTTCCCCATCGCGACGCCGCTGCCGCCGGCCGCATTCTCGCCGAATTAGCCGGCCAGCCCGGCCGCAAACTGCTGATCACCGACGGCGTCTTCAGCATGGATGGCGACATCGCCCCGCTGCCCGCCCTCTGCGACGTCGCCGAAAAGCACGGCGCCATCATGATGGTGGATGACGCCCACGCCTCCGGCGTCCTCGGCAAAAACGGCCGCGGCACCGTGGACCACTTCGGCTTGCACGGCCGCGTGGATATCCAGGTCGGCACGCTTTCCAAAGCCATCGGCGCGCTCGGCGGCTACGTCTGCGGCTCGCGCGACCTCATCGAGTTCCTCTATCATCGCGGCCGCCCCTTCCTGTTTTCGACTTCCCATCCGCCCTCCGTGGCGGCCACCTGCATCGCCGCCTTCGACGTGCTCGAGCAGGAACCGGAGCGCATCGAGCGCCTTTGGGAAAACACCCGTTTCTTCAAAGCCGGGCTGAAACAGTTGGGCTTCGACACCGGCGCCAGCGAGACCCCGATCACGCCCGTCATGGTGGGCGAAGGCCGCAAGGCGATGGAGTTTTCCGCCGCCCTCTTTCAGGCCGGCCTGCTGGCCACCGGCATCGCCTACCCCACCGTGCCGGAGGGCAAGGCGCGCCTGCGCACCATCGTCACCGCCACCCATACCGAAGCCGAGCTGCGCCAGGCCCTCGATATTCTCGACCGCGTCGGCCACAAGCTCGGGATTTTGCCCTAACGCCTCGCTCCTCGGCGCCAGCCCACCGGCGTTGCTCCCAGTTCGGTTGGCAGGCGCGTTCGATCGACGCCGGAGCGGGGCGAGAAGCGAGTGGGGCGAGGCCGCAGGCCGCAAGGGCCGGGAGGAGTACAGCGACGTACCCGATCCGGCCCGAGCGGCCGAGAACGAAGCCCCGCGACGCTTATCGCCCCGCAATATTGCTGCAACCGCAGGCGTGCTCGACAATCACATATCCTGATAACAGGCGCATGCATTCCGTCACGTTCCTATACGCTTTCCTCGCCGGCCTGCTTTCATTTCTCTCGCCGTGCGTACTGCCGCTCGTGCCCGGCTATATTTCCATGCTCTCGGGCACGGCCAAGGAGACGGCCAAGCCGGGTCTAGCGCCGCTGGCGGCCACGGCGGCCGCCGAGCCCGGCGGAAGCGTGGCCGTGGCGGCGCCGCCGGTGCGCCGCGCCTGGCATTCCTCGGCGCTGCTGCGCAACGCCGTCTTTTTCGTGATCGGCTTTTCGGTGGTCTTCATCGCCCTGGGCGCGGCGGCTACTTCCGTCGGCCAGGTGCTGCGCACCTATCGCGTGCTGCTGGGCGAGATCAGCGGCATTATCGTGATCTTGTTCGGCCTGCATCTCTTGGGGCTGATCAAGATCAACGCCCTTTACGCCGACAAGCGCCTGCGCGCCAAAACCGCCGGCAGCGCCGTCGGCGCCTTCGCCATCGGCTTCGCCTTCGCTTTCGGCTGGACGCCCTGCATCGGGCCCATCCTGGGCACCATCTTGTTGCTGGCGGCGGGCCAAAATACCGTCGGCCTGGGCATCTCCCTGCTGGTGGTCTATTCTCTCGGCCTGGCCGTTCCGTTCTTGCTGACCGCGCTGGCGCTCGATCGCTTCGCCTCGTTTTATCAGGGATTTCGCCGCCATTTGCACGCCGTGGAAGTGGTTTCCGGCGTCTTGCTGATCGTGATCGGCGCCTTGCTGCTCACAAACCGCTTCACCGTGTTGTCGGGCTATTTGGCGAAAGTCCCAATTCTCAATAAGCTGGTGTTGTAGGAGATTCCATGGAAAACGAACCGCAAACTGCGCCCCCGCCCTCCGGCGGCGATCATTCCAAGCTGACCAGTTGGATCGTGATTGCGGTCGTCGTCGTGGCCGGTTTGATTTACCTGGCGCGGCAGCGGCGCGACATGGCCGTCTCGAGCGCCGCCAAGGGCGGAACTTCTCTTGCCATGGGCGCGCTGATGAGCGCCGGCAATGTGGCGGGGTTGCCGGCGCCGAATTGGACGCTGAAACAGCTCGACGGCCAGCCGCTCAGCTTGTCGCAATTCAAGGGCAAGGCCGTGGTGCTGGACTTTTGGGCCTCCTGGTGCGGACCATGCAAGATGGAAATTCCTTGGTGGAACGACCTTCAGGCCAAGTACCGGGCGCGGGGCCTTCAGATTATCGGCATCTCCGAGGACGACAACGACAAGGACGTCCGCGATTTCCTGGCCAAGAATCGGCTCGATTATCCCGTGGTGATGGACCATAACGCACTGGCGGCCGCTTGGGGCATGCCTATCGGCCTGCCGACCACGTTCTTCATTCGCCGCGACGGCACCATTGCCGCTCGCGTCGAAGGTCTGGAGGGTGAAGATGAGTTGCAGCGGCGCATTCAAGGGATCCTCTGATCGCTCCGGGTTTGTGCCGCGGCCAACCTCGCTGGGCTGTGTCGTGATCGGAGCGTTGAGTTTTCTCGTCCTCTCGCTCGCGCTTTTGGCGCAAGCACCCGCGCCGGTCGTCTCGCTGCATGCCGCGCACGCGCCGGTATTGAAGCCTGGCGCGCGGGCGGCGGCGAAAATCGAGTTCGCGATCGCGCCCGGCTTTCACGTCCAATCCGATCATCCCAATTCGCCCTTCTTGATTCCCACCACGCTGCGCTTCGAGCCCGCTCACGGCATCGCCGCCCTCGCCGTTCATTGGCCGCGCGCCGAGCAATTGAAGTTTGGCTTTTTTCCCACCCCGCTGGCGGTCTTCAGCGGCACCTTGCCCGTCAGCGTCGATCTGCGCGCTCCCGCCTCGGCGCCTCCCGGCACCTATGTTTTCAAGGGCACGCTGCATTACCAGGCTTGCAACGACACCCTCTGCCGGCCCCCGGCAAGTCTGCCCGTGATCCTCAAGGTTCACGTCTCGAACCGCTAACCCTCATCCGCGCCGCGCGTCGAATTAATCGCGGCAACTTCGAAAGGCCTTGAGCAAAGCGGGCCTCCGTTGTCCCGCCGCACGAGCTCGCGCCGGCGCCGCTGTCCGCAATCGGACGTTTCGTCCCACCAGCGGACAGCCGCCGCGGCGGCTCTCGCCGAGCGGCCGCAAATTCAATGGCTTAGCCTGAAACGTTTGGCAACGCGACTGCGTATGTTTTATCGAATGGCAATGGGACGCGATTATGGCTGCCCTACCGCATAGCTTCAACCCCAGTCCGCATAGGCCGCCTTCCGCCCCGTTGCGTCGGATGCGGAGCGGAAGGCCGCGACGGATTTGGCTCGAGATCGTCTTGACCGTTCTGCTTCTGCTGGGTGTAGGGCTGTTGGTGCGCGGCGCGGCGCGTGCTTGGATGCGCATGCCGGTCGGCGCCACTGGCCTGACCTCAATAGTGAAACCGATAGCGCAGTTGCACGAGGAGTTCGCGCGGATTGGCAACGTGAGTGCCGCCGAAGGTATTGCTGGTGTCCAGCAAATAACGCGCGTTGCCGATATTGAGTGCGCTGGCGCCCACCGTCCAACGCTCGCCCAGGCGTTTGCCAACCGATAAATCCACCGTGGTGTGCGAGGGCAGGTGATCCGGCCCGTCGCCCAGCAGGAACCCCGAGCCGTAATTTACCTCCAAGTCCGCCCATGCCTGGTGCGGCAAGTTCCACGCCCCGCCGGCGGCCAACGTGTTGCGCTGGTCGTGGTCGAGGAAATAGTACTGATCCACCGGAGGCGAGAAGTCGGTCAAGCCGCCGCTGACGCCCCCGAATCCCTGCGCGTACTGGTGCGAAAAGGCGAGGTGCAAACTGCCGCGCCGCAATAGCCGCGGCGAGCGCAGCGTAGCCTCCCAGCCGTGAATGCGCGCCCGCTCGATGGTGAGCGGCAGAAAGATATTCGAGTTGCCCAGCACGTCATGGTCGAAGAAGTTGCGGGCGTTGGTGCGGAATATGTCCCCATCGAGGGCCCAGCCGCGCCAGGGGATTGTCAGGCCGGCTTCCATTTGCTCGTCGCGCTCGCCATGCAATGGCAGGAAGGCGAAGCCCTGCGCGGCGGCGAACTGCAACAGCGGCCCCGCTACCGTGTCGAGCGGCGGTGGCTGGTAGAAGCGCCCGTAATAGGCACGCGCCACCCAGTGCAGCTTCGGCAGGCGCAGCGCCACCCCCAGGCGCGGATTGGCCGCCGTTTCCCCGAAGGCGGCGGCGAAGCGGGTGGCGCGCAGCCCGGCATTGAACGTCAGCCAGGGCGTGGCGCGATATTGATCTTGTACGAAGGCCGCCTCGACCTGCCCCCACCGGTGCTGCCGTTGCAGCAGGCTCAGCCCTGGGCCGCTCAGGCCGAAGAGAAAATCGTCGTGCTCGGCGAAACCGGAAAAGCCCGCTTTCCAGTTGTGCGCGCCGCTCAGCGCCGAAAATTCCACTTCGCTGCCCACGTACTGCGAGCCGCGATCGTTGCGCGGGCTGAACGGCAGGTCGGCGGCGCCGCCCAGGTAGTTGGCGCGGTTGAAGTGGTAGTAGGGCGAGACGGTCAGCAGTTGGCGGGCGCTGAACGTGTGCAGCCAGGTGAAGTTGACGTAGGAATCGTCCTCGATATCGCGGTCGGAAATGCCGCCGGCTTCTTGTTCGGGTGTGTTGGGCACCTGATAGTGGTCTTGGCGGAGCGCCACCACGCCGCGCAGTTGGTTCGCGGGATCGGCGTTGAATATAAACGACCCGAAGCCGCCTCCGCCGGAAGCAAGATCGTGCAGTACGTCGCTCGTGGGCGTCTCCAGGCCGAGAGCCGAGCGGTTGCCCGCCAGGTTCAGGTAATAGGCGAAGCGGTCGGTATGGCTGCCGAAGCTCAGCGTGTCGTTCGTCTGCCCGAAGCTGCCGTAGTCGAGCGAGAGATCGCCCTCGTTGTCGCGCTCGAAGCCGGAGCGCGTCACCACGTTCAGAATCGCGTAGGTGCGGTTGCCGTACTCGGCCGAGTAGCCGCCCCGCTGCACCTCGAGTTCCTCGACGTTGGCCGGGTTGAACTGCGGCCCGACGTTGCTGGCGATGCTGGTGTTCGGGACGGGCACGCCGTCGAGCATCCAGGTGACTTGGTGGCCGCCGCGGATGTGCAGTTGATCGTGCGTCACCACCGCGCCGGGTATGAAGTCGGTGATCATGGCCAGGCTGTTGGCGCGCGTGGCGCCCGGCGCCCTCTCGATCTGCGCGCCGCTCACCAGCGTCGCCGCAGTTGAGGAATGCGCGTCGATCGCCGCCGGCATCGCCCGCACTTCGACGGTGGTCTTGCCGCTCGCCAGCGCCAGCGCGAAATGCAAGATCGGCGCGCTGCCCGCCGTCACCGTAACCGCTTCCATGCTCGGCGCGAAGCCTTTGGCGCGCACCGTCACCGTGTATTCGCCGATGGGCACCGCCGGCACGATGAACTCGCCGCTGCCGTTGCTGGCGGTGGTGGCTTGCCAATGCGATGCCGTCGCGCTCACGGTGACTTGCGCGCCGGCAATGGGACGATGTTGCGGGTCGTGTACCAGGCCGCGCACCGTTCCCAGGATCGAAGCATGCGCCCAGATTGGGGCGCACGATAAGCACACCAAGGCGAAAAATCGCCGCATCTCTTCTCCTCGCAAAGCGGCGGGCGCAAGCCTGCCGCTCGCCTCGTCGGTAGTCGAAAAATGGCCGGGCAATGCCGGTGCGATTACAAGGCGAGAAGGCGCGGAGGATGGAAGATCGGCGCGCGCCAGCCGGCGCGCGCGCCCGCTTCAGGCGCGGGCGGCAAGGGGCGGAAAGCGGGCGCGAGGGCCAGGGAGACGGCCTCTCGCACCGGAAAGACAGGCATCGCCGGCGCCGGCAGCATCAGGTGTTCGACCGGCGCCATGGTGCACGAATGGTTCGTTTCGCGCCCTGATCCGCGCATGGACGGCATCGGGCAAGCGGCGTGCTTCGAGGCCCGATTCGGACACCCCAAGCCGCCCCAGCAGCACACCGGCAGCCCGCCATTGCTGGCTATCCAGCTTGCCAGCGGCAGCACCAACACCGCCACCGCCAAGAATTTGCGCGCGCCCGCCATTGCCTAATCTCAGTGTATCGGATGCCTTTGGCCGCCGCTCTGTGACAAAAAGCAACACTGACGGCCAACTCTGAATCCAACTTAAGTGGGAGTTCGATGCGGCGCGCCCTCCGCACCAGCCACGCCTCAATCCGCGCGATGCCTCCCCCCAAATGGGGAGGAGACCGTTCGCGGGCGTCATCCTGCCCCCTTGAGCCGTGGCTCATTGGCTCGGCCCTCAGCAGCTTAGCCGCGATTCCAGGGGGCCGGCCGCGGCGCAACATGGTCTTGTTACACTTTCGTCTTGCATGGACCTGATTCTGATCGGCTACGGCAAAATGAACCGCCTCGTCGAGCAGTTGGCCGGGGAGGGCGGACATCGGGTACAGCACGTCGTCCGCTCCGGCGCCGACTGGCGCCACGGTTGGGCGCCCGGCCTGGTCGCAATCGATTTCAGCGTGCCCGAGGCGGTGCTCGACAATCTCGAACGGCTGATGGCTGCCGGCATACCGGCGGTGATCGGCACCACCGGATGGTATGAGCGGTTGGATCGCGCCCGCGAATTGGTGAATCGCTCGCCAGTCGGCGCCGTGTACGGCGCCAACTTTTCCCTGGGCGTGCTCGCTTTTTACGACACCGTCGCCGCCGCTGCCGCCGGCTTGCCGGCCAGCCGCTACGATGCATTCATTGTCGAGGCGCACCACCGCCACAAGCGCGACGCGCCCTCGGGCACGGCGAAGCGCCTGCAACAGATCTTGGCCGCGGCCGGTCACGCGCCCTCGGTCGCGAGCGTTCGCGCCGGCGCCTTGCCGGGCACCCACACCGTCGGCTTCGACAGCGAAGCGGATACCATCGCTTTGACGCACACCGCCCGCTCGCGCCGCGGCTTTGCCGAAGGCGCCTTGGCGGCGGCACAATGGATTCTTGGCAAGCGCGGCCTGCACGAATTTGGCGAAGTGCGCGCCGGCGCCGCGGGGGAAGGAAAAACATCGTGAAAGGGAAGAGCGGGGCGGCTCGGAAATTGCCAGCCGGTGGCGACGGCGGCTTGTTCGTAGGCTGCGGCACGGCGCTGATTACGCCGTTTCGCGGCGACGGCGGCCTGGACGAGAAGGCGCTGCGCCGTTTCGTGCGCTGGCAAATCGACGAAGGCATCGACTTTCTCGTGCCCGGCGGCACCACCGGCGAGTCGCCGACGCTAAGCCGCGAGGAGCATCTGCGCGTCGTCGAGATCACGCTCGAGGAAGCGCGCCGCGCCCGCCGCGTGCCGGTGCTGGCCGGAGCCGGCGGCAACAACACGGCGGCGGTGATCGAGTTGGCGCGCGCCGTCGAGCGCCTCGGCGCCGAGGGCATCCTCTCCGTCGCCCCCTACTACAACAAGCCGACGCAAGAGGGGCTCTATCGCCATTACGCCGCCATCGCCGCGGCGGTCCAGTTGCCCATCGTGCTCTATAACGTCCCGGGGCGCACCGGCAGCAACGTCGAACCGGCGACGGTGGCCCGCTTGGCCAAGATCGCCAATATCGCCGGCATCAAGGAGGCCTCCGGCAGCGTCGCGCAAATGTCCGAAGTGCTTGCGGCGGTGCCGCCCGATTTTTGCGTGTTGTCCGGCGACGACGCCCTCGCCCTGTCGCTCATCGCGCTCGGCGGCCGTGGCGTGGTCAGCGTGGCGTCCAATGAAATCCCCGGCCCGATGACGGAGATGATGCGCTTGGCCCTGGCCGGCGACTTTGCCGCCGCGCGCCAGCTTCATTTCCGCTACTGGCCGCTGCTCACCGCCAACTTCGTGGAGTCGAATCCGATTCCGGTCAAGGCCGCCCTGGCGCGCATGGGCTTTTGCCAGGAAGTGTACCGGCTGCCGCTGGCGCCGATCTCGCCGGCGGGACGGGCCAAGCTGGAGCTGGCGCTCGCCGCTGCCGGCGTCGGCGCCGGCGCCATGGCGGTCCGGTAAGCCATGGCGCTCGATTCGCTGGCGGAGCGAATTCGCTCCTTGTATGCCTGCGCGGATCTCGCGCCGCGGCGCGCCGAAGCGCTCGCCGCCTTTGCCGAGCTCAAGCTGGCCTTGAATCGCGGCGAGGCGCGGGCCGCGCGTCCCACCGCCGACTCCGGCTGGCGCGCCGAAACTTGGGTCAAGGAGGGCATCTTGCTGGGCTTTCGCCTGGGCGAGATGGCGGAGATGGGGGAGGCGGCTGGACTGCGCTTTTTCGACAAGGCCACGCTGCCGCCCCGCGCTTGGCACTTGGAGGATCGGGTGCGCCTGGTGCCCGGCGGCTCGAGCGTGCGTGACGGCGCCTACGTCGCCCCCGGCGTGATCTGCATGCCGCCGATGTTCATCAACATCGGCGCCTACGTGGACGAGGGCGCAATGATCGATTCCCACGCCCTGGTCGGCTCCTGCGCGCAGATCGGCAAGCGCGTCCATCTCAGCGCCGGCGCCCAGATCGGCGGCGTGCTGGAACCGGTCCACGCCAGCCCCGTGGTGGTCGAGGATGACGCGCTGGTGGGCGGCAATACCGGCGTCTACGAGGGCACGCAAGTAGGCGCCGGCGCGATCTTGGGCGCCGGCGTCGTCCTGACGCGCTCGACGCCTCTCTATGATTTGCCCCGCGGCCTCGTGCATCGCGCCGAAGGCGATCGCCCGCTGCGCGTGCCGGCGCGCGCCGTGGTGGTGCCCGGCGCGCGCGCCGTCACCCGCGGCGCCGGGCCGGGCTGGGGCTTGTCCCTGTATGCGCCGGTGATCGTGAAATATCGCGACGAAAAATCCGACCGGGCCGCCATCCTCGAAGAATGGCTGCGCTGAGCGCCGGTCGGGGCGGGGCGTTTAATTCGTGTAGATGTGGATGTAAGAAACGAGCGCTTGGGCGGGAAAGCTCGTCGCGCCGTTCGGCGCGCCAGGCCAATTCCCGCCGACCGCGAGATTCAAGATCAAAAAAGCGCCGCCGCCGTCGAAGGGCCAAACCGCGCCGGGCTGGCCGGCTAAGCTTGCGGGCGTGAACGTGGCGTAGATGTTGGCCGGCGAATCCAAGTAATACTCGATCTTCCCGGGCGCCCAAATCATCCCGTAAACGTGCCAGCCGGCCGCGGAAGCGCCGGCCGGGAAGAAATACTTTTGCGAGAGGTTGGCGCTCGTTCCATGCAACGAGCCGGCGACCCAATCGGGGCTGGGCTGGTTGATGTGCTCCATCACGTCCTGCTCGCCGCAAGCCGGCCAGCCGACCGCGGTGATGTTGTTGCCCAGCAGCCAGAAGGCCGGCCACAAGCCCTGCCCCTCCGGCAACAGCATGCGCGCTTCGACGCGCCCGTACTGAAAGCTGAACAGGCCTTGCGTCTTCAGTCGCGCCGACGTATAGACGCCGGCTGCGGGCTGGCGGGCGACGATGTGGAGCACGCCGTCGGTGCCGATGTAAGCGTTGGGATTGGCCGCATCGCAGGGCGCGATCGAGGAGCTCCACGCGCAGTAGGTTTCGAGTTCCTGGTTGCCCCAGCCTCCGCCGCCGGTATCGTAAGTCCAGACGCTCGGATCGGGCTGGGTATTCGCGCTCGTGGTGTTGCCGAAGTCCTGCGCCCAAACCAGCGTTCCCGACGGAATGGAAATGGCGAACTCCTGGCTCGCCGGCGCGCTCGCCGCCAGGCCGGGCGCGAGGGCGATCGCCGTGACCGTGGTCGGCGCCGCCAGCAAAAAGGGAGCCAAGTATGGCGTGGAACTGCTGGTGGGAGCGGTTCCGTCCAGGGTGTAAAAGATCGCCGCCGACGAGTCGGGATCGGAGAGGCGAATCACTTGCGCGCCGTTCAGCGACGGCGCCGACGCCACCGCTGGAGCGGGCGTGGCGGAAGGGGCGGGCGGGGCGGGCGGGGCGGG
>JBOGKX010000182.1:0-5361 GCA_050746125.1 Terriglobales bacterium | reverse complement strand
GCCATGCCGTCTCCATCCAGGCCGCGGGCGAAAAACTCGGCCACCGTCAGCTCCATCTCGTCGGCGGTGATGTCGGTGCGCCCCTGGCGGCGTGGCGGCTCGGCCGGGCCCAGCGCCGCCGCCGTCCGCTCCACGTATTCCAGCTTGCGTAAGGCGCCCCAGGTGCGGTACTTCTCGCGCCAGCGGGCGGAGGGCGTCAGCCAAACCGCGAAGGTTTCGGCGAAGTCCTCGTCGGGATGCTTCTGCGCGTACCAGCCGGCGATATGGCGAACGTAGTCGCGGGAAAACGCCACCGGCCGGTAGTGATCGCGATACGGGCGGCGGAAGGGGCCGAACAGCGCGCGCCACTCCGGCGTGCGGTGCAGCCGGTACGCGTAGTTGAAGGCGTGCCCGGCCTCGTGGCGCAAATACATCATGACTTCGCGGCGGTCTTCAATGTCGTTGAGCTCGCGCTCCAGCCAAGAGAGGCGCGCGTCGGCGAGATAAAACGGAATGCCGATCACCGGCTCGCCCGACGGACATCCCCACTCGTCGGTCAGATAGCAGCGCGGCTGGAATCGCGCCAGGCCGCGCCGCCGCAGCTCGCGGTACAGGCGCGCCACGTGGGGCTCGAGCGGCGAGCCCGGCAAGGCCAGATGCAGATCGCGAATCGGCGTATCGAGGATCGCCGCCACCGCCGCCGGCGGCGCCAGGGTTCGCATGGGTAGGCGCTTTCCTCCCGAGGCTAACATGGCGCCACCGGGCGCAAATGCCGGCGCAGGTAGCGGATCACGTTCCAAGCGTCGAGCAGATTGAACGGCGGCTGCCCCAGCGTGTAATGCCCGCAAGGCAGCCAGCGCGCTTCGTGGTCGATGCCGCAGCGGCGAAACTCGGCCAGCACGGAGCGCGAGAATTCCGGCAGAAACGACAGGTCGTGGCGCGCGCAAAGCAGCAGGTTCTTCTTCGCCGCTCCCACCAGGCGCGGATAGTAGCTGGCCGGGCTGATCACCCGCCAGGCCTCGCGCAAGCCATCGCGGTCGAGCCGCTCGGCCAGCCCGGCGCGGACGTGCTGCGTCGTCATGCCCGTCCATACCACGTCCCCGAAAAAAGCCGAAACATGGTTGAACACGTTGACGCGCAGCCGCGGCTCGTGCGCGGTGGCGAGAAAGGCATAGCAGGAGCCGAGGCTGGTGCCCAGGATGCCAAGCGCGGCGTAGCCCTCGCCCGCCAGCCACTCGAGCGCGGCGCGCACGTCGCAGACCGCTTGCCGCGCGGCATGGATGGTGCGGCCCACGTTGCAATCCACCGTGTATTCGGCGCGATGCAGGCCGGCGGGCCGGCGGCGATCGTGATAGGGCATGCTGAGGCGCAGCGCGGCAACGCCGGCGCGCTGCATGAGGTGGCACAAGCCGAGGTGGCTCCCTTCGTCGGCGTTCCATTGCGGCAGCACCACCACCGCGCGCCGCGGTCCGCCCGACCGCAATAGCGGGTACCAGCGCGCATGCACGGTGTTGTTCTCCGCGTAGGGCCCCTCCACCGGCGAGCGAAAGCGCAGCCAATCGCCTTCGCGAACGATGTCTCGCGGCGGCGCGGCGGCGAAGAACGTATCGCTCTCGGCCAGCGCGCGGCGATTCCAGGCGATGAGGTCGGCCAAGCCGGCGGGCGCCGCCGGCAGCCCATCGCAGGGCGTGCGGCGTAGCCACTCCCATCCCCACTCGAAGGGACGGACCAGCTTATAAGGATCACGCCGGGCGAGGCGCCGCTCCCAGGCGTGGATCAGCGCGGCATAGGCCTGCACGCCTTCTATTATCGGCGGAGGGCCGGCCAGGGTAGCGGCGGAAGACGCGGCCGGGGACAATAAATGGGCCGGCGAAAGGGCCAGCAGGGTGGCGCCTTCGCCGGCTCATCCGATCCTGAACCGGATCTGTGGGTAAAAAAATACTCTCTCCGGGGACCCTGGCTTGTCAAGGGCTAAGCAACCTAACTGATTGAAAATGCAAGCGGCAATCATTTAGCATCAGTACGGAAACAGAATTGCACGTCATTTGCTTCGGCAGTTTTCCGAAAGGAGTCGCCCATGACCGTACGAGTGCGTTCGACGGCCTTGATGATCGCCATTTCCCTACTGCTGTTTGTGCTCGGGGCATGCACGAAGAGCAGCCCTGCCGGCCAAGCCGCGCAGACGCCGGCCGCCAGCCCGGGCGCCGCGACTAGTACCCCGGCCGCCACGGCGCCCGCAAGCGAGAGCGCGGCGGCGCGCCGGCCGGCGCGGCATCGCGCCGAGCGCGCCCGCGCCCAGGACGCGCAATCGGCCCCATCTGCCGCTCCCGCCCCCCCGCCGCCGGTAACAATCGCGGCGGGCACGCACTTCGATGTGCGCCTCAATCAAGCCTTGAGTTCCGATAAGAGCGCCGCCGGCGATAGCTTCGCGGGCGTGCTGGCCACGCCGGTCGTGGTGAACGGGCAAGTAGTCGTGCCGCAAGGCGCGACGGCGGGCGGCACGGTCTCGGTGGCGGCTTCTTCCGGCCACATCAAAGGCCGTTCCGAATTGGCGCTGCACCTGACGCGCCTGAGCTACAACGGCCAAACCTATAGCGTCAACGCACGGTGGTCGGAGGTTGGGCCGTCGCGCGGCAGCCGTTCCGCAAAAACCATCGGCGGCGGGGCTGGGCTCGGGGCGCTCATCGGCGCGCTGGCCGGACATGGCAAAGGCGCGGCCATTGGCGCCGCGGCCGGCGCCGGCGCTGGCGTGGCTGCGGAGGAATTCACCAAGCCCAAGCAGATCACCTTGCCGGCCGAGACGGTCGTGAAATTCGCGCTCAGCGCCCCGGTCGACGTGACGGCGGCGACGGCCGTCTATCAATAGGCGAACCGCGCCGCCTTGCCAACGGATACGGGCTGGCCTCGTCCGCGAGGCCGGCCCGTACTTTTTTTACTGATGGTTCTTGCCGGAGAGATGGGTTTGCAGCAATTCCAAAATGCGGTCGCGGCGAATCACGCCCATCACGCGATCGCCTTGCAGCACCGGCAGCTGGCTGACGTTGTGCCGCGCCATTTTTTCCAGCGCCTCCATCAGCCCTTCGTTCTGCTCCACGGTCGCGATCCGCTCCCGCGGCACCATTAGATCCCGCACCCGCAACTCCGGCCACTTCGGCCGCGGCGCGTTGCGCAGATCCACCGGCGCGATCACGCCCACCAAATGATCGTCGTTTTCCATGACCAGGCTGGGGCGATAGTTGTGGCTTTCGGTGATCTTCTGAAAGTAAGACTCGATCTCCTCCTCGGGCGGCACGGCGGTGAAAAACGGATTCGACAGGTCGCGCACCGTGAAGTTCCCAAGCGCGCTCTTGGCCTCGGTCTGGCGCCAGCTTTGTTCCGCCGCCATCACCAGGAACCAGCCGATGAAGGCGATCCACAGCCCGTTCAGGCCTTGCCCGCGGAAAAATTCCAACACGCCGTAAAGGATGAATAGAAAACCCACCAGCTTGCCGATGCTGGTGGCCCAGCGCGTGGCGGAGACGAAATTATGGTTGGCGGACCAGATGATGGCTCGCAACACGCGGCCACCGTCGAGCGGAAATCCGGGGGCCATATTGAAGATCGCCAGGATCAAATTGATCGCCCCCAGCCACCAGAGCGCGACCATCGCCGGGCTTTGCCGCGGCCCGAGGCGGGAAAAGCCCAGGCAGATGCCGCCGATGATCAAGCTGGTGAGCGGCCCGACGATGGCAATGACGAACTCCGCGCCCGCCTGCTCGGGCTCGCGCGTCAACTCGCTGACGCCCCCAAAAACAAACAGCGTAATGGTATGAACCGGCAGCCCATATCTGCGCGCGGTCAGGCTATGCGCCAGTTCGTGCAGCACCACCGAGACGAAGAAAAGCAGCGTGGTGATGATGGCCACCGTCCAGGCGACGGTGAGGCCCCAATGGTAGGAATGGGAAAAGAAGTCGCCGAGCGAGTATCCGAAAAGGTAGAGAATAATCAGCCAGGTCCAGTGAAACTCGATGTTGATGCCGAAAAGGCGGGCGAGTCGGCGGTTGGACTGGCGCGGCACGATGAGCGGCAATCCTCTGCTGCGATTATGGCATGCGCGGCACGAGCGGCTTAGCGGGAATGGCCCGCCCGTGCTGGCATACTGGAAGCTATGAAGCTGCTGGGACGCACGGCGGTGGCTTTGGCGGTGCTCGCGGCGGTGTACGCGCTGGTGGTGCGCCTCAACGCGCGCAGCTGGCTCTTCGAGCCCTCGGCCTACCCCAACGGCGACTGGGAAATCCAGCACATCTATGGCGCCCGCGACGCGCAATTGGTCGCCGCCGACGGCAGTCCGCTATCGGCTTGGTGGATTCCCTACCTCGGCGCTCGCCGCACGGTGTTGTTCTTTCACTCCCGGCGCGGCAATATCAGCGACCAGGGCGCGCACATCGTTAAGTTGCAAGAACTGGAGAGCAACGTCTTTCTCTTCGACTACCGCGGTTATGGCAAGAGCGGCGGGCGGCCCAGCTTGGCCGGGATCGAGCAAGACGGCGAAACCGCCTACCAATACGTCACCACGGTGCTGAAAGTGCCGCCGCGGCGGTTGATCCTGCAAGGCGACGAATTAGGCGCCGGCGTGGCGGCCGCGGTGGCGGCGCGGCATCCGCAGGTGGCGGGGCTGGTTTTGGAGTCGCCCTTTCCCAGCCTGCGGGCGCTGGCCAATCGCGCCGTGCCGCTCGGCGGCTGGCTGATGGGCGGCGCCCTGAACGTGACCGACGCCGTGCGCCGCTATCCCGGCCCCAAGCTGTTCCTCTTCGACAGCAGCGACCGCGAAATCCCCGCCGCCATGTCGCAGCGGGTGTACGAGGCCGCCGCTCCGCCCAAGTACGAGCACGAGGTCGCCGGCGGCAGCGCCGCGCTGCTGTTGGTCTATGCCGGCGCCTCTTATCGCTCCTGGCTGCGGCAGTTCTACGACGACATTCATCTGCCCGCTCCCGATGAAACGGTCACGCCCAAGATGCCGACCGTCCATATCGGCCAGCGCTAGCGCCTCGGTTGTCCCAGCGCCGCGCTCGCCTTGATTCTGCTATGCTCGGCTCCCCATGCGCCTGCGCTCCCTGACCACCTGGATCGTCCTGGCCATGGGGCTGGGCATTCTCGCCGGCTGGCTTTGGCCGGCCTTCGCGATCCACACCCAGCCGCTCGAGGAGATCTTTCTCCGCCTCATCAAGGTTGTCGTCGGTCCCCTCATCTTCGCCACCTTGGTGGCCGGCATCGGCGGCTCGCGCAGCGGCAAGGAACTGGGCCGCCTGGGACTCAAGGCGCTGATCTTCTTCGAGGCGGCCACCACCCTCGCGCTCTTCCTCGGCCTCGGCGCCGCCAACTGGAGCCGCCCCGGCGCCGGCG
>JBOGKX010000181.1:0-10869 GCA_050746125.1 Terriglobales bacterium | reverse complement strand
GGGCTTCCGTCATGATCTACTCCTTCCGATCTCCACCTTCGTCTTGATCAGGATGGGCGGGTGTACGCGCGGCGCCAAGTACAGCGTTTCGTACAGCTTCAGGTTCGAGATCACGTGCGCCAGCTCCTTCTTGTCGACGCCCGCGCCGATGTTTGACAGGCGATCGAGATCGTCGGCGTCGTTCGTCGCCAAGAAGAACAGGTGCTCCGGCGAGCTGTACGCTTCCCGCGGGAGCCAGGCGGGCCGCTGCCCGGCTCCCACCAACGAGATCTTCGCGGACGCGCCGTTGCGCAGAATCCACTTGACCTCCGGGCCGAGCTTCAAGTCCTCCGCCAGCGTGTTCAGGTCGTCGGTGAACAGCGTCCACCGGCGGGCCTTGCGCACGTAGTTGATCGCGTCCATGATGACCGATCGCTGGTAGGCGGTCATCTGCGGGATCGACCGCCACCGCCCGTCGCGATCCTGCTCCGCCCGCGGCCACAGCACGATGCGCCGGTAGGCCGGGTGCGGCACCGGCCGGCCCGCCTTCTCAACGGTGGGGATGTCGCGCTTCTCCTGGATGCGGTAGCCGTACTCGACGAACGACTCCGCGACCTCGTCCTCCGGCTTGATCGCGATGGCGATCACGCACTCGCGCGCCTCCAGGATCTCGCGGGCGATGGTCGTCTTGCCCGTCTGCGTCGGCCCGATGAGGGTGACGTGCTGATTCTGACGGTAGAAGCCGACGAACCAGTCGTAGAACTCGTCCCAGCGCACCTCGCGAACCTCGAGTCGCTTCGTCGGCAGCTTGCGGCGACGCTGCGGGACGAGCTGCTGCTCGGACGCCAAGTCGATCACAGGTACTCCGGCGGCGGCGACTCGTCGCCGTTCAGCGACGGCTGCGGCGCCGGCGCCTGCGGGAGCGGGATCATGCCGTGGTGCATCAGCATCGGAATCGCGATGGCGAGCACCGCCCGCGTGAACTCGTTGTAGTCGCAGCCCAGAGTCAAGAAGTTGAGCATGCCCTTGAGCCACGGATGCCGGGGCGCGATCTTCACGGTCGCGACCCAGAAGCCGGGGGCGCCGTGGTAGAGGACGGCGGCGTCGTAGGTGTCGAAGCGGTGCACGACCGCGCACATGCCCGGGATCGGGATCGTGACCTTCTCGCCGTTGATCTCGATCTCCTCGTAGGTGCCTTGCGTGAGCGCGATCAGCTTCTCCGACGCCTCCTGCTGCCAGCCGGTCAGGCCGCGCTTGCGCGGGGCACTGCGGCGACGCCGTGGCTTCGGATCGGGATCGTCGTCGTCGTCGTGCTCTTCCTCGACACCGTCGCGGCCCGGCTCGTACGGCGGCTCCGGCAGCTCGTCCGGCGGAGGCGAGTCGGCGGTCAGCTCCGACAGTGCTGATTCCTCCGCCTCGCGCAGCTCGCCGCCGCGTTCGATGGTGCGAACGCGATTCTCGCTGACGCCCAGCATCTCCGCCAGCTGCTTGCGCGACATCTTGTGCCGCTCGCGCATCGTGCGCATCTCCTGTCCGTCCATCAGTCCGCCATCAGGCGCTGCAGCAGGCCGGGTCGATCATCGTCGCCAAGGTCGTCGTCCTTGTCGTCGGGCTTCGCGTGCCGGGCGGGCGGCTTGCGGCGTGCGGGCGGCTTCTTGTCGCCCGGCTTTGGCTTGGCCTTGGTCTTGCCCTTGCCGCCGGGCGCGTCCTTCGACGCGTCGTCGTCGTCGTCATCATCCGCGTCGTCATCATCCGCGTCGCCGGCGTCGTCGTCGTCGACGTCGACGTCATCGTCGCCGGCCGTGCCGCGCTGCGCGAGCGCCGCCTCTCGCTCCAACTCGGCGCCGTAGCGTTCGACGTTGCGCTTGAACGACTCGTACTCACGATGGTCGCGAACCATCGTCAACTCGTCGGCGGTGAAATCGTCCTCGAGGCGGCGCGTCTGCCGTTCGACGTCTCCGCTCGAGCCGCCGTTGCGTCCCGACAGCGCCCGTTCGATCGTCGCGTTCAGCTCGCTGAAGCGACGCTCAAGCGTGTCGACACGTGCCCGGTCTTCGTCTGCGCTCATCTGATGCCTCCTAAGAGCTTCCGCGAACGTGGGCGCGTCGTAGCGGCGGCGCAGGTCGGCGCGGCCGCGTGCGACTGTGGCCCGGTGCGCGAACACTTCCGCCCCGGCGGCATGGTCGACGGCCGCCTGTTCACGTACGCTCAGATCCACGATCGGCCAAGGTTGAGACGTTTATAGCATATGTTGCCGCACTTGCAGCATGTGCCGGGTGCTATACCCCGAGGCGATGCACCGCATCGTCGTTGATCTCGCCTGGGCCGTGGCCGCCGTGTACCTCGCCACGATCATTCTGCGCGAGGTCGCCATCGTCGCCGCCCCCTACGCGCCGTCGCTGACCCGGGCCATCGAGTTCGGCATCGGCACGGGCGGAGTCGGCGCCGGTACAGCGAGCTAGAGACCGAGAAGGAGGGCAAGGGATGTCTGCACAACTCGGCCCTCAGAACGCTGGCGCCAGCGGAGGCGTCGTTCCGTTCTGGGCGGCATCGAACGACGTCGTCTTCGACAACTTCACGTCCGACATCTGGACGCCGGGCGCCGCCGTCGCGAACATGTTCAACGGCGCGCTCGCCGAGCTGAAGACGTACGGCTTCATCAACAAGCTGTGGCTGAAGCTGGTCGCGTCCGCGGCCGGATCGACCGGCGGCACGTTCGGCGCCGACTCGCCCGCGAACTTCCTCGACATCCTTCGCATCACCGACCCGAACGGGCACGCCATCATCGACGCCGACTCGTTCGGCGTCTACCTGCTCGACAAGTACTGCGGGCGGGCACGCAACGGCGACCCGTTCAGCTACCCGAACGTGACGCCGACCGCGCTCGGCACCACGGTGCCGGCCTCGCCGCAGTTCGAGCTGCTCGTTCCCTTCTGCATCAACGAGGAGATTGGCCTCGGCGGGTTGTCCGACATGGACGCGTCCGGGCCGTACAAGATCGTCGCCCAGGGCGCCGCGTCGGCCGCCGCCGGAGCGCACGGACTGTTCTCGACCGCGCCGACGACGACCACGCCTGCGCTGCAGGTGCAGGTCGGCGCCGAGTTCTTCAGCCTCCCGGGCGAGACCTCGCGCGTGAACGGGCAGCCGCAGGTGCAGCTGCCGCCGCTGCTCGACCGCGGCATCGCGGTCGTCAACGAGTTCACCAAGCAATCGCTCAACGCGCTCACGGTCGGCACCAAGACGTACAAGCTGCAGCGGGTCGGCAACATCCTGCGCCAGGTCATCCTGGTCGCCCGCAACAGCGCCGGGGCGCGCATCGACTGGGTCGCGAACGTCGCCGCCGGAACGCGCATCTCGCTCACCTTCGACTCGATCCCGCTCAAGGACGAGGATCCGCAGCACTGGATCACGGAGACGTTCCGAAAGCAGACGCGCGGGTTCGTGTACGACACCGGCGTCCTCGTCTACGACCGCGGCGACCCGAACAACATCCTGCCGTACGTCGAGACCGGCCTCGACGGCGGCCTCGACTCGCTGCAGCAGACGGCGCAGACGACCGCGCTGGAGATCACCTTCAACGCTGGGTCGACGCTCGCCGCCGGGTCGGTGGACGTCTACACCTCCGACATCACGGTCACGAACATGGTCACCGGCGAGAAGTACGCCTTCGCCTATGGCGGCCAGCTGCTACTCCCCTCCCCGCCCGGGCAGATCCGGTCGTAAGCTAGGAGGCGAACGTGAACGGGCTTCGCGACATGCTGTACGGGACGGGCGCGACCTACACGACCGCGCAGACGCCGGCGTCGACGATCGGCGGAGGCTTCGGCTTCAACGTCGGGTCGGAGGCGTTCCGCGTGCAGCTCGCCATCTCCGGCCTCCTGCTCGCCGCCTTCGCCGTGCTGATCGTCCTGCACGCGAAGGGGAACAGGTTCTCCGTCCATGTCTAGCGCCCTCGAGAGGAGGTAGGCCGTGAACAAGTGGCTGTGGGTCATCATCGCATTCCTCGCCGGGTGGTTCCTCTCCCGTATGCGCGCGAAGCAGAAGACCGGCTAGGTCTCGCGGCCGACCTCGCATGTTGTTCGCCGCGCTCGTCGCCGGGATACTCGGCGTGCTGTTCATCCTCGCCGGGTATCGCAACTACTCCATCCAGAACCTGGTGCAAGGCAAGCTGGTGAAGGGAAGCTGATGGCGCCAAGGCTGCCGTCTGGGAACAGGGACGTGCTGATCGCCATGATGGCGGCGTGGCTCGTCCTTGTCGCCTACGCGGACGCGCGCAACGCGAAGGGGCTGGACGCGAAGCAGCGCCGGGCGGCGCTGGCCGGTGCGATCATCGCGACCCTCATCGTCGGATTCGTCGGTGAGGTGTCGCCCGAGATCGGCATCGGCTTTGCGTCTATCCTGCTGGTGTCGATGTTGCTCGCAGGCCCGTCCAACGGCCTGCTCGTTCTCACCAAGACCATTCCCGCCAACCTGCTGAAAGGAGCGTCGAGCTGAGATGAACGGCAAGATCGTGACGACCATCGCAGGCGGCGTGTTCGCGGTCGCCATGATCGGCCTTCTGTTCTCGACGAACGGAGTCAAGGGCATCCGCGACTTCTTCGGCGGGCTGGGCTACGACATCGGCGTCGCCGGAGCACCCGTCACCGGCCACATCCCGACCTACCCGAGCTGACGCGTGACGGAGACGCATCAGCAGCTGCTCGCGACGCTTCGGAACGCGCACGCGCCCTACCGGACGCGTGTCGCCCCATTCGGGAACGTGCTCGGCCGGGTGGGGCCGAACCTCCCGTCGCGCTCGCACCCGGTGTTCGGAGCGTCCGGCGAGCTGCCGGGCGGGCAGCCGACCTTCTGGTCGCCGTTCGCGGTCACGGTCGCGCACTCGAAGCCGCTCAACCGCACCCGTATCGGGCCGCCGCAGGTCGAGCGCTCGCCGGGCGCATGGTTTACGCCTCCGGGGCTGTTCCAGCTGATCGGGATCCCGCAGCCATCGTCGTTCCTGCGTCTCCCGACGCGCCCGGCCGCCGGGCGTACGGGCACGCCGCCGGTGCGGCATACGTCCATCAACCCGTTCCCGGGGGCGCGCTTGCCGCTGCCGACGAACCCGGCTCCGGCCGCGTTCCGGGGCGTGGTGTAGATGGCCAAGCAGGCCCATCTGACCGGCGCCCAGAACGCGCGCCTGCGGCTTGCGCAGCTCGGCCCTTCCTCGCCCGCCGGTGTGCAGCGTGCGGCCCTGTCGCGCCGCTTCGGCGGCGTGGCCGGGCACGGGCCGCTGCGCCTTCCCCCGGCGCACACGTCCGTTCCTGTGCCGCTCGTGCGCCCGCGGGCGAGGGGCCGCTGAGATGGCGCCTCCGGTGAAGCCAGGCGGGCCGAAGGGCAAGGGCGGCGGCCTGGGCAAGAAGGTCGGCCCCTTCCCGGTGTGGGGGTGGGGCGTCATCTTGCTGGCCGGGATCGGCCTGGCGCTGTATCTGCGCAGCCATGCGGGCACGCCGGGCGCGACCGCGGCTCCGGCGTCGACGTCGGCGACGACGACTCCCGCGGTCGCAGGCAGCGGCGCCGGCGGCGACAGCGGCGGCGGCGGCTCGGGCGACGGCGGCGGCGGAGCAGGTTCGGCCGGGTCGGGCACGACCGGGACGTTCGACATCGGATCGGCCTTCTCGCAGCTGCTGGGCGAGAACACGAACCTGGCCGGGACGGCGGCGGCGGCGGGAACGCAGGGGCAGGCGCAGTCGTACGACTTCGCGTCGAGCGTGTTCTCGGACGCGTTGTCGCTTCTACAGACGCGAGCGCAGACGTCTGGCGCGGGCGGCCCGGGCGCAGGCGGCGGCGGCGACTTCGAAGTCGGCGGCGGCGGCGGCGCGTCGACGCCGGCTTCGAAGCAGGTGCCGTTCGGCGGCATCCTGTCGACGCGCACGGCCCCGAACGGCACGCTCCTCACGTACTACCGCAACGGCCGCATCGTCGAGCAGGCGCCCGGCAAGTCGGCGTACGTTGCAAAGAAGGGCGGCTGACTGCGGTGAAGGATGCTACGTGAGTGGCGCCGCCGCGGAGGCACGACGGATCGATGGAGCGGAGGCTGACTGCCCTGGAGGCGATCGTCGATTCGATCAGGGAAGACATAGAGTTGCAGCGCGCAGCGTGGCTGCGACGCTCGCGGGAGTTCCACGATCTTGAGCTGGCGGTCAACGCGATGATGACGACGCAGAACGACGCTCGCGCCGCCGAAGCGGCGCAGTATCGGCGGCTTGAGTTTCGCATTCAGTTGCTTACGCTCGTCGTCGGAGCCGCCGCGATCATCGCGCCCATCGTCGAGTTCATCATGGTGAGCCACCGATGAACGATCGCAAGCTGACCGCCGCCCTGGTCGGGATCTACGCGACGTTCGCGCTGGACGTGTTCTCGACCTTCACGTCGTCTCCGCAGACGACGGAGCTGAACGCGAAGACGCGCGCAGACACGCTCATGAAATGGGTTCGCATCGGCCTCATCGTCGCGCTCGTCGGCGGCGCCGCGGGCAGCGCGATCGAGGGGAACGGGACGCCGTTCATCGCGACCGCGACGGTCGCGGTGATGATGACGCTCATGTACGTGTACGCGAAGAACGCTGGCCTCAAGTCGGACGCGCCCGGCACGGAGACGTACTGATGCCGTTGACACAGCCGACTCCCGACCTGTTGAAGCAGATCAACTTGTACGCCGTGTCGGCGGCGGAGGCGGAGTGGACGAAGGTCGGCCTGCAGGTCGGCCAGGACATCGGCTCCTACACCTCCGGCAAGGGCGCGCAGCTGCACTCGGCGATCGAGTCGCAGTTGGCGACCAGGTACCCGGGCGTGTCCCTGTCGGCGCTGTCGCAGGCGGCCACCGCCGGAGAGGCGCAGGCGGCGTCGTCGCTCGGCCCGTCCGCGACTCCGGGCGGCTGGAACGCGACCTTCTGGCGGGGCATCCTGGGCATCCCCGGGGCGGCGGCGTCGCTGGCGGCGTCGGTGAACCCGGCGGCGGTGCTGGCAGGCATCTGGGACTGGATTCAGGCCCGCCTTGTGCGCTTGGGCTTGCTTTTGGCCGGGGCAGTGCTTATCGTGCTGTCGGTTACGTTGCTGGCCAAGGCGTCGGGCGTGAGCCCGCCGCTGCCGGTGCCGGTGTAGGAGAGGAGCACGCGCATGGAAATGAGCGAGAAGGTCACCGAGGCAGCGGGCGGCCTGTGGCTTGCGTTCTCGGCCAAGGAGAAGATCGTGGCCGTGTACGTCGCCGTGTTCGCGTTCACGCTCATCATGGGCGTCAGCGCGGAGCGCAAGCGCAAGCGGGAGGCGCGCGAGCTGCGCGACGACATCGTCGACGCGGTGCGGGCGGCGATCGATGTCCGCTGAGGAGCAGGACAGGGAACCGACTGCGGCGGAGGCGCTGATGGCGGAGATGGTCGGCCGCGCCGTTCCGCTGGACGTGCAGCTGGACGCGATCGGGCTGCAGCTCGAATCCGACCCGGCCGCGCCCGCCATCATCTCCGCATGGATGATGCGCATGATGAACGGCGCCGCACCGATCCCGGGCCAGTTCGGCGGCGTCGCCGAGACGCTGGCCGCGCACACGATCCCGGGGACGTGACGTGGCCGAGAAGAAGTTCATCAAGGGCGCGATCAAGCACGAGGGTGCGCTGACGCGCGAGGCGGGCGGCAAGCCGTCGCAGCGCTTGGGCCGCGTGCGCTGGCTTGCGAAGCACGGCACGCCGGAGCAGAAGCGGCGGGCGAACTTCTACCTGCGTGTGCTGCGCCCGGCGGCGAGTAAGCGATGAGCGAGCAGCTCGCGCCTGCGTGGCCGCACGCTCCGTCGACGGAGCCGCGTATCGCCGAGCGCCGTCATGGCGTGCTGCCGCTGACGACGTTGCAGATCCTGGAGAAGCTGGGGCAGGGAGAGACGCTGCCGCAGCACGAGCTGGCCTACCTGACCGGCCTGCTGATCGAGCGGGAGGTGACGAAGCGGCAGGCGACGCCGTACGCGACCGACGAGGTACATGAGAACGGGCCGCCGGTCACGGTCGTCTCGGATGCGACGACCGGCAACGCGCTGGCGCTGGTGTTCTCGACGCCGAAGGGGTACGAGGCGCACGTGAACGACGTGTGCGTGACCGCGCCCGGTTCTGCGATTATCCCGCCCGCCGGGCTGGCGAACGCCGCCATCTACACCTATCTGGCGGTGCTCCCGAAGGGCCATCTGCCGCTGATCGTGGCGGCGAACGCGGCGGCGCCGGCGATCACGCAGGGCATCGTCGCGTTTGCGCCGAACCCGCCGTCGGTGGCGGCGACGCCGGGCGCAGCGCTGCCGGCGCAGTGGACGTTCACCGACGCGACCGCGCCGATCATGCGCGACGAGCAGATGCTGGTGTTCGGTATGATCGGCGGCTCGGTGGCGGCGGCGAAGACGTTGCAGCTGTCGATCGCCTGGCGCGTCAACAGGTTCCGGCGGGCGGTGTCGTGAGATCCGGGGTCGCGCCAAGCATGTTCGGGCCTGCGTGGCTTCGCCTGCTGGAGCGGGCGCTGCTCGCCGGGGCGGCGACGTTCGCGACCAACTTGTCGTCGAGCGCGACGCTCGACCGCTCTGCCGTCATCGGGGCGGCGACGGCTGCGATATGGGTCGCAGTCGAATACTTCACGCCGATCAATCATCTGATCGGGCCGAAGGGAGGCAACGCATGAGTGACATAGCAGTCGAAGGCTCGGCCGACAAGGTGGCCGAGCTGCAGGCGCAGCTCGCCGAGGCGCAGGCCGAGCGTGATGCGCTCGCGAACGATCCGACCGCGCAGCTGCAGGCGCAGCTCGCCGAGGTGCGGGCGGAGCTGACGGCGACCCGCGAGCAGCTTGCGCAGGCGCAGACGGCCCCGCAGGCGGCCGCGGAGGCGCTGGTGGCGCACGTGGCCCCGTCCAGGGCGCAGGCGGTGCTGGACGCCGTCCAGGCCGGGGAGGCGGTCACGAGCGTCGACCTGGCGGCAGCGAAGGACGAGGTGCAGCACTACCTCGACACCGCCGGGCCGATGAAGGCGCTGGTCGACGCGTGGGAGAAGCTCCGGCAGCTGTAGGTGTTCGGCAGCTACCGGATAGGGATCGAGGTCGGCCACCACGCTCAAGCCTTGACGGCGCAGGTCGCACGCGTGCGCGACCGGGTGTGGCTGGCCCTCCTCGATCTCGATGAGGCGATGGAGAGGCGCATCGAAGTGCTCGAAGCGCGTCTCGCCGAGGTGCGCCAGGGCATCGACGACTACTCGCGTGCGCGCGGCGATGAGTAGTTCGCTGTCCCGAAGCTTCGCCGGTGTCTCGGCCGTTGAGGTCGTGGGACGAGTGCCGCCGAACGGGCCGCATGAGCCGCCGCGGTGGCCGATCGCAGGGCCGCCGATCGGGGCGATCGACGGGTCGATCGGCGGCGGCGCCATCCATGAGCCGCGCGAGTCGCAGCGCTTCCCGATCACTCGAACGCCGCGCTTCCCCGGCGTCAGCGTGGCGATGTGATCGACGTGTCGTCGTGGCAGGGCCGAGTGCGATGGAGCCTGTGCTACCGCGACGGCGTGCGCCGGGCCGGGGTCAAGTTGAGCGAGGGCATGAAGGTCGTCGACCCGTTCGCGGCGACGAATCTTCGCAACGCACGCCGGGCGGGCGTCGAAGTGTTCGTCTACCACTTCGCGCACCCGTCGAATCCGCCGTTGCAGGAGGCGCACCATTTCCTATCGACCGCCCGGCGGCTGCGCGCGATTCGCGCCGGCGACATCGTGCCGCACCTCGATCTCGAGGTCGCGGAAGGACTGAGCGACGAGCAGCTCGTGCGCTGGGCGACCGTGTTCCTACGCGCGGTCGACGATTCCATCGGTGTCGCATACGGGTGCGGCCTGTACAGCGACGCGTCCTTCCTGCAGGCGTTCAAGGCCGAGTACCTCACCCGGCCGGTGTGGGGCGCCGACTACCGCACGCTCGGCGACTGGCGCCCGCCGGAGTACTGGTGGGCGTGGCAGCTCTCTTCGACCGGGCGCGTCCTCGGTGTGCGCGGCGACGTCGACGTGTCGATCGTTCGCAAGCCGCCGCCGCGAGTCGTTCGCTTCGGCTAGCCGATGGCGGTGGCGCTAACCAACGTCGCGGTCGCGGACGGCTACACGGCCGCGACGTCGATCAGCGGCGTGACCGGCGGCGCGGGCGGCAGCTTCGACGTGTCGTTGAACCCGGTGATCTATCAGCTGCAGTGGGGGCCGCCGGCGCAGCAGGAGTGGGGGCCGGAAGGGTTCGCGCGGCCGGGCGGAGGCACCATCTCGCCGGGCGTGACCGGGATCCGATTCCGAAACGCGAACCCGGGTAAGGCGGCGGTCGTGTCGGCGTACGTCGCCGGGCCGGGGCAGCCGGTGCTGCAGGTCGCGTCGACGAGTAGCGGCTAGCCCCATGTCGGTTTCGATCGTCGATGTCACGGTCGGAGACGACTACACCGCCGCGGCGTCGATCGTAGGGGTGGCGAACGGCAACGGCGGCTCGTATGACGTCCAATCGGCGAATGTGATCTATCAGCTGCAGGAGGGGCCGCCGGGGCAGATGCAGTGGGGGCCGGAGTCGTTCGCCCGTCCCGGCGGCGGAACGATCACGGCCGGAGCGACCGGGATCCGTTTCCGTAACGCCGCGGCCGGGGTGGTGGCGGCCGTCACCGCCTACATCGCCGGGCCGGGGCAGCCTACGCTGCAAGTGTCGTCGACCGAGTCGGGCGCGGGCGGCGTGACCGTCACGTCGATCGTGACTCCCGGCGCGGGCGTGTTCGTGTTGCCGGCCAACGCATCGGAGGTGACGGTCATCTGCGTCGGCGGCGGCGGCGGCGGCGGCGGCACCGGCCGCAACACCCCCGGCGGCAACGTCGGCGGCGGCGGCGGCGGCGGCG
>JBOGKX010000180.1:0-2670 GCA_050746125.1 Terriglobales bacterium | reverse complement strand
GGGCGCGCCCTCGGCCGCGGCCCGCGGCGCGCGCCATTTGCGCGTGGGGGCGGCGACGAGTTGCTCGCGAACTCGCCGGAAGGCGCGTGGCGTCCAGCGCCCCGCCGCCAGCCGCGCCACTTGCCGGGCGGAGGTGCCGTGATGGACGGCCAGGCGCGGGATCAGCCATGCATCGGCCCGCGCCAACCCGGAGGCGGACGTGCAGACGCGGCGGTAGCCGGCCACGCGGGCAGCGGTCAGGACGCGAAAGTTATAGAGGCCGTAGGGCACGGCCAGCGTCTCGACCGCCACGCCGATGCGCTGCTCGATTTCGGCTTTGGCGCGGCGCAACTGCGCGCGCAGGGCCGGGAGCTCCAACCGGCTCAGGTCCACATGCGACCAGCCGTGGGATTGAATCGACATGCCTTGCTCGGCCATGGAACGGAGTTGCGCCCAGGTGGCATAGCCGGTGGCGCCGACGTTGGCGGGATTGACGAAAAATTCCGCCTTGGCGCCGACGCTTTGCAACAGCGGAAAGGCCAGCGTGTAGTCGCTAGCCGCGCCATCGTCGAAGGTCAGCACCACCGGCGGCTCGCCCGTCGCTGCCGACGCCAGGTCACGCAGCAGCAACGGCTGGCTGGCGCCGAGGGCGGCGAGGTGGGCGCGAAAACGCGCTTCGGGCACCCAGTAGCGGCGCTGCTCCGGCGCGGCGGGACCCATGCCGCCGCTCTCGATGCCGTGATACATCAGCACCGGCACCCCGGCCGCGCGCCGCCGCGGCGCCGCCGCCGGCATTGGGCCGATCTGCGCGCTCACTGCCATGTCACCTCCCCGCGCCGGCCCACGGCATGAAAGAAGCCAATGGCGAAGGCGGCGTTCATGGCCAACAGGTAAAAGGCCAGGCGCGAGGAGCGCCAGCCCCATTGCCGCCCGGATGGCGCGGGCGCCGCGCCGCGATGCCAGCCGAAGGCGGCCCAGAGATAGAACGCCGCCTGCGCCGCCAGCGCGGCGGCGTAGAAGGGGTGCGCGGCCAGCGCCAGGCTGCCGGCCAGCAGGGCCAGCATCAGAAAAGGCGCGAACCAGCGCAACACTTTATGCGAAAAGAACGCCCAGCGCGTGCGCAGGTCGGCCGGCGCGCGCAGCAAGGCGCCGAGGGCGCGAAAACTGCCCACGGCCAGCCGCACGCGGCGGCGAAACTCTCCCTCGACCTGGCTGGCGGCAAAGTCCCAGGCGCGCGCCTCGGGGTCGAAGACCACGCGATAGCCGCGCGCCCGCGCCGCCATGGGCAGCACGAAATCGTCGATCAGCGTGTGGGCCGGCAAGGGCGAAAAACAGGCGCGGCGCAGCGCGTAAAGGGCGCCGCTGGCGGTGAGGGTCGCGCCCAACCGCGCCTCCATCAGGCGCAGCAGGCATTCGTAGCGCCAATAGACGCCCTCGGTGGCCGCCGAGTCGGGGGTGGCGCGGAACTCGAGCGCGCCGCAGGCGACGCCGACGCGTTCGTCCTGAAAATGGCGGGCCAATTTGCGGATCGCGTCGGGCGCCAACTCCGTGGCGGCGTCGCACAACACCAAGAGGGGGTGGCGGGCCGCCGCCACGCCGCAATTCAGCGCTTGCGCCTTGCCGCCGCACCGGGGCAAGGCGAGCAGGGTGCAATCGGCGGCGTGGGCGGCGAGCCAGGCTTCGCTGCCGTCGGTCGAGCCGTCGGAGATGAAAACGATTTCCAGCCGCTCGCGCGGGTAATCGAGCGCGCGCAAGTTCTCGAGCTTGGCCGGCAATTGCGCCACCTCGTTGTGCACGGGAATGATCAGGCTGACGCCGGGCTCCGCGTTGCCCGGCAAGGGCGGAACGCGGCGGTTGCGGCGGCGGCGCAGGTAGTCCCAGTCGCGGTGGATTTGCACCACCAGGTGCGCTTGCCAGAGCAGCAGAGGGTAGAGCAAGTAGGCGTACGCCAGCAGGCCCGCCGCCAGCCAGAACAAGACCCGCCAAAAGGCCATGGCTAGCGGGCCCCCCGCCCCAGCAGGAGAATCTTGAAAGTTTGCAGGACGATGAAGAGATCCAGGCCGAGCGATTGGTGCTTGATGTAAAAGAGATCGAAGGCCAGCTTTTCGGCGTTGTCTTCGCGGGTGGCGCAGTAACCGTGCTGCACCTGCGCCCATCCGGTGGCGCCGGGCTGCACGCCCCAGCGCAGGCGATAGAAGGGGATTTGCTCGGCCAACTCGAGCTCCTGTTCGGGCACGAAAGGCCGCGGTCCAACGATGTGCAGGTCGCCGCGCGCGATGTTCCAGAGTTGCGGCAGTTCGTCGAGCCGGCAGCGGCGGATCCAGCGGCCGACGCGCGTGATCCTGGGGTCGCCGATCTGCACCGGCCGGGGCGCGCCGCCATGATCGGCATCCGTCCACATGGAGCGGAACTTGTAGAGCGTGAAGGCGCGGCCGCCGCGGCCGATGCGCTTTTGGCGGAAAATCACCGGGCCGGGCGACTCCAGGCGGATGGCCAAGGCGACCAGCAGCATCAGCGGCCAGGCCAGGGCCAGCGCGACGCGGTCGGTGCGGACGATGGCCAGGGTCTTGGGCAGGACCTCGACGAAAATCAGCATCACCACCGTCATCAGCACAGTCGTCGCCGCCACGGCGTTGCGGCCCAGCCGGTCTTCCAGCACCGTTGTCGCCAGCGCCGAGGCCAGGATGTTGA
>JBOGKX010000179.1:0-22929 GCA_050746125.1 Terriglobales bacterium | reverse complement strand
CGGCGCCTCGTGCTGCTTGCTTTTCGCCCCGCTCGAACGTGCTCGCCGTGGGCCAGGCGGGCTTACGGCGGCAGTTGCGGTGTGGGCGGGGCGATAAGCATCGCATCACTTCGTTGCCAGTCGCTCGGCCTCCTTCACGTACATTGGGGTACGCTCCGTCGGCCTCGCTCCCGGCGCCTCGTGCTGCTTGCTTTTCGCCCCGCTCACGTGGGATCGCTGTGGGTCGGGTGGTGACTCGGCGGCAGTTGCGAAGTGGGCGGGGCGATCAGCGTCGCCTCGCGGCGTTCCTTGGCGCTCCGCTACGCTGCGCTTACTGGCGCTCCGCTACGCTGCGCTTACTGGCGCTCCGCTGCGCTGCGCTTGCCGGCCGCTCGGCCTCCTTCACATACCTCCAGGTACGCTCAGTCAGCCTCGCTCCCGGGTTCGGGCCGCCAGCGGCTTATCTCGAGATGAACGTTTTTTGGGGCGCAACTCCCCTCCGCTTCACGTTGCCCCGCCGCCTCTCTTAGGGGGAGACGTTGACCATCCAGCGGACGCCGAAGCGGTCTTCGAGCATGCCGAATTTGGGTGAAAAGAAGGTTTTCTCCAGGGGCATGGTAACCTTCCCGCCCTCGGACAAGGCGCGGAAAATGCGCTCCGCCTCGCTGACGTCCGCGGTTTGTACCGACACGGCGAAGCCGCGCGGCGCGCCGTCGGCACGATCCGGCGGCGGGTCGGAGCCCATCAAGACCTGGTCGCCGACGCGCAGGTGGGCGTGGATGATTTTTTTGCCCCAGTCGGCGCCGACATGCTGGGCCGCCGGCGAGTCGGCGTAGGTCATCATGGCGTCGATTTCGCCGCCCAAACAGCGGGCATAAAAGCGAAACGCCTCCTCACACTGGCCATTCAAAAGAAGGTAGGTATTCAGCTGCATCGTGCCCTCTAGCCGCCGGCGATGGCGCCGACGATCCAAAACGGTTCCGTGCCGCCGGCGACGGCGGCCGGCAGCGGCGCGTCGGGGGAGTCATGCGACAAGTCTTCTTCGCAGGCGTAAAAGCGCACGAAGGGGCGGCGAACGCCGGTGGCCTGGTCGCGCAGCGTGCCGCGAAGCGTGGGGTAGCGCGCTTCGAGGGCATCGAGCACGGAGCGCTGCGTGGCCGGAGCGGCTAGCTCGAGCACGATGTCGCCGCTCACGCCGGCCAGCGCGCGCAACGGCGCCGGCAATATGACGCGAATGCTCACGGCAGCGTTTGCACCTCGACGGAAAACACGGCGGGCAGGTCGCGGGCGATGGGGCGCCAGGTGTCGCCTTCATCGGTGGAGGCATAGACCTGGCCGCCGGTGGTGCCGAAATAAATGCCGCAGCGGTCGAGCGAATCCACGGCCATGGCGTCGCGCAAGACGTTGACATAGCAGTCGCGCGCGGGCAGGCCCCGGCCCAGTTCCTCCCACTCCTCGCCGCCGCGGCGACTGCGGTAAACGCGCAGCTTGCCGTCGGGCGGGAAGTGCTCGGAATCGCTCTTGATCGGCACGACGTAAATGGTCTCCGGATCGTGGGCGTGCACGTCGATGACGAAGCCGAAGTCGGTCGGCAAATTGCCGCTCACCTCGCGCCAGGAATTGCCGCCGTCGTCGCTGCGCATTACGTCCCAGTGCTTTTGCATGAAGAGCACGTCGGGGCGGGCACGATGCTGGGCGATGCGGTGTACGCAATGGCCGATCTCGGCCTCGGGGTCGGGGATGTACTGAGATTTCAGGCCGCGGTTGATGGGCCGCCAGGTCCGGCCGGCGTCATCGCTGCGAAAGGCGCCGGCGGCGGAAATCGCGATGAACATGCGCCCGGCATGAACCGGGTCGAGGAGGATGGTGTGCAGGCAGAGGCCGCCCGCTCCCGGCTGCCAGCGCGGTCCGGTATTGTGCTCGCGCAAGCCGGAGAGTTCTTGCCAAGTCTGGCCGCCATCGTCGGAGCGGAATAGGGCGGCATCTTCGACTCCGGCATAGACCGACTCGGGATCGGTGAGAGAGGGCTCGAGATGCCAAACGCGCTTGAACTCCCAGGGGTGCGGCGTGCCGTCATACCACTGATGCGTGCCGGGCACGCCATCGTAGGCGAATTTATTGCCGGCCGTCGCCCAGGTTCTGCCGCCGTCGGTCGAACGCTGCAACACCTGGCCAAACCAACCGCTGGTTTGCGAGGCATAAATGCGGTCGGGGTCGACTGGCGAACCCTTGAGGTGATAGATCTCCCAGCCGGGAAAGTGCGGGCCGCTGATCGCCCAGTTCTCGCGTTTTCCGTCGGCCGTTAAGATGAATGCGCCTTTGTGGGTTCCCACTAGCACGCGTACTTGACTCATATATCTATTTCCCCCTCGGTGGCCTGGTGAGTTCGCCCACGGCCGCGGCGGCTTGCCGCGCCGACGCCGCCGTCGCGCCGGCGAATGCAGGCAAAAACGGCTCGGAATCGCGCTCGCGCCAGCGGCGGCGCACTTCGGCGAGCACAGTTTGGCGATTTCTTTCCATGTAGTCAACCCACGCGCGGGGCGCTCCCGTGGGTTCGTGGCGGGCGCCCCAGATGAAAAGCTCCAATAAGACCGGCGCCAAGTCGATTCCCTTTTCGGTAAGCCGATACTCGACTCGGCGGCGATCGTTGCCGTCGCGATACGCGGCAATCAGCCCCGCCGCCCGCAACTTGCGCAAGCGGTCGGCGAGGATGTTGGTGGCGATGCTCTCGCCCGAGTTCTGAAATGCCTTGAAGTTGCGGCAGCCGCGCACCATAAGATCACGCAGGATCAACAGCGACCAGCGGTCCCCGAAGATCTCGAGCGAGACGCTCACCGGGCATCCCGACCGGGGATGCCGTCTCCTCTCCGCCACGCCCTCACCATAGTCAATTCACTTGCAGGATGCAAGCGACTTTCGCGGCGCGGCGGCGGCTTCGGGAAGGGCAAGGCCGGCAGCGTCCGGCCGCGGGCAGGCACGGGTGCGGTATACTACGAGCCCATGGTCCGCAACGGCCAGCCCGCGCTGCGAATTACCGTCCGCTGATCGTCCGATCAGCGGCGCTCGTCTTTTTCTCCTGGAAATCAACCGGCAGTAGGTGCCCGAGCCAGCGCTCGCGGCGCAGGCAGCATTTTTCGCGGCGGAGGCCGCGGCCCATGGAAGCCAACAAAATCGAGATCTACGACACCACGCTGCGCGACGGGACGCAGGGCGAAGGGGTGTCGTTTTCCGTGAGCGACAAACTGCGGGTGGCGAAGCTGCTCGATGAACTGGGAGTGGACTTCATCGAAGGCGGCTGGCCGGGAGCGAACCCCCGCGACAGCGAGTTCTTCGCGCGGGCGAAGCGCGAGTGGCGTCCGCGGCGGGCGCGTTTGGCGGCCTTCGGCAGCACGGCGCACCCCGGCTCGGCGCCGGAGAGAGACGAAAACCTAAATGCCCTGCTGGCGGCGGAGACGGAGGTGGTGACGATCTTCGGCAAGAGCTGGACGCTGCACGTGCGGCAGGCGCTGGGGATCAGCGAGGAGGAAAACCTGCGGCTGGTGGAGGGTTCGGTCGCGCATTTGGTGCGCGCCGGCCGGGACGTGATCTTCGACGCCGAGCATTTTTTCGACGGTTATCGCGCCGACGCCGACTATGCGCTGGCGGTATTGCGCGCCGCCGAAAGCGGCGGGGCGCGGCGAATCGTCCTGTGCGATACGAACGGCGGATCGCTACCCGAGCATATCGGCGCCGCGACGCGGTCGGCCACGGCGGCGGTGACGACGATGCTGGGCATTCACACTCACAATGACTGCGACCTGGGCGTCGCCAACGCGCTGGCGGCGATCGCGGCGGGGGCGAGGCATGCGCAGGGGACCTTCAACGGCTGGGGCGAGCGCTGTGGCAACGCCAATCTCTGCTCGCTCGTGCCGGTGCTGGAGTTGAAGTTGGGCATGAGCGCCATCGGGCGGGAACGGCTGGCGGGACTGACCAGGACGGCGCGGCTCATCGCGGAACTCGCCAATCTGCCGCATCCGCACCGGCTGCCGTTCGTGGGGGCCAGCGCCTTCGCTCACAAAGGCGGGGTGCACGTGAGCGCGGTGCGGAAAGCGCCTGAAACCTACGAGCACGTGCCTCCGGAAACGGTGGGCAACGGGCGGAGGGTGCTCGTCTCGGACCTAGCCGGCAAGGCGAACTTGCTGGCGAAAGCGGCGGAATTCGGCCTGGCCCTCGACGGCGGCGCGGCACGGCGGCTGGCCGCGGAGGTCAAGGACCTCGAGCATCGCGGCTACGAGTTGGAAGCGGCCGACGCCTCGCTGGAGTTGCTGCTGCGGCGGCGCGCCGAGGCGCTGGCGGCGGGCTTCGAGCCGGTGGCGTTCACGATCCAGACGCGCTACGTGGGGGCGCCCGGCGCACCCGAAGCGGAAGCGCACGCGGAGGCGCAGGTCACGTTGAACGTCGGCGGCGAAACCGTGGTGGCGACGGCCGGCGAAAGGGGGCCGGTTGCGGCTCTCGATGCGGCGCTGCGGCGGGCGCTGGCGCCGCGCTTTCCGGAACTGGGTGGGGTGGGGCTGACCGACTACAAAGTGCGCATTCTCGAAGGCCACCGCGGCACGCAAGCGCAGGTGCGGGTGCTGGTGGAATCCTCGGACGGCAGCAGCAGTTGGACGACCGTCGGCGTTTCCGACAACATTCTCGAAGCCAGTTGGGAAGCGCTCACCGCCTCGTTGCGCTATCGTTTGGCTCGCGCTCGCGCCTAGCGCCGGTGGGCTCGCGGGCTGACCGGGGCGGCGGCGCCAGCGGCCGGAGGGGCATGGCGGCGGCGGAACTCGGCCAGCCATTGGTCGAACTTGGCGCGTTGCTGGGGGTTCAGCACGTTGCGGATCTGATTGTCGGCTTGTTCGCGGAAGGGCCGAAACTGCTCCATCTCGCGCCGGCGCAGCTCTTCTTCTTGATCGCGCAGCTGCTGGTACTGCGGCGCGAACTGGCCGTGGGTCTGCTGCCAATGCTGGCGGGTCGCGTCGATGATGGCGCCGATTTGCCGTTTCTGCTGGGCGTTGAGCTGCAGCAGATGCTGCAAGCGATCGGGCAGCGGCAAGTGACGGCGTGCATCGCGGCGCAGATGCGGAACCAGCCAAAAAGCACCGCCGCCGCCGGCGATCAAGCCGAGCACGAAGACGATGATCAGGATCAGCGTGCCGTAGCGGCGCAGCGGCGCGGCGGGAGCGGCAAGCGGCGGCTGGTTCGCGGCGTCGTTCATTTGTAGTTCATTTAACGAGGACCAATGCCCAACAAATCGCTCGGCGCCTGCTCCGGCAGGTCGTTGGCGGCCAGGGCGTTGGCGGGCGCCAGCAAGACCTGCGCGGAGATGCCGGAGTCGGGGGGCGGCGCCGGCGCGCGCAGGGCCAGCGACCCGGCAATGACCAACAATGCGGTCAGGCCGGCGAGGTAAGGAACCAAGCGGCGGAAGCTGCGCGCCAAGGCGCTCTCCCAGGCGTAGGCGGAATTGCGGCGAATCGCCGCCCAGACGGCCGCCATGGGCGGCGGCGCGACGGTCAGTTCGCTGGCGCGCAACACGTGCTGGGACCAGTTGCGCAACGCCGCATAGTCGCGGCAGCCGTGGCAGGCGGCGAGGTGCGCGGCCAAGGCCGGGCCGCCGCCGCCGGCTTCGACGCGGGCGCGGGCCCGCGCGCAATTGAGCTTTTCCGTTGCCGTCATCCGTTCCTCCTTCCCGCCGCCGTCGCTAATTTGCGATAGCTGGCCAGCAGGCGCTTGCGGGCGCGAAAGAGGCCCACTTTCACCGCCGAGAGGCCGAGGCCGGTAGCGGCGGTGATGTCGTCGAGCGACATGCCTTGCAAGTCTTGCATGACCAAAAGCGCCCGGTCTCGCGGTTTGAGCGTCCGCAATAATTTATCCGCTAAATCGCGCGAAACCAAGTGCTCCAATACCCCACCGGCACCGGGGTCGGGCAGGTCCCATTCCCGCGGCTGGTGGTCGGCGTCCATGGGCGGATCGGCCTCGATCGGCTGGCGGCGACGCTTGCGTATAAAGTCAATGCAATGATTGCTGGCCAAGCGATAGAGCCAGGGCCGAAAGGGAAGGCCGGGGGTAAAGCCCGCCAGTGAAAAATACGCCTTGGCGAAGATCTCTTGCACCAGGTCGGGTACTTGATCCGGATAACGAACAATGTTCGCCACCATGCGACTGATCGGCCCGCGATAGCGAGCATAGAGCTGCTCGAAAGCGGCTGCGTCATGCTGCTGGATGCGCTGAACCAAGGGCCAGTCGGCATCCTCGACGCGCGCCGGAAGCGGAACAGGCATGGGAATTGCCGTGGCGGCCATCACTTTTGATGAACGCCCCGGAGGGAACAAAAGTTACAGGCCGATGGAGTCCGAGTCCAGCCCGTAACCAAATGGTACTATGGGATTTAGGCCAGCACACGAACCGCGGCGAGCGGCATCGCCGATGACGATTGATGTCGTTTAACCTTCCGACCGTCGCCCTGGAGCTGATTGCCTTCTTGCTGGCGCTGAGCGTGCACGAAGCGGCGCACGCCTGGGTGGCCTGGCGGCGCGGCGACCCCACGGCGCGGCTCCTCGGACGCATCACCCTCAATCCGATCAAGCACGCGGAGTTGTTTGGGACGTTTTTATTCCCGTTAATGATGTTGATGTCGGGGACGGGCTGGTTTTTCGGCTGGGCCAAACCAACGCCGGTCGATCCCCGGCATTTCAAGCGGCCGCGCTTCGATGACGTGCTGGTCTCATTGGCCGGGCCGGCCAGCAATGCATTGCTGGCCGTGGCATGGGTGCTCGCGATATGGTTGGCTTGGTGGGTGGCGCCGGCGCAGGCGCGGCTGGCGTTGGCGCATCTGGGGCAGCCGCGCGGCGGGGACACGCTGTGGACGCCCTTCGTGGATTTCGCATACTACGGCGTGGTGCTCAACGTCGTCTTGGCGCTCTTCAACTTGATTCCGCTGCCGCCGCTCGACGGCAGCCACGTCTTGCGGCAATGTTTGCACGGCTCTTGGAGCCGCGGCTATGCGCGCCTGTACCACAACGGCTGGATCAGCCTTATGCTGCTGATTGCGGTCCTCTACGTCGGCATTCCCAACTGGGTGCTCGATCCGGTGCTGGGGTGGTTTCAAAAGTGCCTGCCGTAAACCGGGGCGGCAAGCGGCGGCTGGCTTCCGCCCTCGCCACATACCATGGCTGCCTATAGCATTCAAATCGGAGCGCTCTACGACGGGCCGCTGGATCTGCTGCTGGATTTGATCCGCAAGCAGAACATCGACATTTACGACATTCCCATCGCCCGCATCACGGCGCAATACCTGGAGATCTTGCGCGGGATGACGGAGCTGGACGTGGAGAGCGCGGCGGATTTTCTGCTGATGGCGGCGACGCTGATCCAGATCAAGAGCAAGATGCTGCTGCCGGCCGATCCCACGCTGCCGGGGGAGACGGCCGAGGACCCGCGCCAGGAGCTGGTGCGGCGGCTGCTCGAGTACGAGAAGTTCAAACAGGCGGCGGCGCTATTGCACCAAAAGCAGCAAGTGGAAGAGGTCAGCTGGCCGCAGCCGGGCTTGCGGGACTTTCGCGAGGATGAAGCGGCGGAAGCGGAGCTGGCGGTGGGCGTTTACGACGTGGCGCGCGCCTTTCAGGCGGTGCTGGCGCGCCTGCGCGAGCGCCCGCGCCTCGCCATCGACCAGCCGGATATCACGCTGGCGGAAATGATCGAGCGGCTGCGAGGCTGGCTGTTAAGAGATGGCGAGCCGCTGCGGCTGCAAGCCATTTTCGCCGCCGCCACCACGCGGCGCGTGCTGGTTGTTACGTTCCTGGCGGTTTTAGAGCTGGTGCGGCTGGGTGAGGTGCGCTTGCGCCAAGAGCGAGTGTTTGGCGACATCTTGATCAAGCCGGCGGGCGTGGCGCGCCGCGGCGAGGGAGAATCGGCATGAACGAAAGCGATGCCCGCGGGCCGGCGGCCGCCGCTGCCGAGCGGAGCGAGGGGGAACTGCTCTCCGCCATCGAGGCCATCGTCTATGTGGCCGACGAGCCGGCCACGCTGGAGCAGATCGCCGCCAGCCTGGGAATCGAGAAGGCGCGCGCGCAGGCGGGCCTGGCGGCGCTGATGGCGCGCTATGCGGGCGACGAGCACGGCATTGAAGTGAAGGCGGTGGCGGGCGGTTATCGCATGGCCAGCAAACCGCAGCATCACGAAGCGGTGCGCAAATTCATCAAGGCGCTCAAGCCGCCGGTGCGGCTGTCGCTGGCGGCGCTGGAAACGCTGGCGGTAATCGCCTATCGCCAGCCGGTGACGGCGCCGGAGATCAAGGAGATTCGCGGCGTCGATCCCAGCGGCGTGCTCAACACGCTGCTCGAGAAGAAGCTGATCGCCGCCGCCGGGCGCAAGGAAGTGATCGGCAAGCCGATCCTCTATAAGACGACGCGGGAGTTCCTGCTTCGCTTCGGCTTGAACGGGCTCGAGGAGCTGCCGACGCTCAAGGAGTTCGAAGAGCTGGCGATGGCTGGCCTAGAGGGTCTGGAGCCGGCCGGCGAGCCCGGCGAGCAGACGGCGGCGGCGCCATCGCCCTCCGGCGGTGAACCGACGGCGGATGCCGACGGCCCGGCGCAGCGATGATCGAGCGCCTGCAAAAAATCTTGGCGCACGCGGGCCTTTGCTCGCGGCGCGCCGCCGAGGCGTGGATCGCCGCCGGGCGGGTAGCCGTGGATGGGCACGTGATCCAGGAGCTGGGCGCCAAGGCGGATCCGTCACGCCAGCAGGTTACCGTCGATGGCCGGCCCTTGCGGCGGCCCGAGCCGCCGCGCTATTTTCTCTTCAACAAACCAGGCGGGGTCGTGGCGACGCTCTCCGATCCCGAGGGACGGCCTTCGCTGGCGAACTATTTGCCGCGCGGGCGGAAGGGAATCCACGAGCGGGTGTATCCCGTCGGGCGGCTGGACTTTCATTCCGAGGGCCTCTTGTTGCTGACCAACGATGGGCGCTTGGCGCATCGCGTGCTGCATGCCAGCGCGCAGGTCCCGAAGACTTACTGGGTAAAGGTGAGCGGCCGGCCGAGCGAGGAGAAGCTAGAAAGGCTTCGTCGCGGCGTGATGTTACCAGCCACCACGCGGCGAGCGGCGAAGGACGGGGGGATGGTGCGCGGCGCGCGCGCGGTGCGAACCGCGCCGGCGCGCATCCGGCCATTGCCCGGCCGGGGCGGCGCGGCGAACCCCTGGTTCGAAGTGATCCTGATCGAGGGCCGCCAAAATCAGATTCGCCGCATGTTTCGCCTGGTCGGGCACCCAGTGGAAAAGCTGAACCGGGTGAAGATCGGACCGCTAACTTTGGGCGCCTTGCGCCCGGGGGAGTTACGGCCGCTAACGGTGGCGGAGTTGCAAGCGCTGCGACGGCTGGGCGCGGAACCCGGACGCGAGCGCCGCGCATAAAGTATCCGCGCGCGCTGGCCCGCAGCCGGAATGGCCGCGGTTGTCCGTACGAAACATCATTGACAAAGCATGCCGCCGTGAGGTACATACCTGGGGGACCGCCAGAGTGGGCGTTGTCAGGAGGACTAACCATGCGGGTGTGGATGCTGCGTTTGGTTTTTGCGGTAGGGGTGTTGGCTGGCGCTGTGGGGCTTTGGGCGCAGGCTACGGGTTCGATCACGGGTACGGTCACCGATAAATCGGGAGCGGTAATACCCGGCGCTACGGTGACGGTAACGAACGAGGCGCAGAACGTCTCGCACACCACGACCACAAACGGGCAGGGTCAGTATTTGGTCGGAGGACTTTCGGCCGGTACTTATGACGTGACCGTGGCGGCCACGGGCTTCAGCAAGAACCAAACCACCGGCATCGTGCTGCACATCGGCGACAACCTGCGCAGCGATGCGCAGTTGCAGGTGGGCGCGGTGACGAACGAGGTCACGGTTTCGGGCTCGAACGTGGGCGCGATCCAGACGCAAACCGCGGCCATGTCCGGAACCATCACCGGCACGGAAGTGCAGCAGCTCGAGCTCAATGGGCGCAACTTCACGCAGTTGATCACGCTGACTCCTGGAGTGAGCAATCAGACCGGCCAGGACGAAGGCACGGTGGGGGTTTACGGCAACGTGGCCTATAGCGTGAACGGCGGCCGCACCGAATACAACAACTGGGAAGTCGACGGCGCCAACGTGATGGACAACGGCAGCAATGCCACCATCAACGTTTATCCCAGCATCGACGCCATCAGCCACGTGCGGGTGCTGACCTCGAACTACGGCGCCCAGTACGGCCGCGACGCCTCGGGAACGGTCGAGGCCGATACCAAGAGCGGCAGCAATGGCTTCCACGGCGATGCCTATGAGTTTCTGCGCAACGAGTCGCTGAACTCGCGCAGCTTCTTCGACACCCAGCGGCCTCCCTACCGCAAGAACGATTACGGCTACACGATCGGCGGTCCGATCGTCAAGAACAAGACGTTCTTCTTTTGGTCGGAAGAGTGGCGCAAGGAAAAGAACCCCACCAACTTCAATATGCAGGTGCCCTCGGCGGACGAGCGCGGCGGCAATTTTACTGATGTCTGCCCGGCGGCCGGCGCCAGCCCTGCGGGCTTCAACGACTTTCGCGCGGCCTTTCCCGATTGCCCGGTTTCGTCGGTGACGCCGCCCCCGGCGGGCTCCAGCGCACAGCCGACCTATACGCAATTCCCCGGCAACTCCGTTTCCATTGATCCGGTGGCGCAGGCGCTGCTGCCGCTGGTCCCGACCGCCAACAGCGGCTCGGGCGCGAACTCGTTTCTCAATACTTCGATCTCGGAGCCGACCAACTGGCGCGAGGAACTATTCCGCGTGGATCAGACCTTCAACAGCAAGTGGTCGGCCTATTTCCGCTTTATCCACGATTCATGGAACACGGTCGTCGTGCCCACGCTGTGGGGCAGCGGCAATATTCCCCTGGTACAAACCGGTTTCGTCGGCCCCGGGGTGGACATGGTGGCGCACCTGGCGACGACCGTCTCGCCGACTTTGTTGAACGAGTTCGTGGCCGACTACACCGCCGACCACATCGGTCTGACCGACACGGGTCCGATCGCGCTGCCGTCGGGATTTTCGATGCCGGGTTTGTTCAAGAACGGCTTTGGCGGCAAACTGCCGACCTTCAGCCTGTGTTGCAACGCCACCCTCAATGGCGGCATCAACGCCGACACCGGCGACGAACCCTGGTTCAACTCCAACCCGACTTATGGATTCCGCGATCAGGTGACGCAGGTGGTGGGCAATCACAACCTATATTACGGCTTCCAGTTCACCGCCGCGCAAAAGAACGAGATGGGCGGCCAGGAAGTGCAGCCGTCGCTGGGCTTCAACAACACGTCGCCCATCAGCACCGGCAACGCCTTGGCCGATATGTTCTTGGGCAACATTTCGAGCGTCAGCCAATCGAACGTGCAGCCCAAGTACTATGACCGCTACAAGACCTTTGCGCCTTATATCCAAGACGATTGGCACGTCAATTCGCGCTTGACGCTGAATTTGGGCATGCGCATCGACATGCTGGGCACCTACTACGATACCGGCAAGGTGGCTGCCGGCGTCATTCCCGGCACCACAGGGCCGCAAGGCCTGACCTACAACTTCGATCCTTCGGCATGGGCGGCCGCCAATGCGCCGACGATTGACGCCAACGGCAACCTGGCGCAGAACGCGGCCGGAACCGCAAGCTTTTTCAATGGCTTGGTGCAGTGCGGCACCAATGGCGTGCCAAGCGGCTGCATCAAGGGCCACCTGTGGAACTGGTCGCCGCGCTTCGGTTTCGCCTACGATGTGGGCGGCCGCGGCACGACCGCCATCCGCGGCGGCTACGGTATCTTCTACGATCACACCAACGGCAACGAATCCATTGATCAGCTGCGCAACCCACCAGTCGGCCTGTCGCCTTCGGTTTCCAACGTGTCGGGCTACTCGAATATTGGCGCCGGCGGCGCCGGGACCTTCGGTCCACTGGGCATCGGCGCCGTGCCTCTCCAGGAACGCTGGCCCTATGTGGAGCAATGGAATTTGGACGTTCAGCATCAGTTCTTCGGCAACACGGCTCTGACCGTTGCCTATGTCGGCAGCAAGGGCACGCACCTCACCGATTTACGCGACCTGAATCAGCTCCATCCTGTGTCGGCTGGGCAGAACCCTTACACCAATGGCGCCACGCTGGCCAACGACTGCAACAGCGACACCTTCCTGGACGGCAATGGCAACCCGCAAGCGGTGATGGCCAACGGACAAAGCATCGCCCCGACCAATCCAGCCTGGAACAATCTATGGGTGGCCTGCGGCAATTCCCCGGCGACCCTGCGGCCTTTCGTCGGCTATGGTGGCATTCAACTGGTGGATCAAGGCGCCAACTCGATCTACCATGCGCTGCAAGTTTCCATGCGGCGCAGCGTGGGCCGGCTGGATCTCAATCTGGCCTACACCTGGAGCCACTCGATCGATAACGCCTCGGACCGCTACGACGGCAGCTTCGTGAACTCCTACGACCTGGCGGCCAATCGCGGCAGCTCCAACTTCGACCAGACGCACCTGCTGTCGATGGCCTGGGTTTACCACCTGCCGTTGTTCGCCCAGAACCACTGGCTCGGCGGCTGGGAATGGTCCGGCATCATGACCCTCGATACCGGCACGCCGTTCTCGGTCACCAACGGGCTGTTTGGCGATAACGCCGGCGTCGCGAACGGCTCCGGCACCGGATCGCGCGTGGACGTGGTGGGCAATCCGCACGTCATTTCAGGCGATCCGAACGCTGTCCCGGCGGCGGATGTCGGGCAAATCCTGGGGCCCTTGCTTTACAACCCCGCCGCATTTGCCGAACCGACGGGGTTGACCTTCGGCAACTCCGGCCGCAACTTGCTGCGCAACCCGGGTCGCGCGAACTTCGACATGGGGCTGTTCAAGTCGTTCCAGGTCACGGAGCGGCAGACGGTGCAGTTCCGCGCCGAATCCTTCAATACCTTCAACCATACGCAATTCAATGGCGTCAACAGCGGGTTCAACGGCTACGGCTCGAACGTTAGCGTGGGCACGTTGCGTCCCGGCGGTGCGCACCTGGGGCGCGTGATTCAGTTCGGCTTGAAGTGGGCCTTCTAATAGCGTAGATCGCGGCCGGCAGGCGGCGGCGTCGTACCATGGTTTCCATGGAGGACATCGCCGCCTTGCTGCGCGCGGCGCGAATCATTGCGGTTGTCGGCTTATCGCCCAACCCGGCTCGCGATAGCTACAGCGTCGCGACTTATTTGCAGCGCCACGGCTATCGCATCATTCCGGTCAATCCGCGCGAGACGGAGATTCTCGGCGAGCGCAGTTACGCGCGGCTGGAAGACGTCCCCGAGCAGGTGGACATCGTGGACGTGTTTCGCCGTGCGGAAGCCGTGCCCGAGATCGCCGCCTCCGCCGCGCGCATCAACGCCCGGGCGCTCTGGCTGCAAGAGGGCGTGACCCACCCCATCGCGGAAGCCGCCGCCCGCGCCGCCGGACTGGCGGTGGTTAGCGACCGCTGCATCCTCAAGGCCCATCGCGCGATGGCAATCGGCGCGCGCGTCGATCCGTTACAAACCGATTGACTTTCTCCTCCAAACGTGACATTTTGTTCGGACTCCGGCGGGCAGCCATCTAAATGGGGATGGGGCTGAAGACCGGCTGGAAAGGATTACCAATGACTTCTGGTGTGTGGCACAGGAGACTTGCCGCGATGGGCGCGGCGATGCTGGCTTTTTCCGTGATGGCCTGGGCGCAGGCGACGACTTCGCTTCACGGGCAACTCACGGATCCTTCCGGCGCGGCGGTGGCCGGCGCGACGGTGCGGCTCACCAATCCCGCGATCAATAGCTCGCGGCTCACCACCTCGAACGCCACGGGCGTCTACGAGTTTCTGCAGGTGGCGCCCGGCACCTATACGATTACCGTCCAGGCCAAAGGCTTTGCCGAGAGTCAGGTCAGCGACGTGGCGCTGCTGGTGAACGAGCCGGCGACGGTGAACGTCGCTCTCAAGCTGGCGGCGGCGGCCACCGCGGTCGAGGTGCAAGGCGGGGCCGCGCCACTGATCAACACTACCGACGCCAGTTTGGGCAACGCCTTCAACAGCGTGCAGTTGACGCAGTTGCCTATCGCCGACCGTAACGTGGTCGAGCTGCTCAGCTTGCAACCGGGCGTGGTGTACACGGGCGACAAGCAGCTGCAATCGGATTACGACACCCGCACCGGCGCGGTCAACGGCGTTCGCAGCGACCAGTCGAACGTCACCCTCGACGGCGTCGACGTGAACGACCAAAACAACGGCTACGCGTTCACCAGCGTGCTGAACATTCCTCCCGACTCGGTGCAGGAGTTTCGCGTCACCACCGCCGATCCCAACGCCGATGCGGGCCATTCCGGCGGCGCCGAGGTGGCCTTCGTCACCAAGAGCGGCACCAACTCTCTTCATGGCTCGCTCTACGAATTCAACCGCAACACCGATCTGAGCGCCAACGACTTCTTTCTCAAGACCTCGCAGCTTTCTAACGGCCAGCCCAACGAACGGCCGCAGCTCATCCGCAACGTCTACGGCTTCACGCTCGGTGGGCCGATCTTGAAGAATCGGCTCTTCTTCTTCGCCAACTACGAGGGGCGGCAAGACCGCCAGGAAGCCAGCGTCGAGCGCACGGTGCCGAGCGCGCAGCTGCGGCAAGGGTTCATCAGCTATCTCGACGAAGCGGGCGATACGATCACCCTCGATCCGGCGCAGATCGCCGCCATGGACGCCGTGGATACGGCGTCGAATCCGCGCCCGGATGGCGGCGGCCAGGGCATCGGCGTCAGCCAGGCGATGCTCAAGTACTTCCAGGCCTATCCGATGCCGAACGACAACGCGGTGGGCGATGGATTCAACTTCGTCGGCTACCGCTTCGCCGCGCCCACCCCGGCCGGTTTCGATACCGATGTTTTGCGCCTCGACTACAACATCACCGCCGACGGCTCGGAGAAGCTGTTTTGGCGCGGGCAGCTGCAAAACTTCAAGCAAAGCGGCTCGCCAGAGTTTCCCGGCATGCCGCCCGGCACCACCAATCTCGACGACAGCAAGGGTTCGATTCTCGGCATCACTTCGGTGCTCTCTCCCACGGCGGTGAACAACTTCGAGTGGGGCTACATCCGCCAGGGTCTATCCTCCGCCGGCGCCCTGCTGACCTCGCGGATCATCGTCCGGAATCTCAGCTCGCTTTACAGCACCTCCCGCACGCACAGCGGCATCATCCCGGTGCACAACCTGGTGGACAACTTCAGCTTGGTTCGCGGCAACCACACGATGCAGTTCGGCGCCAACGCGGAATGGACCCGCGACAACCGGCTGAGCTTGGAGAACTCGTTCTCCGACGCCATCGAAAACGCCGACTACGGCGACAGCGCCGGCTTCGCCAACCACGTCAACACCGTCAACGGCGAGCAATCGCCGCTCGATCCAACCACGATCGGCGAGCCGGCGGTGGCGGCTTCGTTCCAGAATTCCTACGATTTCCCGCTGATCGGCATCATGGGCATGCTGACCGAGGGCGACGGGGTGTATAACTTCAACCGCACCGGCGCGGCGCTGGCGCAAGGCGGGGCGGTCAAGCGTAATTACGCCATCAACGAGTTCGAATTCTACGGCCAAGACGCCTGGCGCATCACGCCCAACCTCACTCTTACCTACGGTCTGCGCTGGACGCTGGAGCAGCCGCCCTGGGAGATCAACGGCGAGCAGGTATCGCCCTGCGTGACTCAGACCCTGGGCAGTGCGTGCGAAAACGCAGCGCCGCCGGCGAGGTTTCGTTTCAACTCGTACATGATGCTATAGCCGCCGCGAATGGGAAACCGTCCCCTTTTTACCGAAGACCCGGCTCAAGAAACCGTTGCCGAAATCAGGCGACCAGGCCATGGCGATGTGCGGGGCGAAGTCCTTGTAGTCCCAACCCCAATAGCCCGGCCCGTGGTTCACCGGCCCGCCGACGACCACTTCGGCGCCGCCACCGTGAACACCTTCGACGCCAACGGCGCGGTCGGCCTCTCCACCGACATCAGCAACGCCGCCGGCCTGGTCAGCGTCAAGACCGCGCCGCGCTTCACGGCCTTCGACCAACTGCCGCCGGCATGCTCGTCCTTCACGAGCGCGGACATGGCGAATGGCTGCATCTTCGGGCCCACCCCCGTCGGCCAGTTCCCGGCGCCGGCGCCGGTCGCCTTCGCCATTGCCTGGGGCCTCGACAGCACGCTCAAGACGCCCTACACGCATACCTTTAACTTCTCGATCGACCGCCAGTTGACGCCGCGCACCTCGCTGCAACTCTCGTACGTCGGCAGCATTGGGCGGCGTTTGCTGATGGAAGACGACCTGGCGATGCCCTCCGACATCGTGGATCCGGCGAGTAAGATGGATTACTTCACTGCCGCCAAAGCGTTTTCCACGGCGGCGGCCGCCGGCACGCCGGTGGATCAAGTGCAACCGGCGGCGTATTGGCAGAACCTGTTTTCCAATGTCGCTCCGAATCTGGCCTCGCCCGGCGTGGACCAGAACGGCAATCCATTGCCGCCGGCGTTGACCATCGGCGGCTGGAATTACGGGCCCACGAACGCCAACGGCGCGCAAACCTACGTGAACATTCCCACCGTGACGCAGTACATGTACGCGCTCTACTCCAATAATCTCTATAACGAGACGAGCGCCTTGGCGAGCTTCGATCCCGGCGCCGGGCCGTCCAACGCCAATACCGGTCCCTTCACTTTCTTCCACGACCAGTACTCATCGCTCTACGCCTGGCGCAGCAACGGCACCTCCGATTACAACGCCCTGCAAGCCAGCTACAAAGTACGCACCGGCGACATCAACGCTCAGTTCAACTACACCTACTCGAAGTCGCTCGACGAAGCATCCGATGCGGAGCGCGTCGGCGCGTGGGGCGGCCTGGGCGGCAACATCATCAATGCCTGGGATCCGTTCGCCTTGCGCGGCCGGTCGGACTTCGATACGCGCAGCCAGATCAGCGCCAACTGGGTCTGGCAGTTGCCGGTTGGCCGCGGGAAGTGGCTGGCCTCCAGCGTTGGGTCATGGCTGAACGGCGCGATCGGCGGCTGGCAACTGGCGGGCGATTATCGCTGGACGACCGGGTTCCCGGTGAACATCTCGAATGGCTTCCAGTGGCCGACGAATTGGGAGCTTGGCGGCCAAGCGATGATCGTCGGCTCGGTGCCGGCCACCAAGCATACCGACAACGTGGTGGATTCGAAAGGCGTGGGGCAAGGCCCGAACATGTTTGCCGATCCCGCGAAGGCGCTGTCGGAATTCCGGCCCGATTGGCCGGGCGAGTCGGGAATTCGCAACATCATCAACGGCGACGGCATGTTCAACATTGACGCCAGCCTGGCCAAGACGTTTTCGGTGAGCGAGGGCAAAGCTCTGCAAATTCGCCTCGCGGCTTTCAATCTTACGAACACGGTGCGCTTCGATGCGCAGCAGAACCCACCGGAAATCGACCAGTCATCGTCGTTCGGCAAGTACACCGACACGCTGGTGCAGCCGCGTTTCGTCCAGTTGGGCTTGCGCTTTACCTTCTGAGCTCGGCGGCGGCCTGGGCCTATACTGATGGGTTCATGGCCCTGCGGAGATGGTGTGTTGGCGCGGCGCTCGCCGGCGGCTGGGCGCTGGCGGCGGGCGGGGTAGCTTGCCATTCCGCCGCGCCGCGCGCGGAGGAGGCGCGCGCTGCCGCCACGCCGATCAACCCCGCGCTGGCGGGCTCGATTCGCGGCCAGGTGACGTGGCTCGGCGCGGCGCCCGCGCCGGCGACGATCGATACCAGCGGCGCGCCCGGCTGCGGCAACAGCCAGCGAGATCCGTCGCTGGTGGTCGACGGCAACGGCAAGGTGCGTTGGGCTTTCGTGTATATCAAAGGCGGCCTCGCTCAATGGCGCTTCGCCGCGCCGGCCGCGCCCGTGGTGCTGGATCAGAAGGGCTGCAGGTTTGAGCCGCACGTGTTTGGCATTCAGGCCGGCCAGACGCTGCGCGTCGTCTCGAGTGACGCGACGATTCACAACGTCCACGCCGAGGGCAAACGGAACCGGCCCTGGAACGAATCCATGGCGCCGGGCATGGGACCGATCGAGGAGCGCTTTACGCAGCCGGAGATCATGGTGCCGATTCGCTGCAACGTGCACGCCTGGATGTCCGCTTACGCCGGCGTGGTGGCGAACCCCTATTTCGCGGTGACGGGCGCCGACGGATCGTTTGCCTTGCAAAACGTGCCGGCAGGAACCTACACGCTGGCGGTCTGGCAGGAGCGTGGCGGGGAGCGCGAGCAGACCGTGACCGTGCTGCCGCGGCAAACCACCGAAGTAGACTTCCAGTACGGTTCGCGGGCGCGCTGACATGGCCACGGCCTATCGCATCGTGTTGTACCTGTGCGCCGGCGCCTTCGCGGCGCTGGTGGCGCAGCGCTGGCTGCGGCGCGATGGGCCGCGGCTGAGCCGGGCGCGACGCGTGAACGAGGCGATTTGGACCCTGATCCCGGCATTGCTGCTGCTTTTTCTAATGCTGCGCTAGCGGCGGGGCCGGGCGTGGCACAATGAAAGGTGGCCGGCACGAATCGGCCGGCCCCTCGCCTGCAATGCCTTCCGCTGTAACCTCGGACTCCGTGGTGGCCGCTCCGCCGTCGCCGCGCTTCCATTTTGGATTGCAGCTGTACGCGCGCCTGCTGGCGATCGCCACGGTGATTTTGCTCTTTGCCGGGGCGCTGGTGACCAGCGAACAGGCGGGGCTGTCGATTCCCGATTGGCCGCTGGCGTATCACCGCCTCATTCCGCCCTTCATCGGCAACATCCGCTTCGAGTACACCCACCGGGTGATCGCCACTTGCGTCGGCCTGATGACGATCGGCATGTTGATTTGGCTGTGGCGGTCCGAGCCGCGGCGCTGGCTGCGCTGGTTCGGGGCAGTGGCGCTCGGTTGCGTTATGGCGCAGGGGATCTTGGGCGGGCTCACGGTGCTGCATTTTCAGCCGCCATGGCTCTCGGCGGCGCATGCCTCGATGGCGCAGCTGTTCTTTTTGATCGCCGTCAGCTTGGCGGTTTTTACCGGCCGCCGCTGGCTGACCCCGGCGACGCCGCTTCGCGATGGCTCGCCCGGCATTTTCGCCCTGGGGACGGCTACCACGGCCGCGATCTACGGGCAGTTGATCGTTGGCGCCGGCTACCGGCATGGCGCAATCGGCATCACTCCCCATCTGGTGGGAGCGGCGATGGTGACGGTTTTGGCCGCGACCACGATCGTGCTGACGCTGCGCCGCCACCGCGAGGGCGCACTGCGGCGTCCGGCGCTCCTGCTGCTGGCCCTTTTGATCTTGCAACTGCTGCTCGGCTGGATGGCGTATTCGATCAAAATAGCGACCGAGCAGGCGTTGCAGCCGCCCGAGAACCGGGTGCTGGCGACCAGCGTGCATCTGGTCTGTGGCGCGCTGGTGCTGGCCACGTCATTGGTGCTGACGCTGCGGGCGAAGAAATACCTGACGGCCGAGCCGGCGGCGCGCGCCGATTTGGCCTCGGCCGCCGACGCCACGCGATGAAGAACGCCGCCATGCCGCTGTCGATCGAGCACCGCGCGATGCCCGCCGCCGCGGGCGGGCGCTGGCACTCGGCGCGGCGAGCGGTATCCCCATGCCTGGCGCTGACGAAACCGCGGGTCACGCTGCTGGTGATGCTGACGGCGCTGGCGGCCTGCTACGTGGGAGAACAGCGGCCGCTAGGCGGGTGGTTCCTGTTGGAATTGACGGCCGGCACCGGCTTGCTCGCCGGCGGCACCGCGGCGCTCAACCAGTTGTGGGAGTGGCGCAGCGACGCGCTGATGCGGCGCACGAAGATTCGCCCCCTGCCCACCCACAGGCTGGCGCCACGCACGGCGTTGATCTTCGGGCTGGCGCTGGTTGCAGGCGGCTTGGCCGTGTTGGCGTGGCGGGTCAACCTTTTGAGCGCGGCCATGGGCCTGGCGACCTCGGCCGTCTATCTTTTGGTCTATACGCCGCTCAAGTACCACTCGCCGCTGAGCACGGTCATCGGCGCCTTGCCGGGCAGCGGGCCGATCTTGATCGGCTGGGCGGCGGCACGGGGAGTCTTGGACGCCGGCGCCTGGGCGCTGTTTGCGATTCAGTTTCTCTGGCAGTTCCCGCACTTCTTGGCGATTGCCGAGCTATACCGCGAGGATTACGCCAAGGCCGGCATTCGCATGCTGCCGGTCGTGGACGAGAGCGGGGAAGAGACGGGGCGACAAGTGATCCTCTACTGCCTGGCGCTGCTGCCGGTGAGCTTGCTGCCGTGCGTATTGGGCATCAGCGGGGCTTGGTACTTGGGCGGAGCGCTGGCGTTGGGCTGCGGCTTGCTGGCCGTGGGCGTTTACGCGGCGCGCCGCAAGACGCGGCTGGCGGCCCGCTATTTGCTGCAAGCCTCGGTTTTGTATTTGCCGCTGGTGTTCGCATTGATGATGCTCGACAAGCGCTGACATGTCGTTGCCGCCACCTGCCGTCGAAGTCGAAGCGATCGGCCATTGCTACGGAGAATTGCGCGCCCTCGACGGCGTGAGTTTCGCGGTGGCAAGAGGTGAAATGTTCGCGCTGTTGGGCCCCAACGGAGGTGGAAAGAGCACTCTGTTCAAAATCCTTTCCACCTTGATGAGGCCGCAGGAGGGCACGGCGCGAATCTGCGGCTACGACCTGCGCCGCGATCCGGCGGAAGTGCGGCGGCGGATCGGGGTGGTGTTCCAGGCCTCGAGCCTCGATCCCAAGCTGACGGCGCAAGAAAATCTCGAACACCAAGGACGCCTTTACGGCCTGCGCGGGCGGACGCTGGCGGCGCGGGTGGAAGAATTGCTCAATCGGGTGGGCCTTGCGGACCGGCGGCGCGCCCCGGCCGAGACTCTTTCCGGCGGACAAAAGCGACGTATCGAGGTGGCTAAGGGGTTGATGCATAACCCTGGCCTGTTGTTGCTCGACGAGCCCACCACGGGCCTCGATCCGCTGGCGCGGCGCGAGCTGTGGTCGTATCTAACGTTGTTGCGCGAGCGCGACGGCATCGCCGTGCTGACGACCACTCATTTGCTCGAGGAGGCGGAAGACTGCGACCGGCTGGCAATCTTGCACCATGGCCGGCTGGTTGCGTTGGGCTCGCCGGCGGCGCTCAAGGAAGAGATCGCGGGCGAGGTGTTAGTCATGGAAACGGCCGCGCCCGACCGGCTGCGGCAACGGATCCAGGAGCGCTTCCAGCAGCCCGCGCAGGTGGTCGGCCGCCAGGTGCGGCTGGAGCGGGCCGCGGCCCATGAATTCGTGCCAGTGTTGATGGCCGCATTCGGTTCCGAGATCCGCTCCGTGACGGTGGCGCGCCCGACGCTCGAGGACGTGTTCTTGCACCGCACCGGCCAGCGCTGGAGCGTCGAGGCGGCGGAGGCCAATTAGATCGCCGCTTTGCAAATCGGTATGGAGCCTAGCGTTGCACAAGACGTGGGAATTGGCGCGCCAGCGCCGGATCGCCCGCCTCAAACGGGTGAGCCGAGTGGCGCGAAGAGCGGCCTTTGGCTGCCCGCCGCGACCTTATGGTGGCGCGAGCTGGTTCGCTTTTATCGCCAGCGCGCCCGCGTAGTGGGCGTCATCGGTTCGCCCATTGTCTTTTGGCTGATCATCGGCGCCGGCTTCGGATCTTCTTTCGCCGCCGGATCGGGCGCTAGCAAGCAGGGCTATCTCGAATACTTCTTCCCCGGCACGATGGTGCTGATCGTGCTGTTTACCGCCATCTTCACCATGATGTCGGTCATCGAGGATCGCCAAGAGGGCTTTTTGCAGTCGGTGCTGGTGGCGCCTTGTCCACGGGCCAGCATCGTCCTGGGCAAGTCGCTCGGCGGCGCCACGCTGGCGACGCTGCAAGGCATCGTCTTTCTTGCCTTGGCGCCGACGCTGGGCATTCACATCGGCTTCGCGCAGTTCTGGGCGACGTTTGCAGTGCTGGGGCTGGTGGCATTGAGCCTCACCGGGGTGGGATTTCTGGTGGCGTGGCGGCTCGACTCCACTCATGCATTCCACGCCATCGTCAACCTATTCCTGATTCCCGCCTGGCTGCTCTCCGGCGCGCTGTTTCCCTTGGCCGGGGCCTCGCCCTGGGTGCAAGCGGTGATGTTGGCGAATCCGCTAACCTATGGCACGGAGGCGCTGCGGCAGTTGCTCTTCGGCCACGCCGCGCTCTCGCTGCCGGTGACAGTGGGCGTAACGGTCGCATTTGACGCGGTCATGCTGGCCTGGGGATTGGCGATGGTGGGCGGGGAAGGCGCGCGCAGCGCGCGCCGATGAGCGTGGCCATGGTGCCCTCCGCGGGCCTCATCGCCGGCTGCAACGCCGTCAGCGCGGTGCTGCTGGCGGCCGGCTTCGTCTTTATTCGGCGCGGCCAGGTGACGCGGCATAAGCGCTGCATGCTAAGCGCCTTTGCCGTCTCGATCGCCTTCTTGGCTTTTTACCTGTGGCGACACTTTGCGGTGGGGCTGACGTATTTTCAACGCCACGGTTGGATCCGCGACGTTTACTTCTTCGTTTTGGGGACGCATACGCCGCTGGCGGCGGCGGTGCCAATTCTGGCGATCGTGACCTTGACGCTGGCCCTGACGGGGAGGATTCGGCTGCATCGCCGCTGGGCCAGCTGGACGCTCCCCATCTGGCTTTACGTCTCGGTCACCGGCGTTTTGGTCTATTGGATGCTGTATCGCCTCTAGGGCGGAAGGGTGGGCGGGGCGATAAGCGTCGCAGGGCTTCGTTCTCGGCTGCTCGGGGCGGATCGGATACGTAGTTGTATACCTCCCGCCCCTCGCCGCCTGCGGCCTGCGACCCGCTCGCAACATTTATTGGCGCTTCGCTGCGCTTCGCTTCCCCGCTCGTGCGTCGTCGCCGTGGGCCGAGCGC
>JBOGKX010000178.1:0-1169 GCA_050746125.1 Terriglobales bacterium | reverse complement strand
TTCGCGCCCCACGCGGGGCGCGTGGATTGAAACAATCCGGCGGCCGGCTATACGGTGGGCTTCACCACTTCGCGCCCCACGCGGGGCGCGTGGATTGAAACATTTTCCAAGTCGGAGCGCTTCGCCGCGCCGTCACTTCGCGCCCCACGCGGGGAGCGTGGATTGAAACACTTTTGCGGTAATGCCGTTAGGGGCCATCGCGTTTCGCGCCCCACGCGGGGCGCGTGGATTGAAACCTCACGGCGGGGACTCACTGTTAACGCCTGGACTTCGCGCCCCACGCGGGGCGCGTGGATTGAAACCATGTCCTGGTTTACGAGTGGGTCCACGGCCCGATTCGCGCCCCACGCGGGGCGCGTGGATTGAAACACGTTGGCGCGGTACTTCAGCGTCAGCAGCAGCCTTCGCGCCCCACGCGGGGCGCGTGGATTGAAACTCGATCACAGCAGCGCAAGCCCCCAGGCAAAGTGTTCGCGCCCCACGCGGACGCGTGGATTGAAACACATCCTGGCCATACCAGGTGGTATTCGCGAAGTTCGCGCCCCACGCGGGCGCGTGGATTGAAACAACGGCGGAGTCGGCACGCTGACCGAGTTCGTCACTTCGCGCCCCACGCGGGGCGCGTGGATTGAAACTATTCGCGCGGCCGGAATACGAAGCCGCTTTGGTTTCGCGCCCCACGCGGGGCGCGTGGATTGAAACACCAGCACCCGCCCCCAATAGCTCGAAGGCAGCGCTTCGCGCCCCACGCGGGGCGCGTGGATTGAAACGTGTCGTCCACTTGGCCGTCCCGCACCTTCGCCGTTCGCGCCCCACGAGGGGCGCGTCGGTTGAAGGTGGTTGCGCCGGAACCGCCCGACCTCGTCCTGCACCCCGCCCTTTTCGTTGCCCTGCGCCGGGTTACAGAACTCCGCCGAAAAGCCCCAATGCGACCGGTAGGCGATGAACCGCTCCGTCTGCTCCCGCTCATATCCCGCAGCACTTATTTCACTGCTTAATCCCTCCGCGGGCCAGGGGGGCGGGGTTTGCGTGTAGGATAGGGGCGCTATGGCGATGGATCGGCGGGGATTTTGCCGGGTGGCGGGGCTGGGGGCGGCGGCGGCCGCGACGACTGGCGCGCGGGGCTGGGCGCTGGGGGCGCGGACGGCGGGCGCGACGGCGTCCAGCGC
>JBOGKX010000177.1:0-5137 GCA_050746125.1 Terriglobales bacterium | reverse complement strand
AGCTGAGCGTGCGCCTGGCCGGCGAGCGGGCGGCGCGCCGCGTCGCCTTCACGGGCCGGCCGCTGGAGGCTCGGCTCTAGCGCGGCCGGCTAGCGCGCGGTGGTGGCGCGTGTTGCGGCGCCGAAGTGGAGCAAGCGCTCGAGCACGTAGTTGCTGTCAATGGCCTCGCCGCTCAGCACCATGGCGAGAATCTCTCCGCCCAGCACCTGCGGGGCGAGCAAGATATCCGGCTGCACCAGGCGCATGCGTTCCAAGTGCTTGCCGTCGTTGATCGCCGCCACGGTCTGGGCGCGGCCGCGCAGTTCCTTGACGGCAAGCACGATGAAGGCGTTCTCCGAGTCGTCGCCGCGCAGCGCCAGCACGGCGCGCGCCTCCTTGGCGCCGGCCTTGGCCAAGACTTCCAGGCTGTTGGGGTCGCCCACGACGACGTCGGCGCCTTCGAACTCGCCTTCCGGGGGCGCTTGCGCGAAGAGCAGGGTGACGGGCTGCTTGCGGCGAGTCAGTTCGCGGAAGGTGTTGTAGGCGAGCGGAGTGTTGCCGATCACGACGAAGTGGTCCTTGCGGTTCATGCGTTTGCCTCGTTGCTCGACAATGCGGCGCAGGCTGCCGCCCACCACCGGTCCCATGATGGCGCTGAGCGAGGTCGCGAAGACGGTGATGCCGAGAATGATGATGGAGACGGTGAACAGGCGGGCGTGGGCGGTGTGCGGCGTGATGTCGCCGTAGCCGACGGTGCCCATGGTGACGATGGCGTAGTAGAAGGCGGTGGTGAGGTCGCGAATTGGCGGCGCGAACTGCGTGCCCAGATAGAAGGAGCCGAAGACGGCGTACAGCAGCAGCAGGACGCCGCTGGCCAACGCGAAGAGCGTGCCCGCCGCCAAGCTGCTGCGGTTAAACCAGCGACGGCTGGCGAGCAGGGCGAGCAGCAGGAAGACGTCGTAGTAAACGAGCGCGGCGTGATACGCGTGGGTGAACTTGAGGGCGACCACGATGGTGAGCGCGGTCAAGCCCAGCGAAACCATCCAGGAAAAGCGGGAGCGCAGCAGCAGGCCGATGGACATGGCCAGCATGCCCAGGCCGATCATGGCGAAGGGCACGCCGCGCGCGCCCAGGCGCAGGCTGGAGGTGGTCAAGGCGGAGAAATGTCCCTGCCAGATGGGCGCGGCGCCTTGCATCCCGGCGCGCAGCAACAGGGCGCCGCCCAGGGCGAGGGCGCCGGCCAGCGGCGCGTGCGGAAACCAGCGCGCCGCCCCAGCGAGGCGCTCTGAACGCCACTTCAGCAAGCGCCGGATGCGTTCCAGGAAAATGAGCCGATTGGCGGGCAAGCCTCAGGATAGGGCCGAACCGCGCCGGCTCGCCAGCGCGCCGCGGTCGCGGCGCGGGGGCGCGACGGTGGCATATACTGAACCGTTTTGGAGCGCGCATGAAAATTCTGGTTTGCGTCAAGCAAGTGCCGGCGAAGGATGCGCCGATCAAGGTGGCGGCCGGGGGCACCTGGATTCGCGAAGACGTCGCCTATGAGACCAACGAGCCGGACGCCTACGCGCTGGAAGAGGCGCTGCGGCAAAAGGAGGCGCACGGCGGCGAGGTGGTGGCGCTGACGGTGGGCCCGGCGCGGGCGGCGCAGGTGCTGCGCGAGGCGCTGGCCAAGGGCGCCGACCGCGCGATTCACGCCGCCGGCGAGGCCGCTTACCAGCTCGACAGCTACGCCGCCGCCGAGGCCATTGCGCGCGCCATCGCCGGGGAAAAGTTCGACCTCATCTTCACCGGACTGCAATCGGAGGACTACGGCTACGGGCAAACCGGCGTGGTACTGGCCGAGCTGCTCGGCATCGCCCACGCGACAATCATCATGCAGGTGCAACCGATCGAGGGCGGAGTGCGCGTCAAGCGCGAGCTGGAAAGCGGCTACTTTCAGTATTTGAACTTGCCGCTGCCGGCGGTGCTGACCATCCAATCGGGCATCAACAAACTGCGCTACGCCACGCTGATGGGCATCAAACAGGCAAAGTCGAAGCCGCTGGCCACGGTGGCGCTCGAAGATCTGGGCGTCACGCCGGCGCTCAACCGGCAGCGCGTGGTCAAGCTCTACGTGCCGGTCAAGACGAAAAAGACCGAGCTGCTCGAAGGTCCGGCCAAGGAGGTGGCGGCGAAGCTCGCCGCCCATCTGAAAAACGACTTGCGCGTGATCTAAACACCCCAACCATGGCCAACGACAACCCGACGATCCTAGTGGTGGCCGAGCATCGCAACGGCAAGCTCAGCGCGGCCACGGCGGAAAGCATCGCCGCCGCTCAAGAGCTGGGCGGACTGTTGCAGGCGGCGGTGCACGCGGTGCTGCTCGAGGGCGAGCAGGACAGCGGCCTGGCGGCGCAGCTGGCGCGCTACCAACTGGCGGGCGTGGCGGCGGCGCGGCATGCGGCGCTGGCCGACTACACGCCCGACGCCTATACGCAGGCGCTGGTGCAAATCATCTCGCGCCGGCGGCCGCGCGCCGTGCTCTTCGCACACAGCTACCAGACGCGAGACTTCGCGCCGCGCCTGGCGACGCGGATGGCGCGCCCGCTGCTCGGCGACATCACCGGCTTTCGCCTGGAGGGCGGCGGGCTGATCGTCTCGCGGCCGATGTTCCAGGGGCGGCTGGCGGCGGACGTGGCGGCGCCGGCGGGGGCGAGCGATACCGCCCCGGCATTTCTCTCCGTGCAGATCGGCGCTTTTCGCGGCGACCGGGCCGCCACCGCCGCGGCGGCAGCGGCCGTCGAGGCGGAGGCGGTGACGCCGGATGCGCCGCGGGAAAAGCCCGCGGCGCCCTTCCAGGAAGCCAAGCAGGCGGTGGATTTGACGCAGGCGGCGATCATCGTGTCGGCCGGGCGCGGCATCAAGGAAGCGAAGAACCTGGAGCTGGTCCGGCAGCTTGCCGAGGCGCTGGGCGGCGAAGTGGCGGCCTCGCGCCCCATCTGCGACAGCGGCTGGCTGCCCATGGACCGGCAAGTGGGTAGCTCGGGGCAGACGGTGGCGCCGAAGCTGTACTTGGCGGTCGGAATCAGCGGCGCGATCCAGCATTTGGTGGGCATGAAGGGGTCGCGCGCCGTCGTGGCCATCAACAAGGACCGGGAAGCGCCGATCTTCGAAATCGCCGATTATGGAGTGGTGGGCGATCTATTTGAAGTGGTGCCGGCGCTGATCGAGGCAGTCAAGGCAGCCAAGGCCGGCTAGCGCAGTTATGACCTCCGAACGCCCCAGCATGGAGGCCGCGCTGGTGATCGTCGGCGCCGGCCCAGCCGGGCTGGCCTGCGGGCTGCGTCTCGGCCAGTTGCTCGACGAACACCGCGATCGCGAGCCGCAACTGCCGGCCAAAGATTCGATTCTGATTCTCGAGAAAGGACGCGAGGTGGGGGCGCATCTGCTCAGCGGGGCGGTGCTCGATCCCGCCGGCCTCGACCACCTGCTGCCCAACTGGCGCAGCGAAGCGCCGCTCGAAGCGTCGGTTGGGGACGACGCGGCGTTCTTCCTCACCGCGCGGCGGGCGTGGAAATTTCCCATCACGCCGCCGCCGCTGCGCAACCACGGCAACTTCGTGGTCTCGCTCAACCGCCTCGGCAAGTGGCTGGGCGAGAAGGCGGAAGCGGCCGGGCTGACGATCTTTCCCGCCACCGCCGGCGTGCAGTTGCTCTTCGACGAGCGGCAGGCGGTGGTCGGCGTGCGCACCGACGATAAGGGCGTGGACCGGCGCGGAGAGCGCAAGCCTAACTTCGAGCCCGGCTACGATCTCAAAACGCCGCTGGTGGTGTTGGCGGAGGGCACGCGCGGCTCGCTGGCGCGGCAACTGCGCGAGCAGTTAGCGCTGGAAGGCCGCAATCCGCAGGTCTATGCGCTGGGAGTCAAGGAAATCTGGAGCGTACCGGCGGGCCGCATGCCGGCCGGCCGGGTGTGGCACACCATGGGCTGGCCGGCGCCTCTCTCCATGTACGGCGGCGGTTGGATCTATGGCCTGACCGGCAGCCGCGTCTCGCTCGGCTTCGTCACCGGGCTCGAGTACCGCGATCCCGGCACCGATCCGCACGTCCTGTTCCAGCGCTTCAAGACCCATCCCTTCGTGCGCCACATTCTCGCCGGTGGCGAGATGATCCGCTACGGGGCGAAGACGGTACCGATGGGCGGCTATTATTCGCAGCCGCCGGCGGCGGGCGAGGGTTGGCTACTGATCGGCGATTCCGCCGGGTTGGTCAATAGCCAGCGGCTCAAGGGCATTCACTTGGCAATTCAGTCGGGCGTGCTGGCGGCGGAGGCGATTTTCGAGGGCTGGCGGGCGCGCGACCCCGCCGTGACGCGCCGCTATCCCGAGCGGCTCGCCGCCAGCGCCATACGCCGCGAGCTCTGGTCGGTGCGGAATTTTCACCAGGGCTTCGCGCACGGGCTGGCGCCCGGCCTGCTCAACGGCGCGCTGCAAATGATCAGCGGCGGGCGCGGTTGGCGCGATCCCATGCCCACCGTCGCCGGCCACCTGCGCATGGAAAAGCTCGACGTCGCGCCCCACCACGATTGGAGCTTGCAGCCGGACGGCAAGCTGACGTTCAACAAGATCACCGACGTTTACCATTCCGGGACGCGGCATGAAGAGGATCAGCCGGCGCACCTGATCATCCACGACACCAACGTCTGCAACACTCGGTGCCAGGTCGAGTATGGCAATCCGTGCCAGCACTTTTGCCCGGCACAAGTGTACGAGATGCTGCCCGGCGAGGACGGCCGCAAGCGCATCCACGTCAATGCTTCGAATTGCGTGCATTGCAAGACGTGCGATTTCATGGATCCGTACCAGATCATTACCTGGGTGCCGCCGGAGGGCGGCGGCGGGCCCAACTACGAGGGGATGTAGGCGCGGCGATAGGCGTCGCGGAGCTTCGTTAGCGGTCGCTCGGCCTTCTTCACGTACATTGGGGTACGCTCAGTCGGCCTCGCTCCCGCCGCCTCGCTCCGCTCGCTCCTCGCCGCGCCCGAATGGAATCGCCGTGGGCCGGGCGGCGACTCGGTGGCAGTTGCGGTGTAGGCGCGGCGATAGGCGTCGCGGAGCTTCGTTGGCGGTCGCTCGGCCTCCTTCACGTACATTGGGGTACGCTCAGTCGGCCTCGCTCCC
>JBOGKX010000176.1:0-15189 GCA_050746125.1 Terriglobales bacterium | reverse complement strand
GGCCGGCGCGCGTCGCCACGCGGCGCGTAGCGTTTTCTCTCGGCCGTTGGGGCGCGGCGAAATACCGGCGTGCCGACCGCGTAGTGGCGGTCAGCGAGTTCATTCGCGCGCAACTGCTCGCGCGCGGGCTGCATCCAGAGCGCGTGGAGGTGGTGCCGGATTGCCTGGATCGGGCCGAGTTGCCGGATGCCAGCGTGGCGCGGGCCGCGGTACGCGCCGCCTTGGGCGTGGCGGCGGCGGCGCGCTGCCTGGGCTGCGCCAGCGCTTTCAGCGCGGAGAAGGGCGTGTCTGATCTCATCGCCGCCCTGCCCGCTCTGGAGGGCGATATTCTGGTGCTGCTGGCAGGGACGGGGACGGAGGCGTCGGGCTTGCGCCGGCAAGCGGAGAGTTTGGGGGCCGGGAGGCGGCTGATCTGGGCGGGAAGCGGCGAGCAACTTAAGGGGGCGTCATTCTCGATACCGGAACTGATCGCGGCTTGCGACGTATTCGTGCTGCCTTCGCGGCAAGAAGGGTTGGGCTCATCGCTGCTGCTGGCCATGGCGCTGGGGCGGCCTGTGGTGGCCACGGCGACGGGAGGGATTCCAGAGATCGTCAGCGACGGCGAGAGCGGGCTGTTGACGCCTCCCGGCGATGTCGCAGCGCTGGCAGGGACCCTGGCGCGCTTATTGCGCGATCCGGAATTGCAGCGGCGGCTGGCCGCCAATGGCGCGCGGGCCGTTGGCGAGCGCTTTTCGCCGGCCGTCGTGGCCGCGGAGAGCGAGGAAATCTACCGCCAAGCCTTAGCGGCGCGAAGGCAATGAGCCGCGCCGCGGCGCTGGCGCTCATGATCGTCGCTATGGCGATCACGGCCGCCGCGATGCCACCGGCGGCAGCGCGCCAACTCGTCGCCAGAGGCTTCGATCATTTCTACAATCTCGAATACGCGGTGGCAATCGCCGATTTCCAGCGCCTGACGCAAATCGAGCCCGGCAATGCGGCGGCCTGGAACCATCTTGCCCAGGGTTACCTCTACCAAGAGATGTACCGCGTCGGGGCGCTGGCCAGCGAGCTCTACGGGCAGGACAACCCGATCCTAAAAGTCAAGCTGCTGCCCACCGATCCGGCCGCCACCAGCCGTTTTCTCGATGCCAATCGGCGGGCCGTGGCACTGGCCGGCGCGGCGAGGAAGACACGGCCGCGCGACGCCGACGCCGCCTACAATCTGGCGGTGGCCTGGGGCCTGCGCGGCACCTTCGACTTCGTGCTGCGCAAGGCCTATTGGAGCGCGCTCCGGGATGCCAGCAAGGCCCGGCGCGCGGCGCTGCGGGCTATAGCGCTGCGCCCCGTCTGGCGGGAACCGGAACTGGTCATCGGCGTGGACGACTACATCGTCGGCAGCCTGCCATGGATGGTGCGCATGTTGGCGCATTTGGGCGGATTCAGCGGCGACAAGGCGGGGGGCATTGCGCGCATCCACGACGTCGCCAGCCACGACGGCGGGGCTAGCACGGAAGGGAAAATCCTGATGGCAATCGTCGAGCGGCGCGAGGGCTGGAACGCGCGGGCGATCCCTTGGCTGGCCCAACTCGAGCAGCGCTATCCACGCAACGTCTTATTTGCCGTGGAGGTCGGCGATGCGGCCGAAGCCGCTGGCCAGCACCAGGCGGCCATCGCCGAGTTCCGCGCGATACTGGCCCGAGCCGCGGAACATGCTCCCGGCTACGAGCGGGCGCCGCTCGACAGGGTCTGGTACGACCTAGGTAACATCGACCGGCTTTACTCTCGTTTTGGCGCGGCTATCGCCGACTACCGGCGGTCCGAATCCGCACCCCGCGCCGAAGCCCGCTTTCGCCAGGCCGCCGCCTTGGCCGCGGGACAATTGGAGGATCAGCTGGGCCATCGCTCCGCCGCCTTACTGGATTATCGCCGCTGCATCGCCGTGGATCCGGGCGGCCCGGCGGCGCGCACCGCCCAACGTTATCTCGATCATCCATACAATGGACCCGGAACCGGAGGAGCCTAATGCCGGCATGTTCCCATCTGCGCGAAATCAAATTGACAACTACCGATAAAGACGTTTGCGAGGATTGCATCAAGACGGGCGACGGCTGGGTGCACCTGCGGATGTGCCTGGAATGCGGCCACGTCGGTTGCTGCGATTCGTCGAAAAACAAGCACGCCACCCGTCACTTTCGCGAGACGCAGCACCCGCTCATGCGGTCGATCGAGCCCGACGAGCACTGGGTATGGTGCTACGTGGACGAGTTCATGCCGGGTGAGATCGGTCCCGCCGGCGTCGTCTCCGCCGCCTAGCAAAAGAGCTAAAGCGGAAAGGTTAGGCGAGCCCTACAGTAGCGAAGCGTGGGTTATGCCATAATCGCGCCCATGGGACGGGCCGCCACCCGCGTCCGAGCCAACTGGCGAGGCGTGGTGTTGCTGATATCCGGCACCGCCCTAGCGCTAGCCGCGCAAGTCCCGAGCACGCCGCCGCCGCTCCCTGATACTCCGCTAGGGATCGTGCGGCAAGGACAAAGGCTCAACAGCGAAGGCAAGCAAAACGAAGCGCTGGCGCTTTATCGCCAAGCCTTGGCCAAAGATCCCAACCTTTACCAGGGCTACTTGGCCGAGGGCGAAGCGCTCGATTTGCAGGGCGAATACGGGCAGGCGCGCGCCGACCTGGAACGCGCCATCACTTTGGCCCCGACAGCGGCCCAGCCGCAAGCGTGGCGGGCGCTGGCGATTTCCCATGCCTTCACGTGCGACACTGCGGGCGCCCAGAAGGCCGAGAGCCGGGCTTTCGCGGCGCAGCAAACGGCCCGCGATTACTTTGCCGCGGGAGAGACGGCCGACGAGCTGGCGCGAATTTATCTGGAATGCGGCAACTTCGCCGCGGCCGAACGCTGGTATCGCGTCGGTCACGACACCGGACTCAAAGAACCGAATCTCTCGGAGGCGCGCCGGGATCTTTGGGAGTTTCGGCTGGAACACGCGCTAGCGCGCCTTGCCGCGCGGCGTGGCGACGCGGCGCTGGCGCAGCAGCACGTGGCACGCGCGGCCGCGATCTTGGCGAAGGGCGACAACCCTGGGCAAAAGCGCTTTTTCCCCTATCTGACCGGATACGTGGCCTTTTATGGCGGCGACTACGCCGGCGCCATCGCCGACTTCAAAAAGGCCGACCTGTACGATCCTTTCGTGCTCAGCCTGCTGGCGCAAGCGGAGGAGAAAATGGGCGACCAAGCGGCGGCGCTCGCCGATTATCGCGCCATTTTGCGGCTGAACATGCACAACCCCAACAACGCCTTTGCGCGTCCGCTGGCGGAGCGCAAGCTGGAGGCGGGGCGGGGCTAGGCGCCGAAGCGGCGCTTGCGGCGGGCAAAATCGGCTAGCGCCTCGGCCAGCGTGGCGCGCTCGAAATCGGGCCACAAGGTTGCCGTGAACCACAGCTCGGCGTAGGCACACTCCCAAAGCATGAAGTTCGACAGGCGCATCTCGCCGCCGGTTCGGATCAGCAGGTCGGGCGCCGGCACAGGTTGATCGGCGCGCGGGCCGCGCTGGAGCTCGGCCGTGAGCCGCTCCTCGTCGATGGCGTCGGCACTGAGCGCGCCCTGACCTACCTGACGCGCCAAGCGCCGCGCCGCCTCGGCGATGGCGCATCGCGAGCCGTAATCGATCGCCAGGCGCAGCAGCATATCTTTGCCGCCGGCGGTAAGGCGCTCGGTCAATTCGAGGGCGGTGCGGGGACCGAGGGGCAGACGGTCGCGCCGGCCAACACCGACGAGGCGGACGCCTTTTGCCCGCAACTCGGCACGCTCGCACACCAAGAAGCGAGACAGCAGCTCCCAAAGAGCAGCCACTTCGATGCTCGGACGCTTCCAGTTTTCCGTTGAGAAGGCGTAGAGGGTTACCGTTCCGACGCCCAGCCGCCGCGCTTCCTCGACCGTGCGGCGCACGGCCGCGATTCCGGCGCGGTGTCCGGCCCAGCGCGGCTGATTGCGAGCCGCCGCCCAGCGCCCATTGCCGTCCATGATGATGGCGATGTGGCGGGGCAGGGCCGGCTCGGGCGCGGAGACCTTGGCGGCGGCCACCGGGGCAAGGGCCGGGGCTTCGACGGCCGGGGCTTCGACCCCGGCATCAGTCGCTTCGCTGGGAGTGGCGACCGGCGGCAAGGCGGTGGTGGTAAGGAGGGAATCTCGACTCATCGCTTAGGCCCCGTTCATAGCCTGCAAGAAAGCCTGCATGCTCTCCAAATAACCGCGCAATGCTTGGCGGCCGCGCGGCGTCAGCAAATAGGCGGTTTGCGGCTTGCGCCCCTGCAAAGTCTTTTCCACGCGCACGTAGCCGGCGTTTTCCAGCTTGCGGGCGTGATCGCACAGATTGCCATCGGTGATTTCCAGTATGTCCTTGAGATCGGCGAAGGTGAGCCGGTCGTTGACCGCCAGGGCGGTGATGATCCCAAGGCGGAGGCGCTCGTGGATGAGGCGATCGAGGGACGGGAGCTTGGGTTGCCGTTCGGGACGCCGGCCGGACCGGGGCGCAGCGATGGCGAGTTCGACTCGCTCCGCGGCACGGGGCGGCTTGGCAACGAGCCGCGGGCTGGTTGCATTAGCCATCGTGTTTCCTCGCAATATGCAGGCCCCCGGCCAGGTGCAGCGCGCCGAAGCCGAGGGCCAAACAGGTTAGTGTGAACAAAGGAGTGGAGTGAAAGATCGCCAGAATGCCCAGCACTGCAAGCGCGCGGCCCATCCAGCGCACCGGCGCGATCGAAAAAGTGGCCGCGCCGAGCAGTGCCAGGCCATCGAGCAGCAGCCAGAAGCCCGGCACCCAATGAATCGCGCCCTGGCTTATCAGAGCCAGGGTGACCAGCGCCGCCGCCAACCAGCCCGGCGCCATGGAACGCAGCGCCCGCCGTGTCGGCCCGCTTCCCAGTGGAATTTGCAAATGTCGCCCCTTCAGATAAAGGGAAAAGAACGCCACCGGGATCGCCACCGCCACCGCGGCAGTCCACACCGCTAAAAAATAATGGCTGTAGGCGGGCCCCCAGATCGGCTGGCGCGAGCCGGCGCGGGCGAAGCTCACGCCGCTGGCGATTAGGCCGATCACGCCAGTCAACGCCACGCCCACGCCACTGATGGCGGTAAATGTGCCGGCTTGTTCAAGCGTGTTGCGAATGAAGTCGAGGTCGGCGCGCGCCCGGGCGATCGGCCCGGGGGCAGTAGCGGAAGGCGGAAGTGAAGAGCGCGAAGCCAAACTTTTCTCACCCTAACGGCCAGGGCGCGAGCGTCAACAATCACTTTGCACCACAGAGTATAGCCCAGGGACCAAGCCGGCACAAGCCGGATGGCGGGCTGCCGCGCACCGCGGGCAATGAAAAATCTACCTCCGTCCCATCTCTTTTTGCCTGCCCGGGCGGAGCGGCCGGAGGCGGTTTTGACGGCCCGGGGCACTGGCATGCGAATTGCTCGGATCATGCCGGAAGGCAGACGGCAGGCAGGGCCAAAGGTGATTTCGGCAGTTCATATTCCGGTTTCTCGACCCAGGCCTGAGGGCCAGGTTGCCCCGCCCCGCCCGCAAGAAGCGGCGGAAGAGCGACGTGGCAAGCCGGAGCCGCAAGCGCGCGACGCCAAGCCGCGGGTGGTCAACGCCGGGCTGATGGCGGCTTTGTTCTTGGGGATCGGCTGCGTCATTGCGGCGCTGGTCTCGGGCATGGTGTTCTCGCCGCAAAGCCCGGCCGATTGGCAGATCGTGCAAGCCTGGCGCATCGAGTGGCTGCTGGGAGCCATCGCCTTTTTCTTGCTCGGGCTTTTGTTGCACGCGCTGCGCAGCCGCGGCTAAAGGGCGGCCGGCGGCGATCCTCGCGCCGCCGCAAGCGAGACAATACAGGGATGGATCCGCTCGCCGCCCTGGGGGCGCGTGTCACTGCCTGCCGGCGCTGCCCGCGGCTGGTGGGCTACGGCCGAGAAGTGGCGGGGCGGAAGCGGGCAGCCTACTTCCAAGAAACGTATTGGGGCCGGCCGGTACCCGGCTTCGGCGATCGGCGGGCGCGGCTGATGATTGTGGGGCTGGCTCCGGGCGCCCATGGCGCCCACCGTACCGGGCGCATGTTCACCGGTGACCGCAGCGGCGACTTCCTCTTCGCCGCGCTGTGGCGCGCCGGCTTCGCCAATCAGCCGGATGCGCGGCGGCGCGGCGACGGGCTGGAGTTGCGCGACGCTTATATCAGCGCGGCGGTACGCTGCGCGCCGCCTGACAACCTGCCCTTGCGGAGCGAGTTCGAGAACTGCCGCGGCTACCTCATCGAGGAGATCGGCTTGTTGCGGCGGGCGCGGGTCTTCCTGGCGCTGGGTGGTCTGGCGCATCGCGAGCTAGGGCGGGCCTTGATCGCCGCCGGGCGGGCGGCGGCGGACACGCGCTTTCGTTTCGCCCATGGCGCGCGCCAGCCGCTAGCGAGAGGCAGATGGCTGATCGCGGCCTATCATCCCAGCCAGCAGAACACCTTCACCGGCCGCCTGACGGCGGCGATGATGGACCAGCTGTTGCGGGAGGCGCGAGCGCTCCTCAGCGATTGAAGTGCTGGGCGTTCTTGGCGGCGAACGCTTGCCACTTTTCCGGCAGATCGTCCAGGGCGAAGATGGCGGTTACCGGACAGACCGGCACGCAGGCACCGCAGTCGATGCACTCGACCGGATCGATGAAGAGCTGCTCGGCGGCAGCATGGTCGGCTTCGTCCGGCTTGGGATGGATGCAATCCACCGGGCAGGAGTCCACGCAAGCGTTATCTTTGGTGCCGATGCAGGGTTCCGCAATCACATATGCCATCGCGCTGAAAAAGCCTCCGGATAAAGCTCAAATTATACGGGACTCTCGGCCAGCACTTTAGAAGCCCAGCACGTGGCAGCCGCTATCGACAAACAAAATGTCGCCCGTGACGCCGCGACCCAAGTCGCTGGCCAAAAACAGCGCGGCATCGGCGACCTCGCCGGGATCGGTCACGCGGCGCAGCGGGGCGCGGCGCGCCACCTCGTCGAGAATGGAGCTGAAATCCTTGATGGCGCGCGCGGATGCGGTCTTCACCGGGCCGGCCGAGAGGGCGTTGACGCGAATGCCGCGCGGGCCCAACTCGGAGGCCAGATAGCGGACGCTCGATTCGAGCGCCGCCTTGGCGACGCCCATGACGTTGTAGTTGGGCACGACGCGCGTCGAGCCCAGGTAAGTCAAGGTCATGATGCTGCCGCCGCGCGGCATGAGGGCGGCGGCGCGCCGCGCTACCGCGACCAACGAATAGGCGCTGACGTCGAGCGCCAGGGTAAAACCGGCGCGGCTGGTGTCGGCAAACGGCCGCTCGAGATCTTCGCGGTTGGCGAAGGCAATGCTGTGGACCACGGCGTCGAGCGTCACCTGGCGTTGCTGCAAGGCGGCGAAGAAGCGGTCGAGATCGGCATCTTCGGCCACGTCGCAGACGGCGGCTTCGGCGGTGGGAAAAGCGGCGGCCATTTCCTCGACCGTGGCGCGCTGCCTATCGCCTTGATAGGTCAAAATGAGGTGGGCTCCCGCGCCGGAGAGCGCACGGGCGATGGCGTGGGCGAGGCTCCAGCGATTAGCCACGCCCATCACCAGGGCGGTTTTGCCATGCATCAGAGCGGCCATGAATTCAGCAGACTATCACCAAGCGAAGCAGTGGGGTGGAGGATTTGGCGGCCGCGGCGCGCTACAAGGCTTGGAAGGCGGCGGCGACGGCTCCAGCGCTGTATATTGCCAACGTGAGGCTCTCGCTGCCCGGCATTTTAATCTGGGGCATGCTGCTGGCCCCGCTCGGCTCGGCCCACGCGGCCAACCCCTTGCGTCCGAACTTGCGGGGCGAGGTGATGATTCTGGTCTATCACCGCTTCGGGCTTAAAGATTCGCGCTGGACGCGAGCCTACAGCAGCTTCGACCACGATTTGGCCCACCTCGACGAGGCCGGCTACCGGCCGATTACCTTGTGGCAGTACGTCTCCGGGGCGTTCGATTTGCCGGCCGGAACCTCGCCGGTGGTGATTACCTTCGACGACTCCAGCGACAACCAGATCAAGTTCACCGCCGACGGCCAATTGGCCCCCGACTGCGCCTTGGCCCATTGGATTGCCTTCGCCGGCGCCCATCCCGACTTTCCGATGCGCGGCGTCTTTTTCATCAACCCAGGACTTGGCGGACATGCCGCCTTCGACCAGCCGCGCTACGCGGTCGCCAAGCTGCGGCTGATCGTGCGGCTGGGGGGCGAGGTGGGCAATCACACCCTGACGCACGCCAACTTGCGGCGGCAGGCGGCGATCGCGGCGCGCGAGATCGCCTTGGGGCAGTACTACCTGGGCCGCGACTTACCCGGCTACGCGATACACTCCTTCGCCCTGCCTTTTGGGATCTACCCCATGCCGCCGTCGCTGGCGTGGGAAGGTGAGTGGCACAATCCCCGCCCCGGCGCGCCGGCGGAGGTGCGCTGGGACTACGCGGACGTGGTTAAAGTCGGCGCAGGGCCGGCGCCCTCGCCGCTGGTGGCCGGATTCAACGCTCGCCACTTGCCCCGCATTCAGGTCTTCGATCCCGAGATCGACGACTGGCTTGAGTATTTCAAGCGGCATCCGGGACGCCGTTTCGTCAGCGATGGGGAGCGGCACGCGCCCGACTCGCTGCCGGCCAAACGCGGCCGCGCCGGATCCTAAGGCGATCATAGTTCGAGCTCGAGCCCTTCGCGAGCGAAAATACAGGCGGGGAAAGCAGCTTGCGCCTCGTGTTCGAGCACCGCCAGGGCGGCGTCATCGTGGTCGGGATCGTGGTGGCTGACCAGCAAGCGGCGCACGCCGGCACGGCGCGCCAGCGCCACCAACTCGGGCCAGGTCGAATGTCCCCAGCCGCGCCGCGTTTGGTATTCCTCGGGCGTGTATTGCGAGTCGCCGACGAGCAGATCGGCGCCCGCGGCCAGCGCCGCCAAGCCGGCGGAAACGGCTTCATCGCCGTGCTCATGATCGAGGGCGTGCACGAAAACCTTGTGGCCCCACTCCAGGCGGAAGGCATAGGCTTTCTGCGGATGGTTCAGCGGGCGGCAGTAGTAGCGCACGCCTTGCCGTTCGAGACCGGCGGCGGGAATCTCGTGAAAGTCAATGCGCGCCGGCAAGCGATCCCAGCTCACCGGAAAGAAGGGCGGCTGAAACTGCGCCGCCAGGGCCGCTCGCCGGTTCGCGGTTTCCCCGGCCGGCACCAGGATCGCGATCTCGGTTCCGGCGCGATAGAGGGGCCGAAAGAACGGCAAGCCTTGAATGTGATCCCAATGCAGGTGGGAGAGCAGCAGCGTCAGCCGCGGCGGCACGCCCCCCGGGCATTCCTCAAGCAGGCAATCGCCGAACATACGCAGGCCGGTGCCGGCATCGAAGACGATGGGATCGACGCCGGGGATGCGCAACGCCAGGCAAGACGTATTGCCGCCGAAGCCCATATGCGAGGGCAAGGGCGTCGGGATGGAGCCGCGCGCGCCCCAACAACGTACTCGGACGGGATGGTCCACGGTGGGCATGGCGCGCTGGCTAGGATTCATTGTTGGCGCAAGCGGGCCGCGGCGGGGCGGGCCGTCGTTTACCGCCGATGTACACCACTACAATAAAGTGCGGTGACTTGATGGTTGAGCTTGCCTTTTCTTCCGCGGCAGGGCTGCCGCCGCCCGATCCTTGCGCGGTGGTCATCTTCGGCGCCTCCGGCGACTTGACCCAGCGCAAGCTGGTGCCGGCGTTCTATCAACTGGCGCGCGCCGAGCGCCTCCCGCGCGAATTTGCGCTGGTGGGCTTCGCCCGCCAGCCGCTCGACGACGCGGCCTGGCGCGAGCGGCTGGGCAACGGCGTGCGGCGCTTCGCGCCCAAGCAATGGGACCAGTCGGCTTGGGAACGGTTTAGCGCCGGCATCCATTATCTGCAAGGCGGCTATGACGGCCGCGACGGCTCCTATCAGCGGTTATGCAGCCTTCTGGAAGAGCTGCAAAGCGGGCGTGGCGCCGGCGACAACGTTTTGTTTTACCTGGCCACGCCGCCCGCCGCTTATCAGCCGATCGTGCAGGGGCTGGCCGCCGCCGGGCTGGCACGGCCGGGCACCGGCTGGCGGCGGATCGTGGTCGAAAAGCCTTTCGGCAGCGACCTGGCCTCGGCACAGGCGCTGAACCAGGCGTTGCTGTCGGTATTTCGCGAATCGCAAATTTTTCGCATTGATCACTATCTCGGCAAGGAGACGGTGCAGAACATCCTCATGCTGCGCTTCGCCAACGCCATCTTCGAGCCGCTATGGAACCAGAAGTACATCGACCACGTGCAGATTACCGCCGCCGAAACGCTGGGCACCGAGGATCGCGCCGGCTATTACGACACGACTGGCGCGCTGCGCGACATGGTGCAGAACCACCTGCTGCAATTGCTGATGCTGGTGGCAATGGAGCCGCCCGTCGAACTCGACGCCGAAGCGGTGCGGGACGAAAAGGCCAAGGTGCTGCGGGCGCTGCGGCCCTGGCATGGCGAATTCGGCGCGGAGGTGGTGCGCGGTCAGTACACGGAGGGCGAAATCGGCGGCGCGCCCGTGGCCGCCTACCGGCAGGAAAAGGGGGTGGCACCGGACTCGCGCACGGAGACTTTCGTCGCCCTGCGCGTTTTCATCGACAACTGGCGGTGGGCGGAGGTGCCTTTCTTTCTACGCGTCGGCAAACGGCTGCCGAAGCAGGCGACCGAGATCGCCATCGTATTCAAGCGCACGCCGCATAGTTTATTCGCCAAGAGCGGCGCGGCGGTGCCGCCGCCCAACGTGCTGGTGCTGCGCATCCAGCCAAACGAGGGCATCGGGCTGCGATTCGAGGTGAAACGGCCGGGCATCGGCGTGAAGTTGCAGCCGGTAGTTATGGACTTTGCCTACCGCGCCTCGTTCGCGGGCGATTCGCCCTCGGCTTACGAGACCTTGCTGCTCGACGCGCTACGCGGCGATGGCACGCTCTTCACGCGCCGCGACGAGGTCGAATATGCCTGGCGCGCGCTGGAGCCTCTTCTGGCCGTGTGGAAGAGAGACGCGGAAACGCTCGGCTTCTATTCCGCCGGCAGTTGGGGTCCGGCCGGGGCCGAGGCGCTAATCGCCGCCAGCGGGCGCTCCTGGCGCTGCCCCTAGGGGATGGCGATGGCAGCGGCGTGCGCATGGGCGGCCGGAGCGGTGATCAGCATCCATCTGCTGTTCATATTCTGGGTGGCGGGTGGCGCCCTGCTGACGCGGGGGCGGAACTGGGCGAGCGGGCTGCATATCGCCTGCCTGGTCTACGGCATTGTCATCGAGGTTGGCCCTTGGGCTTGCCCGCTGACGTGGCTCGAGGGGCACTTCGAGCGCTGCTCCGGGGAAGCCGGGTATCAGGGCAGCTTTCTCCTGCATTATTTGCAGCGGCTGGTCTATCCCGATTTTCCGAATTCGCTGCTTATCACCGCCGCCGTCGTCGTCTGCGCTGCCAACCTGTGGGTCTATGCGCGGCGCTGGCGCATCCGCTCCGGAGTGGTGACGACTCCGCCGCAAGGCGCGGACTGAAGACAAGCTGATAAAATGCATGAATTCAGCCCGGCCCGCGCCGTGGCTCTCTAGTCCATGCCCCAAGCCGATGCGATCCTCGCCGCCCTGGAGTGGCGGCCCAACCTCGTTCCGGACAATTTGCCGCGTTCGGAGCGGCTGCGCCGCGTGCGTCACTCCAGCTCGCACATCATGGCGCAGGCGGTGCGGGAAATCTTCCCGGAAGTCAAGCTGGCCATCGGCCCGCCCATCGAAAACGGCTTCTACTACGACATGGAGTTGCCGCGGGCGCTGACACCCGAGGACCTGCCCGAGATCGAGAAGCGGATGCGCAAAATCGTGACCCGCAACCCGGTCTTCGAGCGCGCCGAGTTGCCGCGTGCGACGGCCATCGAGCTGTTTCGCGCCTGGCGGCAGGACTACAAACTGGAGATTTTGGCCGGCATCGCCGATGATCACGTCTCGCTCTATCGGCAGGATCGCTTCATCGATCTTTGCGCCGGCCCGCACGTGGCACAAGGAGGAGCCTGCGGCCACTTCAAGCTGACCTCGATTGCGGGCGCCTATTGGCGGGGCGACGAGCGGCGGCCGATGCTGCAGCGCATCTACGGCACGGCCTGGGAAGCGGAGAAAGATTTGGAGGAGTACCTGCAATTTCTCGAGGACTCCAAGAGCCGCGACCATCGCAAGCTCGGCCAGCAGCTCGACCTGTTTAGCTTCCACCCCTGGTCGGCGGGGTGCCCGTTTTGGCATCCACGGGGCGTGGCGGTGCGCAATGAGTTGCTACGCCTGTGGCGGGAGACGCACGGCGAGGCCGGCTATCAAGAGATCTTCAACCCGCTGATTTATCGCAAAGATTTGTACGTCACTTCCGGACATTGGGATCACTTTCGCGAAAACATGTTCTTGGTGCAGGAGGGCGGGGCAACGACCGAGCCGGGCGCCGCTGCGGGCGCGCCGGCCACGCCGGACATGGCGCTGAAACCGATGAACTGCCCGGATACGATGCTGTACTACAAGACCCGGCAGCATTCCTATCGCGATTTGCCGCTGCGCATTGGCGAGGGCCAACTGCTGCATCGCAATGAGCCAATGGGCGCGTTGCACGGGCTGATGCGGGCCCGCGTCTTCACTCAAGACGATGCGCACATCTTTTTGCGCGACGATCAGATCCAAGCCGAGATCGGGCGCGTGCTGGCCTTGCTGGCGAAGATCTACGGGTACTTCGGCCTGCGTTATTCGATGACGCTCTCGACCAAGCCGGAGAAGGCGATGGGCGACCCGCAGTTATGGGAAAAGGCCGAGGCTGGCCTGCGGCAGGCGCTAGAGGCGGCAGGCCAGGGCTACGACCTGGACGCCGGCGGCGGCGCTTACTACGGTCCTAAGATCGACGTGAAGATCCACGACAGCATGGGGCGGGCCTGGCAATGCGGGACGGTGCAGCTCGATTTTCAGACTCCGCGGCGCTTTGAGCTGGAATACATCGACGCCGACAACCAGCCGCGCACGCCGGTCGTGATTCACCGCGCGTTATTCGGCTCGATTGAGCGCTTCCTGGGCATTTTGCTCGAACACTTCGGCGGAGCGCTACCGACCTGGATGGCGCCGGTGCAAGCCGTGGTGCTGCCCATTGCCGAGGCGCAAACCGACTATGCCGAGCGGCTGGCCGGCCAGGGACGCAGCGCGGGTCTGCGCGTCGAACTGGCCGCCGCCACCAGCAAGATCAATTACCGCATTCGCGAAGCGGAGCTGCACAAGATTCCTTACATGCTGGTGGTGGGCAAGCGGGAAGCGGCCGAAGGCACCGTGTCGGTGCGCACCTTTCAAGAGAAAGACCGCGGCGTGATGTCCGCGGATGCGGCCTGGGCGGAGATTGCAGGCAAGGCCAAGGAGCGGGCGCTGGACGTGACGATCAAGGATTACACCCGCCTTTTCACTGCCGACGAGCCCGCTCCCGCCACCGCCTATTAGCGCGCGTCAAGTGTCGCGATGGCCCAGTCCGCTGCATATTACGTGCAAGTCGTTGCGGGTTAGGTCGCGCTATTTTTCAAGTGCTTTCTTCCCTTTAGCACACACGCTTCGTTGTCTCGAATGAGGGCGGCTGCAAGGTCGCCCCGATTTGGACAGGAGACAATTCAATGCAGCAGAAAACTCAGCGAAGCTGGGCTCCGAAAGCCGGCTTCACGTTGGCGACGATTCTGGCCCTAGCGCTTGGCGCCATCGCTAATCCGATTCCGCCCGGTTGGACCTGCAATGGGATTTGCGGCTCTTCCGGCGCGGACGGCGTCGTTAAGTTGTCGCCCACCGGCAACAGTCAGTTTCAATGGATTTCGACGGACATGGGGATATCGGGAGTGGGAGCATTGGCGGGAGTAGGCGGCGCGGGCTTTCCCACAAACGGCTCAACGCTCGAGACGCCGGTTTTTGCCGCAGGCGCGGGGGCCGCGCTGAATTTTTATTTCAATTATGTGACGTCCGACGGCGCGGGCTACGCCGACTATGCCTGGGCACAGTTGCTTGACTCGGCCTCGAATCCGCTCGCGCTCTTGTTTACTGCGCGCACGGCGCCGAGTGGCAGCATCGTGCCTGGCTTCGATATGCCCGCACTCAATGCCTCGCTGAATCCGGCTTCCGTGCCGATCATCGGCGGCGGGCCCGATTGGTCGCCTCTGGGCGGATCCAGCGGGGCGTGCTTCGACGTTGGTTGCGGCTATACCGGCTGGATCAATTCCAACTACACCATCGGGGCAGCGGGCGACTACATCTTGGAATTCGGCGTCACCAACTGGAATGACACTGCTTTTCAGTCCGGCATGGCGATCGATGGCGTCACCGTGGCTGGAGTTCCGGTAGGTGGTCCACCGCCGCCGTCAACCGTTCCTGAGCCCGGCACCCTGCTTTTACTTGGAAGCGGTTTGCTCGGCCTGGTCGGGCCGCTCAAGCGGCGCTTGGGGTATTAGCAAAAACAAAGACAAACGGGGGCGTCGTCCCGCCGCCAGCGCGGCTAGATTACGCCCCCGCTTTCCATTGGAGGTCGCAGTCGCCTAGTAGCGACGGCCGCCGCCGTAACCGCCCCGGCCGCCACCGAAGCCGCCCCGCCCGCCGCCGCCGCCGGCCCGCTCGGTCTTGGGCCGCGCTTCGTTGACGTTGAGCTTGCGGCCGCCGACATCGGCGCCGTTCAAAGCGGAGATGGCCTTTTCGCCATCGCTGTCGTTGGTCATCTCGACAAATGCGAAGCCGCGAGAACGTCCGGTGTCGCGGTCCGTCATCAGGCTTACACGGTCCACCGCGCCGTATTGCTCGAACAGGCCGCGCAACTCGGCTTCCGTGGTACTAAACGCTAAATTGCCTACGAAAATATTCTTCAAGAGGGTACTCCTCATCACGCAAGCTATCTGAACGGGATGCTGGTCTGGAAAAATAGGCAGGGACGAACCGCGGAATTTGCGGGCGGGCTGTTCTCTATCCTGAGCGGCGGACCTTCAGACGCAAGGACAGTATAGCACGCGTGGGACCGAATCGCGGGCCGGCAGCCCGGTCGATCAAAGGTCCGTGCGCTGCCGGAGGCGGTAAGCGTCTTGCTTTTGGGTAGCGGCCTGCTGGGCTTGGCGGGTCAAACGGCGCTTCATCGGATAGAAGCATCAAGGGGGTGGGTCCGGGGGG
>JBOGKX010000175.1:0-25965 GCA_050746125.1 Terriglobales bacterium | reverse complement strand
GGTCGGCCGCCAGCAGCGTCGCCAGCGCTCCGGCCACCGCCCCCGCCGCCGCCCAAAGCGGCGCCCAGCCCAACGCCAATGCCAGCGCCACGGCCGCCGCCAACACCGCCGCCCAAACCCAGCGCCTCATGCCACCCCTCCCCGTCGCCGCCCAAAGGTGAGCCGCGCGAATGCGCCGATGCCGACGATGATCGCGATCAGCGTCAGCGATCCGGCCCACGCCTGCGCATGCCAGCTGGCGTAGGGCGAGATGGCGTAATCGTAGATCTGCACCGTCAGCGAGGCGATCGGCTGGTCGATGTAAGCGGACCACAGCGAGTTGTTGAAGGCGGTAAACAGCAGCGGCGCCGTCTCGCCGGCGATGCGCGCCACCCCCAGCAGCGCGCTGCTGACCAGCCCGACTCGGGCCGCCGGCAGCACCACCCCCGCCATCATGCGCCAGCGGGTCGCGCCCAGCGCCAGCGCCGCGTCGCGATAGCCGCGCGGCACCGCCCGCAGCACCTCCTCCGCTCCGCGCAGCGCCACCGGGATCAGGATCAGCGCCAGCGCCAGCCCGCCCGCCAGCGCGGAAAAGCGGCGCATCGGCACCACCACGAGGGCGTAAAGGAAAAGGCCGATCACGATCGTCGGCGTGCCGTTCAATACGTCGGCCGCGAAACGCACCGCGGTCGTGAACCGTTCGTGGCGGAATTCGGCGACATAAAGTCCGCCCGCCAGCCCCAGCGGTACGCCCACCACGATCGCCACCGCCAGCAGCTCCAGCGTCCCGACGATGGCGTTGGCCATGCCTCCGCCCGCCATCCCGACCGGCTTCGGCGCCTGCGTGAAAAAGGCGAGATTGAGCGCCGTAGCGCCCTCGCGCGCCACGTAGTAGAGGATCAAGAACAGCGGCGCCAGGATCAGCGCCGTCGCCACTGCCGTCGCCGTCAGCATCAGGCGGCTGCGCCAGCGGCGGCGGCGCAGGTTGTCGCGCGTGGCGGCGTTCGCCGGCCTCATGCCGCCTGCCTCCCCAACCGCCGCTCCACCCGCCACACCAGCAGCCGCGCCACGATGTTCACCAACAGCGTGATGCCGAAAAGCACCAAGCCGATCTCGATGAGCGCCGACAAGTAGATCGGCGCGGTGGCTTCCGTGAATTCGTTCGCGATCACGCTCGCCAGCGTGTAGCCGGGCGCGAAGAGCGAGGCGCTCACCGCGGGACGGTTGCCGATCACCATCGTCACCGCCATCGTCTCGCCCAGCGCCCGGCCCATGCCCAGCATGACTCCGCCCCAGATGCCGGTGCGCGCGCTGGGCAGCACCACGCCCCAAATGGCGTCCCAGCGCGTCGCCGCCAGCGCATAGGCGCCGTCGCGATAGGAGCTCGGCACGGCGGCGATCACCTCGCGCGCGATGCCGATGATGAACGGCGCCACCATCACCGCCAAGATCATCCCGGCGGCCAGATAGCCCACGCCATAAGCGGCGCCGCGAAACAGCGGCAGCCAGCCCAGGTGCGCCGCCAGCCAGGGCTCGAAGCTGCGTTGCAGCCAGGGGGCCAGAACGAAGATCCCCCACAACCCATAGACCACGCTGGGCACGGCGGCCAGCAACTCCACCAAGTAGCTCACCGGTCCGCGCAGCCAGCGCGGCGCCTGTTCCACCAGAAAGATCGCCACCGCGATGCTGAGCGGCACGGCCAGCGCCAGGGCGATGGCCGTCGTCACCAGCGTTCCGAAAATGAATGGCCAGGCGCCGAAATGCCCGCTGACCGGATCCCACGCCGAGTGGATCAAAAAGCCCCAGCCGAAGGCGTGGCGGGATAGCGCCGAGCCGCGCACCAGCTGCCAGCCGATGCCCACGATCAGCAGCGGCACCAAGGCCGCCAGGCCGCGCGCCGTCCAGGCGTACACGCGATCGCCCCAGCGGCTCCGCGGCGCCGCGGCGGATTGTCTAAGTTCTATGGCCGAACTGGACATGAAGGAGCCAAGGCGGCGTCTAGCGTCATTATCCCTGGCGCGCGCCGCCCGGCTGCCGGCCCCAGCCGGTTGTCATCGTTTTGTAATCGCGCTATCCCGCCAGGGGCGCGGAGGCGCCCGCGTTCACGGATCTGTAATCGAACCGGCCGCCCTGTTCCGGCATGCTGGGCTTGTTCACTCACGGAAACCAAATATGACCCAAACCATGAATCGCATTGCCCGCTTCGCCTTGGTGGCCCTGGTACTGACCGCCGTGGGATTAGCGCAATCCGCCCCGGCGCCCGCCTCGCCGCTCTCCGTTAAGATTGGCGGCGCGCAATTTACGCCCGGCGGCTTTCTCGACCTGACCAGCGTGTTTCGCACTACCAACGTCGGCAGCGGCATCGGCACCTCCTTCGGTTCGATTCCCTTCTCGAATACGCCAGCCGGCCAGCTCTCCGAATTCCGCTTCAGCGCCCAGAACTCGCGCCTCTCTCTGCGTGTCGATTCCCACTCCGGCGGCTCGCAGTTGATCGGCTACGTCGAGGCCGACTTCCTCGGCAATGCCCCGGCCAACCTCGTGGTCGGCAGCAACAGCAATACGCTGCGCATGCGCCTCTATTGGCTCGACTTGCGCCACGGCGACTGGGAAGTGCTGGCCGGGCAGTCCTGGAGCCTGCTCACCCCCAATCGCAAGGGCCTCTCGCCCCTTCCCTCCGACATTTTCTACACCCAAGACATGGACACCAATTACCAGGTGGGCCTGACCTGGTCGCGCGATCCGCAGTTGCGGGTGATTCGCCACTTCGGCTCCAACTGGGCGCTGGGCGTCTCCTTCGAGAACCCCGAGCAATTCATCGGTGGTTCCGGCCAAGTGGTTTTGCCCGCCGCTTCCTTCGCCTCGCAGTTCAGCACGGGATCGAACTCCGCCACCCCCAACCTTCATCCCGACATCATCGCCAAGCTGGCCTATGACTCGAGCCTCGGCGGTCATGGCGTGCATCTCGAGATGGCCGGCCTGGAGCGCACCTTCCGCGACGTCAACCCCGCCACCAACGTCAAGAACACGCTGGTCGGCGGCGGCGTCTCGCTCAACGGCAATGTCGAAGTGACCAAGCGCTTCAGGCTTATCGGAACTAGCTTTTACAGCGACGGCGGCGGCCGCTACATCTTCGGCTTGGGGCCCGATTTGATCGTGCGCGCCGACGGCACGCTCTCCGCCGTGCACGCTGCCTCCGGCATCGGCGGCTTCGAATGGAAAACGTCGCCCGCCTGGTTGCTCTATGGCTACTACGGCGGCGCCTACTTCCAGCGCAATGCAGACGTGGCCGCGGGCCGCAGCATCGGCTTCGGTTTCCCCGGTTCCTCCACCAGCGACAACCGCGCCATTCAGGAAGGCACGATAGGCGTGATCCACACCTTCTGGCAAGAGCCTTCCCAGGGCGCGCTGGCGCTGATCACGCAATATTCCTACCTGGTGCGCGCCCCTTGGTCGGCGGCGCCGGCGTCGCCGCGCACCGCCAAATCCAACATGGTCTGGGTGGATCTGCGCTATACGCTCCCGTAGCCGTGCGCCAGCCCGCTAATCTAGGAAAAAGCCATGAAATCTAGCTCTCGCTCTTTGTTGCTCTGCGGTTTCGCCCTCCTCGTGGCCCTCGCCTTCGCCGCTTGCAGCCCGGCCTCGCGCGGCGGCGCCTCCGGCGTCACCATCACCGGCGCCGGCAGCAGCTTCGTTTACCCCTTGTTGTCCCGCTGGGTGACGGCCTTTCGCCAGACGCATCCGAACGTCCAAATCAACTACCAGCCCATCGGCAGCGGCGGCGCCATTCTGCAAGTGAAAAACCGCACCGTGCAGTTTGGCGCCAGTGACATGCCGCTGAGCGATGCCCAGCTCGCCACCATGCCGCCCGTGGTGCAGTTGCCCGAGAGCGGCGGGCCGGTGTGCATCACCTACAACTTGCCGGAGCTGAAGGCGCCGCTGCATCTATCCGGCGCCGCGTTGGCCGGCATCTACCTCGGCCAGATCAAGACTTGGCGCGACTCCGGTATCGTGCGCGCCAACCCCGGCGTTGCCTTGCCGAATCGCCCCATCTTGGTCGTCCATCGCTCCGACGGCAGCGGCACCACCAACATTTTCACCACCTATCTCACCGCCGTCAGCCGCGCCTGGGCCCAGCACGTCGGCGCCGGGCTCTCCGTGGCCTGGCCGGTGGGATTGGGCGGCAAGGGGAGCGCGGGCGTTACCGGACTGGTGCGCCAGACCGACGGCGCTATCGGCTACGTCGAGCTGACCTTCGCGCAAGCCAACCAACTGCCGGTCGCCTTGGTGCAAAACCCGCGTGGCGAATGGGTCGCGCCCTCGCAAGCGAGCGCCACGGCCGCCATCGCCGCCGGCGCCGCCGCGCTGGCCCGCGACGTGCGTGCGCCGATCGTCAACGAGCCCGCCGCCGGCGCCTATCCCATCACCGGACTGACCTTTCTCATCCTGCCCCGCGACGGCGCCGATCGCGCGCAGCGACAGGCGCTGAAGCAATTCGTCGCCTGGATCCTGGGCCCCGGGCAAAGCCTAGCCGGCGATTTGAGCTACGCCCCGCTGCCGCCCGATCTGGCCAGCCGCGGACAGGCGCTGCTGGCGCAGTTGCGCGCCGGCGGCCAGGCGTTGCCCTAGCTGTCGTCGCGCCCGCCCCAGCGCCTTAGATCGAGCCGTTGGCCACGATCTCCCCATCGCGCAAGTGCAGGACGCGCCCGGCGATGGCGGCGGCCTCGCGGTTGTGCGTAATCATAAGAATGGTCTGGGCGAGCTCGCGGTTGAGGTCCGCCAGGATCGCCAGCACGGCGCCGGAATTCTTCGAATCGAGATTGCCGGTCGGCTCGTCGGCGAGCAGGATGCTGGGCCGGTTGACCAGCGCGCGCGCGATCGCCACGCGCTGCTGCTCGCCGCCGGAGAGTTCGGCGGGCCGGTGGCGCAGCCGGGCGCGAATGCCCAGCAGATCGATCAGGCGGTCGCGCCACGCCGGTTCCCCAGCGCGGCGGCCGGCGATGTGCCGCGCCAGGTCGATGTTGCCGGCCGCATCGAGCGTCGGCAACAAATTGAACCTCTGGAAGATAAAGCCAATCTCGTCTTTGCGCAGCGCGGTGCGCGCCGCGTCGGAAAGCGAGCCATACTCCTGCCCAGCGATGATCACCCGCCCCGAGCTCGGCCGCGTCAAGCCGCCGAGCACGTGCAGCAGCGTGCTTTTGCCGCTGCCCGAGGCGCCCACGATAGCGACGAACTCGCCCCGCGCCACGGCCAAGCTCACGCCCCGCAGCGCGGGCACGGAGATGCCGCGGGCGAGATAAAAGTTCTTGCATACCTCGAGGGCTTCGACAATGGGCGGCGCGGCGCTGTTCACGGGGGCTGTTCGATTCTAACGTGAGCGCGCGCACCACGCGCGCGGCCAACGCGCGCGTACAATGGGCGAAAGCTCGGAAATCCTCGAGGGGCCGTACTCCTGTCCACTGCCGTCAGTCTTGAATCCCTGCACTGGCCGCGCCCGCGGCCTGCGCGTGCGCTCGCCCCGCTGGCCTTCACCCCCGGCGCCGATCGCGATCACGTCGTGGACCTCATCAAGGGGACCGCCTGCCTGCTGATGGTGCTGGCGCACGTGCGCTTCGCCGCGGCGCCCTGGCTGGCCGAGGCCACCATGGCTTCGGTATTGTTCTTCGCCTCGACCGGCATGAACCTGGTCGGCATTGTCGAGCGCGGGCGCGGCGACGAGTGGCGGCTCGCCGCCAATGCCCTGTTCCTGATCTTCGCCGGCTTTGCCGACAACTACGTGCAGGGGACCCTCTGGCAGGCCGACGTCTTCCAAAGCGCCGGCATGGCCATGCTGGCGATGCTGCTGCTGCGCCGCCTCTTGCCGCGCGCCTGGACCTGGCTTTTCCCGCTGCCCTTCCTGATCCACTTCGCCAACCAGCATCTTTACTGGAAAGTCGCCGCCGGCGGCGTCTCGTCGTTTTTTCTCGCCCCTGGCCTATTCCCTCTCTTGCCCTGGCTGAGCTTCTATCTGCTAGGCGCCCACCTGAAAAAATACGGCGGCCTGCGGCAGGGTTGGGCGATCGGCTCCGCCGCCATTCTCGGCCTGGGCGTCTACCTGACGTTTCAGCCCTTCGTCTTCGACAAGTGGTGGATGAGCATCGATTACTTCCTCATCGCCTGCACGCTGGCCGGCTGGTCGTTCGCGGCGCTGCGGCGGTATCTGCCGCGCTGGCGGCCGCCGCTGCGCGAGGTGCGCCGCTGGGGGGCGAACTCGCTGGTCTTCTATATCCTGCACATGTTCGTGATTCGCGCCCTGGAGCTCTTCATCCCGCACGGCCTCGGCCTGTTCCTGCTGGCGGTGGCGGGCACGGCGCTACTGTTGCGGCCGGCCCTGCAACTGCAAAGCTGGGCCCTGCGCCAGCGCCCGGCCTGGATCCTGCTGGGCGGCGGCCTCACGGCGGCGGCCGTGGTCCTTGCCAACGCCACCCTGCTCGCCCCGCTGGTGGTGCCGCGCACGCTCGCCAGCTTCGGCGTCACGTTTTCGTTCATCGCCGCCTACCCCGCTTGGAAGAACCTGTCCAAACGTTTGCGCCGCGCGCCCCAGCCCGCCCGCCGCGCCTCCGCGCTCGCCTGATCAGCGCCGCGGCTGATAGGCGCGGGCGCGCTCGCCACGGCCGGTATTGCTGAGGCCGCGCGTATCGACGTCGGTCAGGCTGGCGGCCACGATATTCGCCAGTTCCGCCCGCACCGCCGCCACCCCGCTGCCGGGCGCCGCCGTGGGATGCACGCGGCTGGTGAGAATGATCAAGTACGTCTGCGTGTAGGGATCGATCCAGATCGAGGTCCCGGTCCATCCCGTGTGCCCGAACGAGCCGATTGGAAACAGCACGCCGCGGTTGTGCGAAAAGGCCGAGTCCAAGTCCCACCCCAGACCGCGAATGTCGCTGCTCCCCAGCGGCGTCTGCGGCGTGGTCATCTTCAGCACCGTCAGCGGCCCGAGGATGCGCGCCGCGCGCGTCTTCCCCTTGCCGTCGGCCACGCGCAGCACGCCGCCGTTGAGCAGGCACTGCGCGTAGCGCCCCAGGTCGCGGGCGTCGGAAAACAACCCGGCCAAGCCGGAAACGCCGCCCATGGCCTTGGCCGTCGGATCGTGCACCACGCCCCAGCGCAGCACGCCGTTGATGACCTGCGTGGGCGCGATCCGGTTCTTGAGTGCGGCCGGCGGCAGAAACATGGTGCTGGTCATGCCCAGCGGCCGGAATACGTGGCGGGCGGCATAGACGTTCAGCGGCTCGCCGCTCAGCCGCTCGACCAAATAACCGAGCACGATGAAGTTGATGTCGCTGTAAACGAACTTCGTGCCCGGCCGGTTGATTAATGCCGCCTGCTCGACCAATTGCAGCGCCGCCGCCTCGCCGTGCCACGGCACGTCCACGCGCTGCGCGGGCGGCCAGCCCGGAAAGCCGGTGGGCGGTAAATGGAGCAGCAGCAGCAACTCGGGCGAGGGGATGTCCGGCGGCAGGCCGGAGTTGTGGGTCAGCAGCTCGCGCACGGTCACCGCCCCCTTGCCGTTCTCCGCGAATGCCGGCCAGTAATCCGCGACCGGCAGATCGAGGCGTATCTTGCCCCTTTCGAATAGCTGCATCACCGAGGGCGTGGTGGCGATGACCTTCGTGAGCGAGGCCAGATCGAAGATCGTGTCGTAGCGCATCGGCCGCACCGCCGGCACGATGCTGCGATTGCCGAAAACGCCGCGGTAGATCACGTGTCCGTGGTGCGACGCCAGCACCACCGCGCCCGGAAACGAGCCTTGGGCGATGGCTTCTTCGACGATCGGGGCGATCGACTGCAGCAGGTCCGCGCGCACGCCGCGCACCGCGGGAATGGCCACCCGCTCGACGCCGGGGGGGAAATTGCGCGCCGGCGGCGGCGTTTGCGCGGCGGCTAGAGAGGCGAAAACCAAGCCTGCGGCGAGCGCCCAGCCGCGGCGGCGAAGCAAAGTGAGCACGAGCATTTGCCGCCCATCATAACCGTTGCTGCTGCTGTTTCGCGATCAGCAGCCGTTCCAGTCCGGCGAGAGGTATCGGCAGCCAGTCGGGGCGATGGTGCAGCTCGTAGGCGATTTCGTACACCGCCTTCTCGATTTCGAAAAATCCCAAGGCGCGCTCGGCTTCCTCTCCCGTCGCCGGGAGCAGCGCCGCGCTATGCGCCGTGGCGCCCAGCGCCTCGCGATAGCCGTGCCAGAACGCTTGCCGCGCCTCGCCCCGCCACGCCGCCGCCAGGGGCGCTTGGCCGGCGACCGCCCGCGCCTCGCCGGCGGCGAAGGCCAGGTAATCGAGCGAGCGCAACATGCCGGCTACGTCCCTGAGCACCGAATGCTTGCGCCGCCGCTCCGCCAGCGGCCGCGCCGGCTCACCCTCGAAATCGAAGATGGCCCAGTCCCCGGCCTGCGTGCGCAAGACTTGCCCGAGGTGGTAGTCGCCATGGATGCGAATTTTAGCCAGCCCGGCCAGCGGCGCCAGCGCCGCCGCCATATCCGGCAGCGACGCCATCCGCGCCAGCGCCTGCCGCGCGGTGGCGCCGCCTCCCGCCGGCATGGCATCGGCCGCGCGTTTCAGTTCCGGCGCCATGTGCCCTATCCATTGCGCCAAATCCGCCACCCATTGCTGCAAGTCGGCAGCGGCAATCGGCTCCGGCGCGAAGGAGGGCTCCGTGCCGCTCGCCAATGCGGCGTGCAGCTCCGCCGTGCGCTGCCCCAATCCGCCCAGTTCCGCCAGCAACGCCTCGCTCTCGTGCCCGTCCGCCAGCGCCTCGACCATATAACTCCAGCCGTCTCCGTGGTTGGCGATGTACTGCTGCCAGAGCGCCAGCGTCCACGGCTCGCCCTCTCCCTGCGGCCGGTAGGCGATCCCGCCGGCCAGCAGCGGCAGGGAGGTAAAGTCGGTCCGCTCGCCGAGGAATTGAGTGACTTCATAGTCGGGATTGAGGCCGGCGGCGAGGCGGCGAAAGCACTTCAGCAGCAGCAAATCTGCGCCCTCGGCGCGTGCAAAAATCACGCTCGAGTTGCTTTGCTCGGCGCGCGAGAGCCGGCCGCGAAAGCCGCTCGTCAGCTCCGCCAGCCATCGCCCATGCCGTGCGCTGGCGCTGAAGACGAACTCACCCCGCCGGCCCGCGAACCGCCGGTTCTCGCGGCTCGCGTCCAGGCAGGCGCGCTGCCAGGCGGCGTCTTGAAGCGCCGTCTCCAACTCGACGGCGCCATCCGCGCCCAAGCGCAGTGGCAATAAGTAACTGGCGCGCCGGGTGCTGGTGAAGCGCACGCTGGCGATCGCCAGCAGCAGCGCCGACCCGGCATCTTCCGCCAGCAACGCCGCGTCCGCCAGCTCGACCCGCGCGATGGACTGTCCCTTGTCGCCGTACCAGCGCTGGCGCGGCAAAAAGCCCGGCAGCGCGGCGGCGAGGCCGGCAGCGAGCGCGGAATATCGTTCCTCATTCATCGCTGGGATCGGGGCGCGCCGCGGCCCCCGCCGGGGCGGCGCGCAAGTATTGCGCCGGCCACGCGATCTCCTGGCCGAGTTCGCGGGCGGCGCGCAGCGGGAAATATGGGTCGCGCAGTTCCTCGCGCGCCAGCAGCACCACGTCCGCCTGTCCGGAACGAATCACGTGATCCGCCTGGGCCGCGGCGGTGATCAGGCCCACAGCCCCGGTCGGCACGCCGGTTTCGCGCCGCACCTGGGCGGCGAAGGGCGTTTGATAGCCCGGACCCGCCGGTATGGAATGGCTGGTGGCCGACTCCAACGGCACCTGCCCGCCCGAGGAGCAGTCCACCAGATCCACGCCCAGCGGCGCCAGTTGCCGCACCAGCGCCACCGAGTCCTCTACCTGCCAGCCGCCTTCCGCCCAATCGGTGGCCGAGATTCGCAAGAAGAGCGGCAGCCGCTCCGGCCATGCGCCGCGAATCGCCGCTACCACCTCGCGCGCGGCGGTTCTCGAATGAGCCGCCGTAGGCGTCCGTGCGGCGGTTGCTGAGCGGCGACAGGAATTCGTGCAGCAGATAGCCGTGCGCGGCGTGAACCTCGATTACGTCGAAGCCGGCCGCCTGCGCGCGGCGCGCGGCCGCGGCAAAGGCCGCTGCCACGGCGGCGATGCCGGCGGCATCGAATTCGCGGGGCGGCGGATCCGCTGGCGCGTACGGGATGGGACTGGGCGCGACCGGCCTCCAACCACCCGCCTCGGGCGCAATGGTTCCCCGCCCTGCCCAAGGGCGCCGCGTGCTGGCCTTGCGCCCGGCATGCGCCAGTTGCACCCCGGCCAGGCCGCCTTGACCGTGAATAAAGCGCACGATGCGGGCCAGCATCTCGACGTGACGATCGTCCCACAAGCCCAAATCCTGCGGGCTGATGCGCCCCTCGGGCACGACCGCCGCCGCTTCCGTGAAGACCAGCGCGGCGCCGCCTACCGCCCGGCTGCCCAAGTGCACGAGATGCCATTCGTTCGCGAACCCGTCGCGGCTTGAGTACTGGCACATCGGCGAAACGACGATGCGGTTCGCGAGCGTCAACCCGCGCAGCCGCAGCGGGGCGAATAAATGCGCCATTCTCCTAGCCTATCGCGTCGCGCTCAATGCGCCCGGTAGCCGGAACCGCGCAGCACCCGGCCGGGGCGCGCCTCGGTAAGCTGCCCGTGGAGCAGAATCGGCACGCCATTGACCAAGACATCTTCGACGCCGCTGGAGTAGCGCCATGGGTTGGCGTAAGTGGCGTGGTCCTGGACCGTCTGCGGATCGAAGATCACCACGTCGGCGGCATAGCCGGGCTTGAGCAAGCCGCGGTCTTTGATGTGCAGGGTTTGCGCCGCGAGCGAGGTCATCTTGCGCACCGCCTCCGGCAGCGAAAACAGGTGCTCTTCCCGCGCCCAAACCAAAATGCGGGTATTGGCGCCGAAGAAGCGCGGATGGGGCGCGTCGTAGCCGGTGCGGTCGGCGATATCCATGTCGATCGCGTCGCCGCCGATGCTGACCCAGGGAGTGGCCACGATCTGTCGCACCGAAGCCGCGCTCTTGTTGAAGAAGATGCGGCCGAAGCTGCCCCCCTCGCGTTCCAGCAGATTGGCGATGGCCTCCGCCGGCGGCCGCCCATCGCGCGCTCCCACCTGCTCGAAAGTTAATCCGACGTAGCGGCGGTCTTCGCGCTGCGTGACCGCGCTGACGAACTCCTCGCGCCAGCCCTCGGGATCCTCCGGCGTTCCCAGCGCGCGCGCGGAAGCGGCGATGCCGGCGACGATTTGCGGACGCAGCGCGGGATCGCGCAGCCGTTTTGCGAGCGCCGCCGTGCCGCCCGCCAGAAAACGCTTCGGCACCATGGAGTACGCGGGGTTGGCGGCGGCGCGGTAGGGATAGGCATCGGCGGTGACTTCGAGTCCGGCGTCCCGCGCCTGCTGGATGATCGCCAGCGCTTGGCTGGCCGCCTCCGGCCCGGCGCGCCGCCCGACTTGCAGATGAAACACGTGAAATGGCAGGCCGGCGGCGCGGGCAATGGCAATGCCTTCCGCGATGCCACCCTCTTTCGGGTTATCCAGGCCGCGCACGTGCGAGGCGTAAATCCCGCCCGCGCGGGCGGCGACGCGGGCCACGGCGATCACCTCCGCGTCCTTGGCGAAGATGTCCGGCGTATAACTGAAGCCGGTGGCCAGGCCGATGGCGCCGTCGCGCATGGCGCCGGCCATCAGGCGCTCCTCCCGCGTCAGCTCCGCCGCCGTGGGATCGCGATCCGACATACCCAACACGGCCTGGCGAATGGCGCCGAACGTAGCGTAGCTGGCCACGTTGACGCGAATGCCCTGCCGTTCGAGCCGGGCGAAATAGCCGCCCAGCGACGTCCAGTCCACGTCCACGCCCTCGTTGCCGAATAGCGCCGTTTGCTGCGCCAGCGCCGGCCCGAATAACGGTCCCGCCACCGCGACCGCCGTCGTTTCGCCCAACACCTCGGTCGTCACGCCCTCGAAGATCTTGCTGCAGCATCCCCCGTTCTTGAGCAGCGCGGCGTCGGAATGGGAATGCATGTCGAAAAAGCCGGGCGCCACCGCCAGGCCGTGCGCATCCAGCGTGCGGCGCGCCTTGGCCCCGGCCAATCGGCCGATGGCGGCGATCCGGCCGCCACGAATGCCGATGTCGGCGGCGTAGGCGGGCTTGCCGCTTCCGTCAATGACTTGGGCGTGCAGAATGACGAGATCGAAGGGGCGGCGCGCCTGGGGCCGCGGCGGCGCCGCCCAAGCCAGGCCGAAGCAGAGTAGAAGGACGCAGCCGAAACGAGCCGGTTTCATCGCCGCGCATCATACTCCAAAACGATGCCGGCCGTGAGCCAGCCGGCGCGCGCCAACAGCGGCCCGCGGTAGACTTTCGCCCCCCGCCGCGTCGAGAATGGACTTGTCCATGAAGCGCCTCCCGATCTGGTTGCGGGTGGTCATCGTCGTCATCATCGTCCTGGTGGTGCTGGCGTGGGCTCTGCCCAGCTTCGTTTCGCTCGATCGCTTTCACGCCGCGCTCGTAAGCCAACTGAGCCGCGCCACCGGCAGGCCGGTGAGCGCCGGCGCGATTCATGCCCATCTCCTGCCCAGCATCGGTTTTAGCGTCGATCAACTGGCGATCGGGAATCCGAAAGGCTTTCCCCGCGGCGACTTCGTTCGCGCCCAGTCCTTAAGAGGCGGGCTGGCGTTTTGGCCGCTCCTGCGCGGCCAAGTTCGCGTCACCTGGCTGGCGCTCGTGCAGCCGTCGGTCACGCTCCTCGCCAATAGCCGCGGCCAAAGCAATGCCCAGTTTTCGTCTCGGCCCGCTTCCGCCCCGAGCGGCGCGGCCGCGCCCGGCGTCGGCGCCGCCATCGAAAACCTCGACCTGCGCGGCCTCGAGATCACGAGCGCCCAGGTGCTGCCGGCGGGCACCGTCGCGCCGCCGGCGTTTCAAATTTCCGGCCTGAATCTGCGCCTGGCTAATTTGCAATTGAGCGGCGACTTGCTGCGCAATCTCGATGCCGCGGCCAATCTCGCCGGCTTGCGCCTCGTGCTCGGCGGGCTGGCTGCGCCGGTCGCCGTGCGCGCGGGTGCGGTCAGCTTGCGGGTCGGCGCGCTGGCCGGCCAATGCTCCGCCGACTTGGGACCGGCGGGGCAGGCCTCGCTGCATTTTCAATCGCCAAATATCGAACGCTCGCCCGTCGACTTCGCGATTCACTCCGCCGACCTGCGCTTGGACCGCCTGTTGGCCGCCAGCGGCGGCGCTCCTGCCGCTCCCGCGCCCCCCGCCACCGGCAAGGTCGCCTCCAATTCGAGCGCACCGCTCGCGCAGGGCATGTTGCTGGCCGACCGCCTCGCTTGGGGCCCCTATCAGGCCACCGCGGCGCGCGCCGGCGTCCGCATTTTTCCCGACCGCATCGAAATCGCGCCGGTGAACTTAAACTTCGCCGGCGGGCACGTCGCCGCCTCGTTCGTACAGGGCCGGCGCTTGGCCATTACGCTCAACGCCAATGGCATCGGCTTAGCCGGTCTGTTTCCCACCGATCCCACGCTGGCCCGCCGCCTTTCCGGCACCGGCGCGCTCAACCTGTCCGCAACCGGGCCGTCCGCCGGCGATTTAGCGACGGGCCTAGCCGGCACCGGGCAATTTCAATTCACCCGGATCGAGCTTAGGAACTCGCCTGCGGTCAAGCAGTTGGCGCAGCTGGCCACGGCCGCGAAATTGTTGGGCGCGAGCGTGGGCTCGGCCACCGGCGGCGATTTGCCCATCGGCCTGCTCAAAGGCGATCTCGAAATCGCCCACGGCCGGGTCGCCAGCCGCCTGATTCAGGCGCAAACGGGCCTTGGCACCGTCGAGTTGACTGGCAGCCTGGGAATGAATCAGACCCTCGACTATACTGGCACGTTGCACCTCGGCGCCCAGCCGAAAGCCGCCGCTCCCAAGTCCGGCGCCGCCGCGCCGCCTTCCGGCGGCTTGCTCGGTGCCTTGGCCAGCGCGCTGGGCGGCAAACCAGCGAGCGGCGGCCTGCCGTCACAGCTACTGAAACGCGCTCTGAACTTACGCTTTCGCGTCGGCGGCACGTTAGCGCAGCCGCGCGTTGCGCCCCTCCTGCCCTGAGCAAATCGGCGGATGCTGGGCCGAGCGTCCGGTAAAAGGCGCGCAACAAGGCTTTCGGCTCGGCACCGGATTCATCAGTTCGATGCGCGTGCCGTCGGGATCGTAAGCGTTCGCCTGCCATTTGCCGTCGCGCCCCAATTGCGGCGGGCCAATGCGCGGTAGCGCGTCGCGCGTGGCGGAGAGGCCGCGCCGCCGCAGCTCCGCCGCGCTGCCGCGCACGTTGCCCTCCGCCAGCGCCAGATGGTGCATGACGCCCAGCGTGCGCACGTCGGGATGGTGGACGTTGAGCATGTATTCGAGCCAGTCGGCGCCCTCCGGCACCTCCATGTCCACCCAATCGGTCTCCCCCGGCTTCATCCCCCCGTGCCAAATCTCGCGAAACCCAAGGATGTCCTTGTAGAAGCGATCCTCTGCCGCTCGATCGCTCACCGTCAGGCCGACGTGCAGCAGATGGCAGGAAATCGCCCGGCCCGCTGGCGCGCGAGCGCGGCCGCTCCCGCGCTCTTCGACAAACTCGACGAGATGGCCCTGCGGGTCGCGCACCGCAAATCCCAGGTCGCCGCTGGCTTCCCTCCGCACCGATGCCGGCACCGCTACGCCGCGCGCCGCCATATATGCCCGCAGCCCGCGCGCATCCGTGGTTTCGAAGGCGATGTCCACGAGCCGGTCGGCGTCGCCCAGGCCGGGATCCGCCCGCACCTCGATCGACTGCCGCCCATTAACCTGGAATGCCAAGCCGGCGCCGCCGAGCCGACGCGCCGGGAAGCCGAGCCTGCCGCCGTAGAACTCCCGCGCCCGCTCGAGGTTCGCTACGCGCAACGTGATGTGAGCCACGCCAACGATCGGCGGACGCGCCGGCGCGGTGGCCGCCGGCGCCGCGGCGACGCAGAATAGGGCGACGGCGAGCGCGACCAGCCTAGGTTTCCAGTCCATGGGGGGCGAGCGGCATATGCCGCACGCGGCGGCCGCTGGCATCGAAGATAGCATTGGCGATGGCCGGCGCCACGCCCATAATCGGCGCCTCGCCGGCGCCGGAGGGATTGAGATCTTTGCGATCCACCAGCACCACCTCGATCGGCGGCACGTCGCGCAAGCGCGGCACGCGGTAGCGCGACAGGCGGTCGCTCAGGATGCGGCCGTCCGCAAATTCGATCGCCTCGAACAGCGCTCCGCCCAAGCCCATGATCGCGCCGCCGGCCACTTGGTTCTTCAAATTATCGGGATCGACGATGGCGCCGCACTCGAAGGCGCTGACGATGCGTTCCAGTCGCACTTGCCCGTCCACCACCTGCACTTCGACGCAGGTGGCCAGCCGCCCGCCCTTCTCGACGCCGCCCCCCATCCCAAAGCCCTGCCCGGGCCGCGTCTTGGCGCGCGGCCAGCCGAAGGCGTGGGCCGCCGCGCGAAAGACCGCCGCCAGGCGGTCGTCGCGCAGGTTCCTGAGCCGAAACTCCAGCGTATCGAGCCCCGCGGCCCGCGCCAGTTCGTCCATCGCCGATTCGCGCGCAAAATGATTGGCCGTGGCCGCCAGGCAGCGATACGAGCCTTGTCGCAGCGGCATCGCCGTGGGATGGAACTGAATCCGCTTTCGCCCCGCTTCGTAAGGCGTCTCGATGCCCGCCTCGCCGGAGTTGTAGTTGTCGAATTGCCAGGCCGCCAGCCGGCCCTCCGCGCCGACGCCGGCGCGCACGCGAATTACCCCCGCGGGGCGGAAATAAGCCCAGGTGAATTCCTCTTCTCGCGTCCAATTCACCTTCACCGGCTTGTCGGCGGCGCGCGCCAGCCGCGCCGCTTCCAGCGCCGCCTCGCCCGTGTGCTTGCCGCCGTAGGCTCCGCCCGTATCGGGCATGAGCACTCGCACCTGGTCCTTGCGCAGATGAAACGCCTCGATCAATTGATCGCGCACGCCGAACGGGCGCTGCGTGCCGGTCCAGACCGTGAGGAGGCCGCCGCGCCACTCCGCCACCGCCGCCCGCGGCTCGAGGGGCACGTGCTGGATGTAGGCCACGTGGTACGTGGCCGCGAGGCGATGTGCGGACGCCGCCAGGGCCGCCTCCAGCGCCGCATCCGCTACCGTCCCCGCCGCGTCCCCGTCAGCGGGGTGGCTAAGCAAGTACTCGTAAAGCTGATCGCTCGAAGTCTGTGGCGGCGCCGGGCCCCATGTGGGTTTGAGCTCCAGCAAGGCGGACTCCGCCATCTCCGGCGTCGGCGCCGCCACGCCGAGAAAATCGCCGTCCCGCACCACCGTCGCCCCCGCCAACATCCGCGCCGCCGCAATATCGGCGTCCAGTAGTTTGGCGCCGTAGGCCGGCGGCCGCGCCACCTTGCCCCACTGCATGCCTGGACGAGTGCAGTCGTAGGGATAGCGATGTGCGCCGGTAACGATAGCCCGCCCGCCGGCGCGCGGCACGGACGTGCCGGCTAGCGTCCACTCCGCCGCCGGCCGCAGCGGATCGGCCATCGCCACCGCTTGCGCCAGCCGTTTTCCCTGCGCTAGCTCGCCGTAACTCAGCGTCCCTCCCGTGGCCGGATCGCTCACTTGGCCCTGGGCGGTTTGTAGCCGCTCGGGCGGCGCGTTCCATTGATTGGCGGCCAACTGCACCAGCAGGTCGCGCGCCGCGCCGGCGATGCGCCGCAGCCGTTGCCCCATGGTGGGCGTGGTGCGGCTGCCGAAGGTCCCCATGTCGTAGGGCGTCAGCCGCGTATCGCCCATCACCATCGTGATGGCCGCGAAATCGACCCGCAGTTCCTCGCCCACCTCCTGCGCCAGCGAGGTGCGCACGCCTTGGCCCACCTCGACCTTGCCGGTATAGACCGTGACCCCGCCGTCTTCGCCGATGTGCAGCCAGGCGCCAATGTTGTCCGGCAGCGGCTCGCCCCGGCGCCGCCGTTGCGCGAAGACCTCGGCCGGCGCTTCCGCGAGCAGCCCTATCACCACGATGCCGGCCGCCAGCGATTGAAAAAACTCCCGCCGCCCCAAGTCGAAGCGATAGGGTGGCGGCGCGAAGAATTCGTAGCGTTCCGGTTCCACCGCCTGGCCCGGCGGCAAGTCCTTGCCTGCCATCTCACGCCTCCTTGCCGGCCAGGGCCCGCGCCGCGCGCTGAATCGCCGCCACGATGCGCGGATACGTCCCGCAACGGCAGATGTTGCCGTCCATCGCGACCACGATTTCCGCCTCGCTCGGCCGCGCATGCCGCTGCAGCAGCGCATGTGCGGCAAGAATCATCCCCGGCGTGCAATACCCGCACTGCCATGCCCCTTCGTCCAAAAACGCCTGCTGTAGCGGATGCAGTTGTCCGCCCTGCGACAGCCCTTCGATGGTGGTGATCTTTTTGCCCGCCGCGGCCGCCAGCGGCGTGATGCAGGAATGGACGGCTTGGTCGTCGAGCAACACCGTGCAGGCGCCGCACTGGCCTTCGCCGCAACCATATTTAGCGCCGGTCAAATCGAGGTGGTCGCGCAACGCCACCAGCAGCGGCGTCTCCTGCGGGGCGTTCACCTCGTAACCCCGGCCGTTGATCTCGAGCCGCATCTAGCCCCCTCTTGCGCTTCGGTTACATCTTACTCCCGGCGCGGGCGGCGCTCACCGCCGTGCACTCGCCGCCGCGCTCGCGGCTCAGCCGCTCATACACGATCTCCATCAGCGGCTTGAGGTGCTCCACGTCGGCGCGATTGTAGGCGATCAATCGCTCGAGAGCGTCGCGGCTGCCGCGCTCATATTCGTGCCAAAGGCGCACCGCATCCCAGCCGTCCAGCCCGCGAAGATCCGCGCGCCGCTCCAGCCCGATCTCCGCCTCGATGCGTTTCAGCCCGCCCGCCAGCCCGGCCTTCGGGGCGGCAAAGCGCAAATCGATATGGGCTCGCGGCAGGCGGCAGCGGCGAAACATGCGCCGCAGCGCCGGCACGTCGAAGGCGGCGCCGTTGAACGTTACCAGCACTCGCGCCTCGGCCACGCGGTCGGAAAGGGATTCGAGATTGTGGTCGGCGACGTAAGCCTGGTAGCGCTCGCCGTCGCTCACGCCCACCACGGTCAGGGCTTCGGCGTCGCCGGCGGCGCCATTCGTCTCGATGTCGAGAAAAAGGCACGCATCCGCGAACTCGCCGTAAAGCCGCCAGGCTTCGCCGAATCGGCCCAAGCGCGCGAAGTGATCCGCGTCACCGGCGGCCAGCGCCGCCGCCGACTGCGCCAAGTGCCGCTCCAGGCGAGAGGCGAGCTTCGCCGGCAACTCGCCCGCCGCGGCCGCCCCCAGCGCGTGCTTCCAGTCCGCCAGCCCGTCGGCCCACAGCCGCTTTTCAGTCGCCGGCCCGATACCGGGGATGTGGAGGAAACTTCGCTCCAGCATTCCGCCACTTTACCGCGTTGCCGCGCCCTCGCCGCGCCGGCGGGGCTGTCTATGCGGCTTCGCTGACCGTCAGCGACGATGTGCAGTAGGCGCAGCGGCGGGCGTCGATCGCGATCTCGCTCCGGCACTCCGGACACTTCTTGGTGGTCGGATCCGCCGGCGGCTCACGCCGCGAGCGGGTAATCAACGCATTCACCGGCAGCACGAAGAAGTAATAGACCGCGGCGGCAATGATGACGAAGGCAATCACCGCGTTGATGAAGTCGCCGTACTTGAATACCGAGTTGTTGACCGTGAACGCGTAGGCGGAAAAATCCGGCTTGCCGCCGATGGCGGAAATCAGCGGTGTCAGTAAATCCTTGACTAAGGCGCTGATCACCGTGCCGAAGGCAACGCCGATTACAACCGCGACCGCAAGATCGACGACATTGCCGCGCATCAGAAACTGCTTGAAACCCTTCATGGCTTTCCCTCCTAGGGCGCCATGAATGTACTGAAACTGCGATGCTGCGTCAACGCACGTCGGAGTGGCCCGTTAGCGGCCGCGGCGCGGTGGCGCCATTAGTGCGCTGGAGCGAGCGTTAGCCGGGTGCCATCCTGGGCCAGAAGGAGCCGGCCATGAAAGGCGGAGCGAGCGGGATGTAAGTACCAAGACCGCAGCAGCCATCCCGTAAAGCCGGAACCGGGGTCGGGCTCGAGGCGCGTGAGCACCAGCATGCCGGCGCCGGCCTGCGCCGCTTCCTCGCCCACTTCCGCCACGCTGCTGTCATAGTCCTCGAGCGCGCGCAGGTTGCGGCCCAGGTCGCGGCTGCCCGGCCGCGCGTTGGAACCGAAGTCCTCGTCGTAGGCGTGCGCCAGGCGCACGATCGCCGATGCCTGATAGGCGGAAGCGATCAGCACGTCGGCTTGGCGGGCTTGCCGCGCTAAGTTGGCGTTCGGCCGCGTGTCACCGGCGATCACCACCACTCGGCCGCGATATTCGACGCGATAGCCGAACGCCGGCTGCACCGGAGGATGATCTTCCAGAAAAGCGGAAATCCGCAAGCCGTGCGCCTGCCACACCGGCGCCAACGCCGCGGCCGCGACTTTCACGTCATGCCCGGCCGGCAGCGCATTATCGGCGGGAAGGTTGACCTCGTTGGCGTGCGCGGCGCGAAACTTCACGCTCAATCCATAGGCTTGATCGAAACCGGCCACCACTTGGCTGGTGCCGGCGGGACCATAGACTTGCAGCGGCGTTACCCGCCCTTGCCGCCAGCTGGCCTCCGCGAACTGGCCTAAATCGCCGATATGATCGGACTGAAGATTCGTGAATAAGACGACGTTCAGATCGCCCAACGGCAGGCCAAGCAGCGCCGCGCGCCGTGCGGAACCGTCTCCGGTATCGAAAATCGCCAGCGTGCCCCCCGCCAGCACGGCGATGCTGCCCTGCGCTCGCGTCGCGTCCGGATGCACGCTGCCCGTGCCGCAAAAGATCACGTGCAATTTGCCGTCGTAGAGCGGCGTCGTATCGTAGCGGTCGACTGCGTGGCGCACGCTGAGGCGCAACATGCCGTCGAGCATTGCTTCATGCCAACCGCCGGCCGCCACCACAAGCGCCAGCACCACCGCTCCGACCGCGAGTTTCACGGAGCCCTTTGTAATCACCGATCCCTGGTCCTCAGCCCTCTATTGGACCGATAAATCCAGGGAGAAATCTACTGGCCGCGCGGGCAAGGCGGCGGTCCGCGCCGCTCCCAGGGACAGCCCATTCGCCGCGCCAATCGCTTTCGGCCCCATCCAGCCGTTGTTGGCCGACCACAAGCCGCCACTCGCCGATTTCTGCGCGACGGGCCGACATGGCGGCGCGATGCTCGGCCCATGAACCTCGAGCGCCCATTGCCCTCTCCGGTGCGCCGCGGCGAAGTTTGGCTCGGCGTCTTATTGCTGGCGTTGGCCCTGCCGTTGCTGGCGCACGACCTGGCCTGGGTCATGCGTCATTGGAACTCGGTTTGGATTCTGAATGCCGTATTCTCGGTGCTGCGTCACGCATGAGCGCTTCCGCCAATCCGCCGCCCGCCGCCCCGCCGCCCCGCAATTGCGGTTCCGGAGGGCTGCTGCCCGGCCTCGTCATTATTCTTTTCGGCATCGGCTTCTTGCTCGAAAATCTTGGCATCTTGCATTTCCAAGCAGGATGCCTGTGGCCGGTCATCTTGGTTGCCATCGGCGCAGTAAAAATGGCGCAAGGTGATTCCCCCAACCTGATCTGGGGTGCGCTGATCGCCGCCTTCGGCGCCGGCCTGATGCTGAATTGCTTTCATGTCTTGCCCTTCGCGGTTTGGCGCCTCTGGCCCGTATTCTTGATCGCCCTGGGCATGATCTGGCTGTGGGGGGCCTCCACTCATGCCGGGTCCGGCCCCTGGAATCCCGCCGAGTGGGCCAGCCGTCGCGCCGCCTGGCACGCCCAGCGCCGAGCTTGGCGCGCCCAGCGAGGCGCCTGGCGCGCCACGTTTCCCGCCTCGCATCCCTGGCCGCTTGGCACCGCGAACACGCCTTGGTGGGCGGCGCCGCCCAGCGCGTCCGCTGGTGCGGCGCCCGGCGACCCGTCCGCCGCCGCGTCCACTCCTGCCGGGGCAGCGCCGAGCATGACCGAAACGGGAAACTGGCTCTACATGAAAGCCGTCTTCTCCGGACTCAATCGCCGCGTCCACAATTCGGAATTGCAGGGCGGCTGGTTGTTTTCGTTTTTCGGCGGCTGCAACCTGGACCTGCGCCCCATGGGCGCCATCAGCCACACCGTGACCATCGACGCGCACGCGATTTTCGGCGCCGTCGAGATTTACGTTCCCGCCGACTGGGCTGTTTCCGTGCATGGCACCGGGCTGTTCGGCGCATGCGAGGACCAGACCCGTCCGCTCGCCGCGTCCCATCATACCGGCCGGCTGATTGTGCGCGGCGAAGCGATCTTTGGCGGCATCATGGTCAAGTCGTGAGCAGGAGAGACCAGGCCGCGATCGATGCCGATGCCGCCGCGCCCGCGCCGCCGCGGACGCGGCACTCGGCGCCGGCCGCCGCTAAGTCCGCGCCGGAGGCCTTCGATTCCGGCCCGGGCGCAAGCACGCGCGCGGCCGGGCGGGGCGCGCTTTTCGTTTGGATCTGGGCCGGCATGCTGCTGGTTTGGGTGGCGCTTTCCCTCTCCCATGGCGAGCGCTCGTGGCTGGCCATCGCCCTTGCCGGCTTGCCTCTCGCCGCCGTCTACGCCGCCTTCTGCCTTAGCGCCGAGTATTTGTGCCGCCTCTTTCCGCTCCGTCCCGGCCGTCTCCTCGCTCCCGCCTTGCATCAGCTCGAGGCCGCTATCGCGCTTGCCTTCCTCTGGACCCTCTTGGCCCGCGGCTTGCGCGAGCTGCTCGCCGCCGCCGGCCGCGCCGCCTGGACCGCTTCGCTGCTGTCCGCTCCTGCCCTGCTCTTCATCGCCGGCGTCTTGCTGTACCTGATCGCCGGCGCCGCCTTCTACACCGCGCAGGCGCATGGCCGCGCCGCCGAAGCCCAGCGCCTGGCCGACGAGGCCCGCCTCGAAGCCCGCGAGGCGGAATTGCGGGCGCTGCGCTCCCAAGTCAATCCCCACTTCCTCTTCAATTGCCTGCACTCGATCAGCGCCTTGACCGCGCTCGACCCGGCGCGAGCGCGGGAGATGTGCGTGCATCTTGCGGAGCTGTTTCGCCTGACCCTGCGCACCGGGCAGCGGGAAATGGTCACCCTGGCCGAGGAGCTGGCGGTGGTGCGCGCCTATCTCGCCGTCGAGCACGTGCGCTTCGGCGCCCGCATGCGCCTGGAGGAGGCGATCGATCCCGCCGCCTTGCCCTGCCCGGTTCCGGCGCTTTTGCTGCAACCGCTGGTCGAGAACGCCGTCAAGCATGGCATCGCCGGCTTGACCCGGCCCGGGGAGTTGCGCGTCGCCGCCGCCCTGCCCGGCGCGCTGCTGCGCGTCGAAATCAGCAATGACTACGATCCGGAGTCGGTCGCGCCCGAGCGCAACGGCATCGGGCTGCCCCAGGTGCGCCGCCGTCTCGCCACCCATTACGGATCGCTGGGGCGCCTAGAGTGGAGCGCCGAGGGCGGTCGGTTTCAGGTCCGGCTGGAGATCCCAGCCGCATCCCAGGCTAGCTGAATATGCGAGCTCTGATCGTGGATGACGAAGAACTGCCGCGGCAACTGCTGCGCGAGTACCTCGCCGCGTTTCCGGAAATCGCCATCGCCGGCGAGTGCAGCGACGGCTTCGCCGCCGTCAAGGCTTGCGCCGAGCTGCGCCCCGATCTGGTCTTCCTCGATGTGCAAATGCCCAAGCTCAACGGTTTCGAGGTGCTCGAACTGCTCGATCCGGCGCCGGCCGTGATTTTTACCACCGCCTTCGATCAGTACGCCCTGCGCGCCTTCGACGCCCACGCCGTCGATTACCTGCTCAAGCCCTTTACCCTGGAACGCTTCCGCCTGGCGCTCGAGCGCGCGCGGCTGCGGCTGGCCGCCCCCGCCGCCGGCCCGCTTCCGCCGCCGGCGGCTCTGGCCGCCGCCGCGCACGGCCCGGAGAATCCACTGCGCCGCCTCGTGGTGCGGGACGGAGCCAAAATTAGCGTCATACCCGTTGAGCGCCTCGTCGCGATCGAGGCGCAAGACGACTATGTGGCCTTGCATACCGCCGGCAAGAGCTATCTCAAAAAGCAAACCCTGGCCAGTTTGGAAGCGGCGCTCGACCCGGCCCAGTTCCCCCGCGTCCATCGCGGCTGGCTCGTCAACCTCGCCGCCATCGCCCGTTTGGAGCCCTATTCCCGCGACAGCATGGTGGCGGTTTTGAGCGACGGGCGCAAGGTGCCGGTCAGCCGGACCGGGCTGATCCGCCTGCGGGAGCTGCTGGGCTGAATCGCCCGGGATTATATCGCCGCTGTGACTTTAATTCGCCGCCCCTCTTCCCTCGCACGGTCATGCTGTGATATACAAGAGGGCGCATGCGAGTAAGCCGCGCACAAATCGAAAACCTGGCCCAATTCCGCTATGCCCTGCGCCAGTTTTTGCGCTACAGCGAGCGAAACGCGCGCCAGGCCGGTATTTCGCCGCAGCAGCATCAGCTGCTCCTCACCATCCAGGGCATGACCGGCCGCGACTGGGCCAATGTCGCCGAGATCGCCGAGCGCTTGCAGGTCAGCCACCATGCCGCCGTGGCCTTGGTCACCCGCGCGCAGCGGCTCAAGCTAGTCAAGCGCCAGCGCGGCACAGTGGATCGCCGCACCGTCCAGGTCTCCGTCACCCCCAGGGGCCGGGCGCTGATCGAAAAGCTTACCGCCCTGCACACCGCCGAACTGGGCCGGCTGAGGGAGCAACTCGTGGGTCGGCTGACCGCCCTGGCCGGCCGCGTCCATCGCGCCTAGCCGCCGCGGATTCGCGGGGTCATTCGAGGCGCCTATACTCGGCCTGAAACTCGAAAATTCGCGCGTCGGGTTCGCGGCGTTGGAGGTCGATAATCTCCCAACTCCTGCTCGCCTCGCTGGCCTCGCGATCGTCCAGCAGCACCAACCCCCACTCGGGCGCCGCCCACAACTCGTCCCGCAACGCCGCCATGGGCGGCTCAAGCGGGTGCAGCGCCACGCGAGCGCAGTCCAGTCCGTGGATGGCGCGCCGCTCGTCGGTGAACTCGAAATCGCACGGTTCCGCCGGCACCCACTCGTGAAGCCGCGGATAAATCGGCACGCCCATATTCACCCGCGCAGTCCGCTCTTCGTGCGAGAGCCAGGCCATGATGAGGCGGTCCGCGAGCCAGATCCGGGAAATTTGCGGTGGATCGCCGTAATCGACGCGCGAGTTGCCGTGAGTATCACGCTGCCAAAAACCGAACAGCTCTTCTCCGGAGCCAGACGCTGCCCGCCATCGCGCCACCACGCACCGTCCCGCTACGCTCAGCGGTGGCGTGATCCGCGGCTCAATCCAACCGTGCTCGACTGCCATTTCGGTGTTAGTTAGTCGCAGTGGCCCGCGCCGCCCGCCGCCTCACTCGGCCCGACAGTGCAAACCCAGGGGTCCGTCTCGTGAAATCGAACCCCTACAAAATATGCCTTAATATAGGGCTCGCACGGAATCCCTGCGACCTCGACGTCCGTCCAGCCCTTCTCGCCGCAGGCGTAGGGCGGCGGATTGGTGCATGCGGGCATGCCCCCCAGCGCCGAAAAACTTAACATTCGAGTAAAAGCGCTACTAGCCCCCAATCGCGTGGGGAGCTGGCCGAACGCGAGCATGCCCGGCATGGCGCGCTTGGCGCGTAAAATCGAAGGCATGAGTCCCAGCCCCGCCGAGCCGCTGGCGCCAGCCGCCGATGCCGCTCTGGCCTCGGTTCCCGAGGCGCTGGCGGAGTTGCGCGCCGGCCACATGGTCGTGGTGGTGGATGATGCCGACCGCGAGAACGAAGGCGATCTAACCCTAGCCGCCGAGTCCATCTCCCCCGAAGCGATCAATTTCATGGCCCGCAACGGCCGCGGCCTGATCTGCGTCGCCTTGACCGAAGAGCGCTTAGCCGCCCTGCGCATTCCGCTCATGACGGCCGATAACACCTCTACTTTCGGCACCGCCTTCTGCGAGTCGGTGGATGCGCGCGACGGCGTTTCCACGGGCATCAGCGCCGCCGACCGCGCGCGCACCATCCGCGTTCTGGTCGAGGAGGCCACCCGCCCCGAGGACTTGGCACGGCCCGGCCACGTCTTCCCGCTGCGCGCCCGGCGTGGCGGCGTGCTGGAGCGCGCGGGGCAAACCGAGGCCGCCGTGGACCTGGCGCGCCTGGCCGGCCTGCGGCCGGCGGGCGTCATCTGCGAAATCATGAACGAAGATGGCTCCATGGCGCGCGTCCCCGACCTGGCGCGGTTTTGCCGCCAGCATGGGCTGCGCATGATCACCGTCGCCGAGATCATCCGCCATCGCCTGCTGCACGAGCGTTACGTGCACCGGGTCGGCGAAGCGCCGCTTGAAACCGAGTTCGGCGCCGGCCGCCTCGTCGCCTATCGCAATGCCCTCGATGGGGAATACCATAGCGCCTGGATTCTGGGCGCGCCGGCCCCGGAACGGCCGGTGATGGTGCGCGTGCAAACCCACTGCCTCCCCGGCGCCGTCTTCGCCTCCACTCGCTGCGACTGCCATCGCAACCTGCAAGGCTCGCTGCGGCAAATCCGCGCCGCCGGCGAAGGCATCGTGCTCTACTTGCACCAAAATGCCCCCGGCTACCTCCTCGAGGGCGGCGTCGTTCGCCACGGCCGGCCGGAAGCGGCAATCGAGCGCGATCATGAGCGCCTGGTTCAGCGCCAAACCGGCATCGGCGCGCAAATGCTTGCCGATCTCGGCGTCCGCCAGATTCGCCTGCTTACCAACCACCCGCGGCGCGTGGCCGGGCTTGACGGTTACGGGCTGACGATCCTCGACCAGGTGCCGATTTCGTAGCCGGCGGCAACAACCGCCGCGCCGCTGCCGCCAAGGCGCGATAGGCTGGCGCGGCGGGACCGGCGACGGCGCGATGGCGCCGTTCCGTGCGCCGGTCC
>JBOGKX010000174.1:0-60587 GCA_050746125.1 Terriglobales bacterium | reverse complement strand
CTGTCGCTCTTCCGGGCGATCTTGTCGACCTCGTCGATGTAGACGATTCCCCGCTCGGCTTTTTCCACGTCATACTCTGCGCTCTGCAGGAGGTGCACCAGGACCGTCTCCACATCGTCGCCGACGTACCCCGCCTCCGTCAGCGTGGTCGCATCGGCGATGGCGAAGGGCACGTCCAGCATTTTCGCCAGCGTTTGCGCCAGCAGCGTCTTGCCCGTGCCGGTCGGACCGACCAGCAGAATGTTGGCCTTCTGCAGTTCCACCTCGCTGCTCGCGCGATTGCGGTTCATGTGCAACCGCTTGTAGTGGTTGTACACCGCCACGGCCAGCTTCTTTTTCGTGTGGTCCTGCCCGATGACGTAGTCGTCGAGGAATGCCTTGACCTCGTGCGGCTTCGGCAGTTGTTGCAGCCCTTGGCGGGCCGGTTCGCTGCGGTCATCCTCGAGAATCGAGTTGCACACCGCCACGCATTCGTCGCAAATGTATGCGCGCGGGTACTCGCTGGGGCTGGAAATTAGTTTGGTGACGGCGTCCTGCGTCTTGTGGCAGAAGGAACACCGTAGTACTTCGTCGGGACCAGTTTTAGGTCGCACGGTGGCTGAACTCTCCCCCGTCTTGGTGGTCCTATCCCGGCGCCGGCCGAAATCCCCCAACCGCCGCCTTGGCGCGCCTCAGGGCCGCGCCTTGGTCCTCCAAGAGGCCTCGTTCCGTCTCGATTTGGTCCTGCTCCCGTTCACTCTGACTTTGAGCTGCGTGCGCTCTGGAAAGAATTAAGCAGCAACCAACTTGCAATTCGCCCATTGGGGCGTCGAACTCGTGGCCTGTTCTTCCGAATACCAGGATTTTAGCATTCCTTGGCCCTTCGGCCAACGGTATTTCCTTTATTTGTGCTTGAAGATAATATCGTCAACGATGCCGTACTCTTTGGCCTGCTGAGCGTTCATAATGAAGTCCCGTTCCACGTCTTTTTCGATCTTTTTGATCTCCTGACCCGTGTGCTTGGCCAGCATCTGGTTGGTAATCTCCCGCATCCGCAGGATTTCCCGGGCATGAATATCGATGTCGGTGGCCTGTCCGGACAGTCCGCCCATCGATGGCTGGTGGATGAGTATGCGCGAATTCGGCAGCGCGAAACGTTTGGCTTGCGCGCCCGCCGCCAGGATCAGCGCCGCCATGCTCGCGGCCTGGCCGATGCAGATGGTCGTGACGTCGGGCTTGATGAATTGCATCGTATCGTAGATCGCCAGTCCGGCGGTGATGGAACCGCCCGGGCTGTTGATGTACAGCGATACGTCCTTTTCCGGATCCTCGGCCGCCAAAAACAGCAGTTGCGCCGTGACCAGATTGGCCACCGCGTCGTCGATCGGCGTGCCGATGAAGATGATGTTGTCGCGCAATAGCCGCGAGTAGATGTCGTAGGCGCGTTCGCCGCGACTGGTCTGTTCCACCACCATCGGCACTAAAGTGGCGGTGGACCGGGGAAATTCGGGAAACTCGTCGGTTCGCTTCATGGGACTATGAGGATCGGTTCTCGGAACTCTCCGTCGTTGCCGTGGCGGCCGCCTGGCGCAAGAGAAATTCCATCGTTTTGTCGTTGCGCATGCGGGTCTTCGTGCGCTCTTGAAAGCCGCTCTCTTTCATGCGTCGTAGGAACGCCTCGGCCGGCTGTTGGAGCCGCTCGGCCAGCCCCGTCAATTCCTTTCGTACTTCCTCGTCGCTGGCTTCGATATGTTCGGCGGCGGCGATGCGATCCAGAATCAGCGCCAGTTTCACGTCCTGGGCGGCGCGCTCCTCCTGTCGCGTCCGCCAGCCGCTCCAATCCACATTGAGCTTGGCCGGGTCGATGCCCTGGTCGGCCAGCGAGCGCGCCTCGCGTTCCATGCGGCTGCGCGCTTGCTCCGCGATCAGGGCCTCCGGTACCGGAAAGTCGTGCATCGCCAGCAGTCGCTCGGCCACTTCATGCTCGCTGTGCTCCCGGGCCGTCTCCTTGCGCCGCGCCTCGATCTGCGCGCGCACGCGCTGCTTTAGCGCCTCGAGCGACTCCGCTTGGTGCTGACTGGCGAACGTGTCGTCGAGATCGGGGAGGTGCTTGTGCTTGAGGGCATTGACCGTGAGCTTGAAGTGTACTTTCTTGCCTGCGACGGCGGGGTGGTCGAAATTGGCCGGGTATTGTACGTCGAACTCGCGCGTTTCCCCCGTCGCCGCCCCTTCCAGCGCCTCGTTGAATTCCGCCAGCGTGCCCTCGCCGCCCAGGTCGATCATGGTGTTGGCGATGTGGTGGTTATCGCTCTCCCCTTCCGCTTGGCGGTCGTACGCCGCTTGCACCGTGATGCCCTTCGTCGCTTTCGTCCCTTCCGGCGCGTCCTCATACGTCGCCGCCTGCTCCCGCAGGTGCGCTAGAGTCAGCGTCAGTTCCTCTTCCACCGTTCGTTCCGGCGCGGGCGGCGGTGGCAATTGCAAAGTGCGGTAATCGCCCAGGTCGAAGGTCGGCAGAACCTCGAAGCTGGCTTTGAAGCGGATGGGCTCGCCGCTGTGAAAGTGAAGGTCCTCGATCGCCGGGCGGGAGACCGGCTCTACGTTATCTCGTTCAAAGGCGGTGCGCAGGTAAGCCGGTACCATGCTCTCTAGCACCTTTTCCCGAATATTGGCTTCGTATCGCTGCCGCACCAGCGACAGCGGCGCCTTGCCTGGCCGAAAGCCCGGCACGCGTGCCCGCCGCTGGATATCGCGGGCGATGCGCCCTGCCTCCCGCTCTACCTCTTCCGCCGGGATTTCCACTTCCACGGCCCGTTTGCAATCGAGCGATGCCACGTTGGGATACGATTTCCTCAGTTCCGATTATTGGGGCAGAATTCGGAATTCCGCAAGGCAGCCGCCCTCGCGACCCACCACGCCGCCGCGCTGCCGGTCCGTCGCCCCGGGTGCCGCATGTTCTCGCCGCAGCTTCTAGCTTACTTTGATCGTGCTCGTTGCGCCGGAGAAGTCCCGGTGCCCAGCGCCCGGGTCGAGGGGCAAAACCCGGTCTGCGGCGATCATTTGGTCCTCAGCCTGCGCAGCGAGGGCGAGCGGATCGCCGAATTGCGCTACCTGTGCCGAGGCTGCGTGGCTGCCATGGGCTGCGCCGCCGCGTTTACCGAACTGCTCGACGGTCTGCCACTGCGCCGTCTTGCCCAATTCTCGGCAGCCGACCTTAGCGCCGCGGTCGGTCCGCTGCCCCCCGTCTCCCGCCACGCCATGGCCCTTGTGCTCGACACCCGCGACCTGCTGCTCGCCGCCTTGCGCCCGCTCGCGCCCTGAACGCTCTGACTGGACTGAGGTCTGTTTCACACCTTCGACGGCGACGAGCGGTTGGTATACGTGGCGAGTCTGGCGTCGGTGGCTAAACCCAAGGGCGTTCTACATGTGCTGTGCTTCAGTGACAGTAGTTGATGATCTACGAGTCGGCCGATAGAGTCGCCGCGGTTGCCGAAGAGCCGCCGAGCGAGGCGAAAATCCCTTTTTGCCGCCAACTGCGAATAAACAGCGCCGTGGCCACGATGCCCGCGGCCAGGCAACTGGCTGCGGCGAACCAGTGGCGGCCGAAGAGGTTGGCGGTGGCGGCGACGGCGGCGGTGCAGACCACGATGCCCAGAGCACAATCATAAAGATCGCTGTGGAACTCGCGACGCTGCGCGGCGCGCTCGCCGGGCGTGAGCGTTTGCGTGATCGGACCCCATAGGCCGGGTGGCCGGCAGCGGCGATAAAACTCGTGCAACACCTCGGGGCGCTCGGGTGGGGTGAGCCAGGTGACGGCCAAAATCACCACCCAGCCGGCGCCGAAGAGAAGCAAAAAGCCCTGCCAAAATGGCCGCTGTGCGAAGCCGAGCGGAAACCAGATCGCATAGCCGAGCGGCAATCCGGCCACCAAGCCGGCGATTTCGCCCCAAATGTTGAGCCGCCACCAGAAGAAACGCAGCCAGGCGAGCGGCAGGATGAAGGCGATCATCACGTTATTGATGAATAGAAACCAGGCCATCATGCCGTTGACGAGAAAATACCCGATAAGCAGCGCTAGCCCCAGCAGCAGCGAGGTGGCCGCTCGGCTGACCCAAAGATAATGGCGCTCGCTCGCCTGGGGCTTGAGGAAGCGGCGATAGACGTCGTTGATCAGGTACGACGCTCCCCAGTTCATTTCCGTGCTCATCGCCGATTGATAGGAGGCGAGTTCGCCGGCGACCAGCAGGCCGGTCAGGCCGGCGAAGCCGAAACGCTTGACGAGTTCTCCCCACACCAACTGGCCCGCCATCCCGGTGCCGCCGAAAACCGCCGCGGCGACCAGGCCCAAAAAGAAAAAGGGAATAACCCGCACCACGAGCGATAGGAAGGCATTGAAGAGCTGGCCCACCTGGGCGTGGAACTCGTTTTTGGCGGCCATGAACTTCTGCGCCGTAAAGCCGCCGCCGCCCGCCGGAGCGGCGGCAAAGAACAACCCTTGCAGCACCAGCGCCGCCACCGTGATGGCGTCAAACGCGCCGCCGGGCGGCGTGGCGTGGAAGAAGCGCGTGCCGAAATGATGCGCCGTGGCGGCGTAAACCGCATGCAGGCCGCCCGCGCCGTGAATGGCGACTGGTATGAAGATGGCATTGGCGGCGAGAAACAGCGCGAATTGGAAGATCTCGGAGTACACGGCCCCGAGCAGCCCGCCCAGCAGGGAATAGGCGAGTGTAATGCTGGCGGCGAACAGGATCGTCGCGGCGTTGCTCCAGCCCAGGATCGGGCCGATGGACTTGGTGAGCCAGCCGGTCACATAGGCCATCAGCACCACCGCCCAACCGAAACTGAAGTAGAGCGCTGATATCCAGCGGAAGGCTCCGGCGGCCCGGCCGCCATAGCGTACCTCGACGAACTCGGCGGTCGAGACGATCTGCAGGCGGCGCCAAAACTTTGACCAGATCACCGCGACCAGCGGCATCCAGATGATCCACGGAATCCACCACCACCAATTGCCCAGCAGACCGTCGGTGTAAACGAGCATGGTGAAGGCGGAGGCCGAGCCCGACGAGGTGAACGTCGCGACCGCGGAAAAGCCGATAGCCCACCACGTGAGCGAGCGCCCACCCATGAAATAGCCCTCAATGCCGTGGCTGGCGCGGCGCGTGAAGTAAATCCCGATCAGCAGCGCGGCCAGAGAGTAGATGCCGAGAATCCACCAGTCGAGCGGTTGCATAAAGGGAAGGGAACTGCTCGGAGGTTAGGCCAGCGATTCGGCCAGCGCGCAGGCGGCGGCGTAGGCGCTTTCGAGCGACTCGCGCCGCGTTAAGGCGCGCATGCCGGGTATCGGCTCGTATTCGGCGCCGGCGGTCGCCAGCATGCCCCCGTTGAACTCGATGATCAGCGCACGGGCGCCAATCTGGTGAAACCAGTAGTCCTCGTAATACCTCTCGGGCGGTTTTGGGTAGCCGCGCGGCTGTCGCGGATTGAACAGGAGGTGGCGCGCTCGCAGCGCGGCGTGAATCCCTTTCGCGAGAGCGGCCTCGTCGGCCTGGAGCGCCGAGGAAGAAATCGTCGGCAAAAAGACCTCGGTCGGGAACATGAAATTGTGGAAGTCGAGGACGCAATAAGGCCGGATCGCGCCGAGAATTTGCTTGAGCGCCTCGGTCTCGACGCCGTACGTATCGTCCCAGTCGAACCACATGTCTAGGCCTTGGTCGGTCATGCTGGAGCCGATCAGGTGGCCGGTCGCTTCCCATTGCGCGATCTGATCGGGCGAAAACCGCATTGGAGCTTTCTTGACGTAGGTGCCGTTGAAAAACTTGCAGGGTTCGTTGCCTTCCGCATAGAAGCGCGTGGCGTTGGCATCGTTCCACTTTGGAATCCAGGTTCCGTGCCAAGAGTCGGGAAAATGCATTGCGAACCGCTCGGCGCCGCCGGGGTTGATCAGCGGAAAGACATGCAGCGTTAGCTGAGAGAGCAACCGCTGCGCATCGAGAGCGCGGCCGAATGGGCGCGCGCCGGCGAGCAGTGCATCCAGCAAGGCGAAGACGCCGCGCGGGCCGCTCGGCTCGCAGCCGTGCATGCCGGAGATAATGGCCACCGGGCGCGGTCCCGAACCGAGGCGGCAGTAGTAAACCGGTAGGCCGGTGGCCGAACGCGCGATCTCGCGAAAATCGCAGCCGATGCGATGCTGGCCGGCCAGCCGGCGAAAGCGGTCGAGTCCGTCGCGCGCGCTAAAAAACCAGTAGTCGCGCTCTTCCGCCGACCAGTTGAGGTAATCGCCGCGCGTCGAACGCGCCCCTAAGGCCGTATCGTCGCCTCTTGGGACTTCGCCGCCCGTTGCGACGCCGCCGAGAGATGCGGACGCTGCCATCATGAAGCCCATGAAATGTCTCCTCTTCATCGCATCGCGACCTCACTGCGCGAGGAATGGCGCGCCGCCGGAAATCAAAGTCAATTCCACGCACCCGGTTTCGGCCCCGTGGATTTCGCTGTCTAGGGCGATCTCATTTTCGCCTTCCGTCGGCGGTGGCAGCGAGCCCCGCGGCGCGACGCGGCGCAGCGGCTCGCCATGTTCCCCAAACATTGTGCAAGTGCCGGAGGGACTAATCTCAATATAGGAACCGCTTGGAATCTCAGCCGGAATTTCCACGCTCTGGCCCCGCATCGTCAGTCGCGGTCGAACTAGACTTGCGCGCCGCGTCGGCAGCGCGTGAATCGCGCTCAGGCCACACCGCGCCGAGCCGCGCGCCGGGATGTTATTGAAATAGAGATTGAGCTGGGCAACCCGTGCGTTATCGATGGATTCGCGATACGCCGCCAAGGGGTTGTTGTAAGGCCAATCGAAGTCGCTCCAGCGGTGTGCCGCGGTTTCAAGCAGCCGAAAATGGCGCCAGCCGATAAAATCGACCACGACGTAGTGTTCGCCAATGGCGATGCTGGTCCCGCGTACGTCCGCCAATTGGAGATTCAGGAGTTCTCCTTTTCCATCGCCGTGGACCCACAGTCCTAGCGCGGGCGCCTGGGAGAGATCACGCGCGGGAGTATAGATGCGGCCTGCGCGCAGCCACGCGCCGCGGCTCCGACGCCTTCGATTCTCCGCCGTGAAAACGGCTCCCCTTCCGTGGCTGCCGGAATTCGCCGGCTGCAATTCGCCCCGGACGCCGGCGGCCGCCGCGCGCTGATCGAATGCCGTAAGACGCGTAAAGTCCTCAAACACTTGGGCTTCCTCATCACCGGCTGACCCGATCGAGAGCTGCGTCCGTAATCGGATGGTGGGCGCTTCTGGCGCTCCAGTCTGATACCAACGCAGTGAGGGAGACGGTTGCGCTGGAGAAATGTCGAGCCGCCAGGTCTGTTCCTGAAACGGCAAAAACTCGGTTCTGCCCGCGCCGGTCCGGCGCACGGAGAATCCGATGCCGGCTTGGCGCAACCGCTCCTTGGCTGTCTCCGAGACTTCCCCGGCCAGGCGAAGCTGTTCGAATGCTTGGAGAATTTCAAGCAGACCCGGCCAGGTGGGCTGGCTGGCTACGTCTTGCGGCGTCAGTTGCTCGAGAGACAGCGCCATCCCGTTGCCAAGGCACTTGGCGCCCAAGTAGGCAATGTCGCCGGCGGTTGTGGCTGGATTCAATCTCCCTTCGCCCTTGGAAAAAGTCCACCATCCGAGTTGCGAGGGAAGCAAATCGTCGAGCTTTTGATTCGCTGCCACATGCAGGTCGACGAAACGCTGAGGATCGCGCCGCGGGTAGTCCCATGCGCCGAGGCGCGAGGTGATGGGCCAGTCGTGATGGAACCAAGCCGAGGCTTCGAACTGCAAGCGGCGTTGCGCGCGCGCGTGGACGCCGAGCGCAAATTTGGGCCCATAATGCCAGGCCCATTCTGATCCGGCGAAGGCGTCGGCGCCGTCGAGGCCGTCCATGTAAATCTTGTCGAACTTGCAATAATTGACGATCTCGGCGACGCGCTCTTGCATTTCCGTAAAGAGCGTGGAATCGGCTGCGGGAAGGTAGGTTCCAAAGACTTCCTGCAAATTGCGCACCGGGGTGCCGGCGGCGTGCGCCGCGGCCCGCGTGCCGTAGGCGCCACGCTGGCACCCGGTCAAACGATAGGGCGCACTCGTGGAGTAATCGGCATAGCTGAGGATTTCTTCGTCCACAAGAATGTCCCGTCCGCCCCGAAACCAAAAACCCGCTTCCCGCAGAAGAGCGGCGGGGGATTCCCTCGTCATGACTGAGGTGGCGCCGGAAGACAAATTCTCGGCCAAGGTAAGGGTGGTGCGCACCGCTAGGCGGGGATCGGGCGTGGGCGTGACCCACGAGTCCGTTTTCTGAATGGTGAAGGCCAGCATATGCCAGCCCGCTATGAGGCCGGCGGCATGAATCTTCGCTACGGTGTCTCGCACCCCCGCTAGTCCATGCGGAAAACGCTCCGGATAAGGCTCATAGTGCCCGTAGGGCCCGATCTCGCTCAACAAGAGCTCGCGCGTTCCTGCCTGCCGCGCCAATTTCAGCCACTCGTTGATGTCCTCCTCTCCGGCAAAGCTGAAGAGATAGGAATAACGCGTCTCCGGTGCTTCCAGCGCCCACGCGCCGCCGACGGCTGAATGCGGTAGCCCCTCCTGGCGCGTCAATTCTTTTAAACACGACCGCAGTTCGGAAGGCGGGCAGCCGATTAAGGCGATCCGGGCGTGGTCAATCCCCACCCGCGAAAACGCCTTGCCCCATAGCTGAGGACTCGGCCCACTCTCGACTCCGGCGTTGGTGCGCAGGTCGAGAGCTCGGATGGCGGCGGCGAATTGCGCATTCCAAGCGCACCCCGCCATGGTTCCGACATGATCGCGCATCGTTACCGCGAGTTGGCAGACGCCGATTTCTTCGATGTCTTTTCCTTCGAGTGACAGCAATTCGAAAATCAGGTAGTGCCGCCGCGCGGCGACGCGACTCCACGCTACCGTGCCGGCAGCGGCGAATTCAGTTCGAATTGCATCTCCCATTCGTTGGCACCGCGTCGGCGCGTGCAGCTGCCCGTTCTTTCGAATCGTGAGAAAGGAATTGGCGCCGAGCGTGGTGCCCGGCGCCAAATAGCTCCGGCCCGTGCGTCGATCGCTGAAGTTGCGCACGCGGCCCGTCGTATCCACCGCAAAGCGCAGCCACTCGTTTTCCAGCTCGAGCGCCAGTGCCGTTACGGGCGGGATCGCGAAACCGCGCGCGGCCCAAGCCGCAAAAGTAGTTCCAAGGAAGCAGCGGCGCGTAGCCATGGTGGGGTGGCCTAGAACGTGTAAGTCAGGGCCATTGGGATCGCGCGGGGAGACCAGAGATTTTCCTCCCCCGAAGCGCGAGTGACCCTGGTCGGCGGGCCAATGAATGATCCGAAGGATGGCCCGCGTTAAATCGATGGTCTGGAATTCGTGTGCCCGCGGTGCGATCTCTCCGGTGTGCGCCGGCCAAGCCCAAGACTGCTGGGGAGCTCGGCCAGCGCGCCCAAGAAACCGCATCGATCCACGCAGTTAGAACGAATACGTTAGCGCCATCTGAATCACCCGAGGCGTCCACAGGTTCTCTTCCCCCAATCCATACGTAACCCCGGTCGGCGCCCCGATGAGCGAACCGAATGACGGCCCGTCGCTCAATCGATTGTCGGGAAAGCGCGTGCCGGTGTGCCAACTCGACAGGAAGTTGAAGACATCGAGCCTGTATTGCAGGTTTTGGCGCTCCGTGATGCCGAAGTTCTTCATGAAGCTCATGTTCGCCTGGCGCATCATCGGCGCGGTGAGGATGTTCCGGCCCGTGTTGCCGAAGCTTCCCGTAGTCGGCGTCGCAAATGCCGCAGTGTTGAACCACTGCTGTACGGTGGGCGAACTGCTTGCCGCCGTCCCCGTGATCTGCGCCCGCAGGCGGTCGCCGAAGGGATCGCCCGTCAGGTCCACGCTTCGGCCCCCACCGCGGCTGCAGCAGTAAACGCTGAAGGGCAAGCCGCTGGCGAAGGTCAGGATTCCACTCGTTTGCCAGCCGCCCAGCACCCAGTTTGCCAGCCCGAGAGACCAGCGCTCGCCCTTGCCCACCGGCAAATCATAGAGGTAGCTGAAGACGACGCGCTGCGTTTGATTGAAATCCGCGGGGCCATAGTTGGCGCGGAGATTGGCGGTGTCCTGGATGAAGTTGTTGCTGCCGCTGAAGGCCGCGATCTCGGACATCTCGTCCAGCGCGCGCGACCACGTATAGTTCGCGAGCAGGGTTAGGCCGTTGTGAAACCGCTGATTGAGGCGGACCTGCAGCGCGTTGTAATTGCCGCTGGCGATATTGGCATTGGCATAGCTGCCGGCCGCGAAGTTGGCAAAAGGTACCCGCGTATCGATCGGCTGGAAGGCCGACCCGGTGGCCGGGCAGTTGGCGTATTCACCGGTCGCCTGAGACGCGTCCTTGAGGCTATTGCAAATGACCGGCGCGCCGGTCTTGGCTCCCGGGATAATATCGGGCGTGCTGGCGAGGTGCGCGTCGTTGAACTCGTATTGGAACGGTTCATGCATGTCGTGCGAGCCGACGTAGCCGAGATCAAGCAGGAGGTCCGGCGTCAGCGCGTATTGGGTATCGAGAGTCCATTGTTCCGTGTACGGGTTTCGGTTGCTCGGCCATTCCGTCTGCACCCCGAATTGCCAGCCCGGCGGAAAGCTCGAGAATACGTTGACGGGAGCCAGCCAGAGAGTCTTTAGGGCAAGCGGCGAAACGGACTCATTGCCTGACGCTACCGGATAGTTGGGGTTTTTCGAGAGCGTGGCCAGCGCATTGTCGTCGTAGTTCGTCCCGTCGTAAAAGCGCATATAAGCGCTGCTAAACATGCCCCATCCACCCCGCACGACGAACCGGTTGCTGGTGAAGGGGCGCCAGGCGAAGCCCAGGCGGGGTTGAAAATTGTTTTTTACGCCCGGCACCAACTTGTTGCTGGCGCAGCATTGCAAATAGGTTGTCGCCGCCGCCCCCGCGCTGGAACTCCACATGTTCACAAACGTTTTGTCCGCCCAGATCAGCCCTCCGCCTGGGGTGGCGAAGTTGAGGACGCTACCGCTGGCATCGGTGGAGTGCAAGGTCGATGGGATTTCGTAGCGGAGGCCCAAATTGAGCGTCAACTGTGGCGAAACATGGTAATCGTCTTGGAAGTAGAGGCCCAATCCCGTGCCGCGGACGTTATACAGATCCGACGCCAACGGCACCGGCGCGCCGACGGAGAGCGGATCGCCGAGCAAAAGATCGGCGAAGCCGTTGCCGGCCGTCGCTCCCAGCTTGCCTTGCGCGCCCGCGATCGGGTCGGAAGCCGTGTAGGCGCCGGTGAAGTGCAAGGTGCCGTTGGCGCTGAAGCCATCCGCATCCCAAAGCTGGATACGGCGGATGTCGGCGCCAAAGGCCATGCTGTGGGCGCCGTGTATGTAATTGAAATTTGCGACCTCTTGATAGATGTTGTCCTTCTGCGAATAGCCGTTGTTGCCGTTGCCGGGTCCGCTATAGCCGTCGCCCATCGACAGGGTTGGAATCCCAAAAAACGCGGGAACGGGATTGGTGTTCGCGAAGCCCAACTGGGCCGAGAGATTCGGCCCGAAAGCGGTCGTCGCGCCTTCGTGGAAATTTTCGCGCGTGTAGCCGGCGCGCAGCGCCATGATGAAGTTGGGAGTGAAGGTGCGTTGCCACTCCAAGCCCAGCAAGTAGGAGTGATCGAACACTTCCGAGCTCGAGGCCGGCAGCGGCGAGATCGAAGGGGCATTGATGCGGCCCGCGTTGAGCGTAAAGGAAAGCTGATCCCTGTTGGTCAATTGATGATCGACGCGCCCCGTCCAAACGTCCGTGTTCGTGGGTGCCGTTGTGGTGGCGACATAGTTGCCGCAGGGCATGGTGCAGGTGATATTGGGCTGCGGGAAGTAGTTCAGCAGCTTTTGCGATATCGGATCGATGCTCGGGATCTTATTGCCCGCGAAGGCCGTGCGGCCGGATGGATCGGCGCTGGTGGCGGGCTGGCTGCCGGTCGTGGAGGGATCGTAGATGGGATAAGGCCAGTCGGAAAAATCGCCCTGGCGTTCGGCCGACGTGGGGACCTGATAAGCCCCTGCTCCAGAGGTGCTGCGAATTCGTCCGCCTTCATAGCTGGCGAAGAAAAATGTTCGATTCCGGCCCGAATAAACGCCGAAGGGCATGCTCAGCGGTCCTCCGAGATTGGCGCCGAACTGGTTTTGCCGGAAGGGCGAATTGGTCGCGAGCTTGGTCCCTTTGGCGGTATTGAGATACGCGTTGATCGGGTTCTGCGGCTGGAAGGCGCTGTTCTCCAAGAAATCATAAGCACCGCCGTGCAGTGTGTTGGTTCCGGACTTGATCGCCACGTCTACCTGGGCGGATCCGAAGCCGCCGGAGGCGGGATAGACGCCGTTCTCGAGCTTGAACTCCTGGATCGTGTCGGCGGGCGGAATGTTGATTGGCTTGCTAAAGAAAAAGTCCGTGTCCGAGATGCCGTCGATGACGTAGCTGATCGAGGCCGGGCGCGCCCCGTCCACGCTCATCTCGCGAAACTGACTATTCAATCCGTGCTGGTCGAAAACCGACGCCTGAATGCCGCCGGACGGCGTGGTTACGCCCGCTTGAATTTGGATCAGGTTCGTGAAGTCCCGGCCGCTCAGCGGCAGGGCCTGAATTTGTCGTGCCGTCACCACCTGGCCCACGGTTGCGTTGTCAGTCTGCACCATCTGGGCATTGGCGGCGACCGTGACCTCTTGCTCGACCTGGCCGACGCGCATCGTGAAGTCTTGCCGTAGTGTCGCCTCCACCTGGAGCACCAGGCCGCCGCCGGTGACGGTCTGGAAGCCCTGGCGGCTGGCGGAAACGGAATACGTTCCGGGGATCAGGTTCACGAATGCGTAGTCGCCGGCCGAGGTGGTGGTGAAGCGGGCGGTGATGCCGGTGCCCACGTTTTTGGCCGTCACGGTCACGCCCGGTAAGGGGGCGCCCGAGGCGTCCTGCACGTGCCCGAGGATCGTGCCGCGTGCGCTTTGTGCAATTGCCGTCGTTGCCAGCGCGAAGACGGCGAGAAGTGCGAACCAGGTCCAGTGTGCGAGGTGCCGCTTGGTCATGAGCATGTCTCCCTGAGGCCGTAAGCCGTCCGTTCTGCAGAGTAGAATACGGACGCGCTCCCATCTACTCGGCGTCATTCTTTTCGCGCCCGGCAGTGAAGTCAATGAAGAAACGCTTCGCATGAGCGCAATGTTCTGCAGGCCAGAACGACCCCCAGCGGCCCTCGCATTTCCCTTTACAGCGCCCGGCGAGTTCCCGGAGACTGGTCGGCATACGAGGGCTCGAGGTTAGGAGAGATGGCTGGTAACAATTACATCGTGGCGATTGAGCGCGCTGCCCGCGTGCTGGAGGCGTTTCACGGCCAGCAAGATGTGACTCTGAGCGGCCTTACTCGGCGCGCCGGCATGGTCAAAAGCTCCGTCTATCGGATCCTGTTTACCCTGGAAAGTTTGGGGTACGTGGAGCGTGGTGCCAGCGGGTATTCTTTGTCGCCCAAGCTGGCGCTGCTGGCCGGCGATGGGGGCCGGCCCCTGCGCGGCCTGGGTGATATGGCCTTGCCATTCATGCGCGAGCTGCTGCGCCATTTCCAGGAGACCGTGAATTTGGGCGTCCTCGAAGATGGTGAGGTGGTCTATATTCGCGTGCTGGAAAGCCCTCATCCCCTCCGTCTGGCGGCCCACGCCGGGATGCGGAGCCCAGTCTATTCCAGCGCCCTCGGCAAATCGTTGCTGGCGTTTCGGTCGCGCGCGGAAATCGAGGAAGTTCTGCGGGTCAGACCGCCGCGCGCGCTCACGCCCCGCACGGTGCGTAACAAGTTCGATTTCTTTCGCGACCTGGATCGCGTTCGCCTCCGCGGCTATGCCGTGGATAACGAAGAGGACGCGCGCGGCGCTCGCTGCATCGGGGTCCCGGTTCTGGGCGCCGATGCCAAAGTCGTCGCCGCGCTCAGCATCTCCGGGCCGGCGAGCCGCCTGGCGGCCAGTCGCGACCGCGAGTTTGCCGAAGCGTTGCGGCAGGCCGCCCGGCAAATCGAGACGCTCTTGGGCTATGCGCCGCGCCCGGCGGGCGCCCTGGCGAATGGAGTCGGGCGATGAGCCTGGCCGTGTTGGGCGGTGCGCCGTTGCGCACGCGGCCCTTGCCCGCCTGGCCCGTCTACGGCCAGCTCGAAGAGCAAGCCCTGGCCGAGGTGCTGCATAGCGGCTCGTGGGGCGGCTACAACGAGTCCATTCAGAAATTAGAGCAGCGCTTCGCCTCGCTCCATCAGGTGCCGCACGCGATTTCCTGCGCCAACGGAACCGTGGCGCTGGAGGTCGCCTTGCGTGCCTGTGGTATCGGGTGCGGCGACGAAGTCATCGTGCCGGCGTTTACTTTCGTGGCCACGGCGACGGCGGTGTTGCTGTGCCACGCCCAGCCCGTCTTTGCCGACATCGAACCCGATTCCTTGAATCTGGACCCGCAGGCCGTCGCCGCCGCCATTACGCCGCGCACGCGCGCGATTGTCGTCGTGCATTTCGGCGGGCGGCCCGCCGACCTGGACGCGCTCGTGCCCTTGGCCCGCCAGCGCGGCCTGACATTGATCGAAGACGCGGCCCACGCGCACGGCGCGCGCTGGCGCGACCGGCCAGTCGGCAACTTCGGCGAGGCGGCGACGTTCAGTTTCCAAGCCTTCAAGCTGATGACCGCCGGCGAGGGCGGCATGATGGTCACCAACTCGGCGCCGCTCGCGGAACGGCTATGGGGCTATTGCAACCAGGGTCGCCGTCCCGGTGGTGGCTGGTTCGAACACTTCACCTTGGGCTCGAATTATCGCATCACCGGCTTTCAGGCGGCCTTGCTCTGCGCGCAATTGGAGCGGCTGGCTGAGCAGACCGAGCGGCGGCAAGACAACGTGGCCCGCCTGCGCCGCCAGTTGGCCGGTTTTCCCGGCCTGAGCCTGGGGTCCGAGGATCCGCGCGTAAGTCGGCATCCCCAATATCTGGTCACGCTTCGCTATGATCCGGATGCCTTTGCCGGCTTGCCGCGCGATCGCTTCATCGAGGCGGTGCGTGCGGAAGGCATGCCCATCGTGGCCACCTATCCGCGCCCGCTCTATCACAACCCCGTCTTTCATGGTGCCGCCGGGAGCTGTCATTGCGTGGCTCGGGTGCCGGCCCAGGACTACCGCAACTTGATCTTGCCCGAATCCGAACGCGCCTGCCGCGACGGCATTTGGATCGAACACCATCTTTTGCTGGGCGAATCCGCCGACGTGGATGACATGGTGGCTGCCTTCGCTAAAGTGCAACAGAATGCGGCCGCGCTCATGCAGGTTTCGGCGGGCCGCGGAGCGTGAGCGCTTGCGCCTGACCTTCTTCCGCCTGACCATCCTCATTGCTGCGTTCTGCGCTATCTTGGGCGCGGCGCCGGCGCCGGCTTTAGCGCCTTGGCATTTTCAGACGGATTTTCGCGCTGGTCTGCCGGCTTGGCTGAGCTTTCCCTTGTCACAGGACGTTGGCTACGATCCTACGATTTACACCACCGCCCTTGCCCCCCGGCCCATGCTGGTTCGCGACGTAGAAGCGCACGGAGAAAAGCGGCTGCGGGTGGGCATCATTCGTTCCCTGCGTTTCGTGGCCGGTTCCAATTCCCGAATTCGATTGGTATATCGGCTTGAGACCTGCCGTTCCGCCTCCCTGCGTCTCGAGCTCGGAGCCGAGGATGGAACGCGCTTTGACGCGCCGTTGCCCGCCGGCATCGGCTGGCATGACATCGTCATCTCCGGCTACCAGTTGCGGCTCCCTTCGGCTGCCATTGCCGTCCAGGCGCTCGTGGTCGAAGCGAGCGTCCAGAACCCGGCGACGGGTTCCCACCAGCGCCTCTTTCTGCGCTCGCTCTCGATTGACGCGCTGCGGCCGGCGAGCTTGCAGGTCCTAGCGCCGCGGCTGGCTGCGAGCAACGGCGATGAGACTCGGGTTGCTCAGGTGGTTGCCACCCCTTCGGTGCCGCTCTTTGTCCGGCTGGCGGGCAGCGCTGGAGCGGAAGTCCACATTTTCGATCCCAGCGGCCGCGTTGTTGAAACGCGCGAACTGCCGCCGGACGGCGCGCAGCTGCCCATCCGCGCCGACGCACGGCCTGGTCTTTGGCGTCTGGTGGCGAGCCGCGGCGACGCGCAGGTGTCGTTCGTTTTTCTCGCCCTCGGCGCGTCCGTTCCCGCGCATCCCACCCTTTTGCTCGACGCGGCCCATTGGCGGAAGCTGCAAGTCTCGTCCGCCTTGCGCTCCGCTGTTCACGCCGCCGCGCGCGCGGCGGCGGCTCGTGTGCGATGGAATCCGGCCGCCGGCGATAACATCGCCCTCATGTCCACTGCATCGGTATTGGCGGGCCTTCCCGGCTATTTCACGCTGCTCGAAAACTATAGCCACGCCATTTCGCTCAATGCGCTCGATTACCAGCTCACCGGCGACGCCCAAGCCCTGGAGGCCGCCCGGCGCGGTCTGCTGACGATTGCCCGCTGGCGCACTTGGACGCCCCCCTGGTTTGCCGCTCATGGCTTGCACACGTATTACGAGGTAGGCGTGTTTTCGCAGCGCGTGGCCTTTGGCTACGATTTGGTGGCTAATCAACTCACGCCCGCGGAACGCGCCACTATCGCCGATGCATTTTGGCGTTTGGCAATTCACCCGGCGGTCCAGGAATATTTTCTCGACAATCGCTTGCCGATCGCCGCCAGCAATCACATGGCGCACGCGGTGGGCGGGGCCTTGGCCTTGGCGGTAGCCTCGGCGGCAAGTGATCGCGACCTGGCGGGTCGAAAGGGAGCAGCAATCGCGGAACTCCTCGTCGCGTATCGCCGCCTGCTTCGCGGCTTGTTGCCCGGCGACGGCAGCGAAGCTGAACCTGCCGGTTATCAAGAATTCGCCATGGTCGGCATGTCCTGGGGCGCCGCCGCGCTTGATGCCTTGGGAATCCACCCCCCCGGTCTGGCTGCTATGCGGCAATCGTTTTGGTGGCCGAGCTACGTTGAGTACGCAAACACCGGCCGCCAGTTGGCCCTACTCGACACCGGCGATTTCGGTGGCTGGCTGGGCGCGCTCTCGGGCTTTGCCTGGCCGGCTAGCCATGGCGGTGATGCCGCTCTGCGAGCTTGGTACGGCAAGTCCTACAATCCGATCCGCGCTCTTGCCGACGCTCCGCCGCCCGTGGCGGATACCGGCCGCGCTCTTGAAGCCGCGCCAGAGCTGCTGGACTTGGCGGGTTTAGACGCGCCTTTGGGCGCGCCGCAGCCGCCGGCCCCGCCGCTGGCGCGCGTCTTCCCCAAACGCGGCAGCGTCGCGCTGCGCAGCGGATGGCAGTCGGGAGCGACCGTGGTTGCGCTGCGTGTCGGCCCTTGGTTCAATCACCACCACATTGACGAAGGCAGCTTTCAGATCGCCGCGCGCGGAGAGAAGATTGTCGGCGAAGCCGGCTACGCGGATTACTATAAGGAACCGCTGTATCCAAGTTATTTTACGCAAGCTGCCGGCCACAATACGATCCTGATCGATGGCGATCCGTTCAGCCAATCCGGGATTGCCGGCCGCTATTGGCGCGCCTGGAGCGAAGCTCCGGCGATTACCGCCCATCTGTTCTTGCCCGGTTTGGATTACGTGGCGTCAAATCTCCAGCCGGCGTATGGCGGCAGGCTCGCCGCCTATTCTCGCGACTACGTTTTGCTAGGTTCCGATCTTTTCCTGGTTCGAGATCGTGTGAGCTCGTCCGCGCCGCACTCGTACACTTGGCTGTTGCACGCGCCGCCGGGCGATGCCGTGGTGACGGCGGGTCAAGAAGCGGAGATCGATGGGCAGCGGGTTCAGGCGACGATCGTCAATGCCGCGGGCGGGCGCTGGCGGCTCGCCGCGGCGCCGGTGGCCGAAGGCGAATTTGGCGACTTCGACGGCACCATTGCGCCCCGCAAGATGCTGTCGCTCGTTTCCGCGCCCGTCCTCGCGGCGCGTTTTTTGGTCGGCATTCAGCTCGGTGGTCGGAGTGAGGGCGGCGATCTCGCGGCGTTCGTCAATAACAATAGCGAGGGCTTGGGCAGCCGTCGCTTGGGCGTTACGCTGCTGAGCCGCACGGGCAGCGGTCCGCTGGTCGCCGGCGGCTTCACGACCGATGGCGATCTGCTTGCCATCGAAAACCAAGCCGTATTGGCGACGGATCTGCGAAACATCGGCAGCCCGGGGGGTTGGAAATTGAGCGCCAGCCGCCCAGTCTCCGTGCTCGCCGCCGCCGGCGCGCAACACATTGAGGTTTGGGCCGGCGCTGCGTGCGAGATCGCGCTGGTGCCTGCGAGTGCGATCCGCCTGGACGGCCGGCCCGCCGCCGCAGCGCCGTTTCACCTGACGGCGGGAGAACATCGCCTTGACATCGTTCACTGACTGGCGGGCGGAGTTGGCGGCGCTCGGCCTCTTCGATGCGAATGTGCGCGTGGGCCCATCAGGCCCGCAGGGTGCGCTGGCCCTCGATGCCGAGCCGTTGCGGCAGGAGCTCGAGCGGTTCGCGATCGCGCGCGCGCTGGCGGCGCACTGGGCGAGCATCGAATACGATGCCGCGAACGGCAATCGCCGACTCGCCAAACTCCAGAGCGACTGGCTGGTCCCCGTTTTCGCGGCGACGCCCGATATCTTGTCGGAAATCGAACGCCTCCGGCCTCGTGCCGTTCAGCTGGCGTTCGGCGCCTTGCGCCATAATTTCGCCAGCGCCGCTTGGGGTTGCGGCGAGCTCTGCGAATATTTGCAGTCGCGGCGCGTCGTTACCCTGATTGGGCGCGAAGACTTGGATTGGGACGGTCTGGCGCGGCTGCTGGCGGACTTTCCCGAATTGCCGGTCGTTTTCCTCAACGCCGGTTATCGCGGCGACCGCTATTTGTGGCCGCTCTTGCGGCGCCATTCTCAACTGTATTTCGATACCTCGGGATACCTCGCGCATCGGCAACTCGAAGCCTTTGTCGAACGCATGGGCGCCGAGCGCGCTCTCTTCGGCAGCCGGATGCCGCTCTTCACGCCGGGCGCGGCGCTGGGCGCGCTGCTCTCGGCTCGCATGAGCGACGAGCAGCGGCGCGCCGTGGGCGGAGGTAATCTGCGCCGCTTGCTGGCGGAGGTGCAGCCGTAATGGCCGCCCTGCAGTTCCGCTCGCCGGTGCCGATCCTCGACTGTCACGGCCATCTGGGCGTCCATCCCGACTTTCCTGCCTACAAGACTGACGCCGAGGACATGTTGCGCGTGATGGACGCGCTCGATATCGAACGCTTGGCGGTCACCTCGACGCTGGCTTGCTACTCGGACGCGCCGCGCGGCAACGCCGAGGTCGCCGCGCTTTTGGCGCGGCATCCGAACCGCTTTATCGGCTATGTAACGGTGAATCCGCATCCGTCCGGCGAAGCGTCGCGCGAGCTCGAGCGCTGGTCGGGCTGGCATCGGCCGCCCCTGATCAAAATGCATCCCGACCTGCACCAGGCGCCGGTCGATGCCGAGGGTTACCGGCCCGTTTGGGAGTATGCCAACGCGCAGCGCGCCATCGTGCTCGTCCACACTTGGGACTCCGATCCCAATTGCGGACCCTTGCGGCTTCTGCCGATCGCCCTGGCTTATCCTCGAGCCCGCATCCTGCTCGGCCACAGCGGCGTCACCTGGCGCGGCTACACGCAGGCTGTCGCCGTGGCGCGGCAAGCGCCCAACGCATTCCTTGATCTCAGCGGCTCGCAAGGGCATCGCGGCGTGATCGAGTATTGCGTCGCCGCCGTGGGGGCCGAGCGCATTCTCTTCGGCTCCGATCTGCCGTATCTCGAGGCGTCGGCAACCCTCGGCCGCGTGCTCGCGGCGCAACTGTCGGACGAGCAAAAGCGGCTGATCTTGCGCGAGAATTTCCGGCGTTTGCTCGAGGAGGAAGGGTCATGAGTGCTGCGCCCGATCGTGTGCGCCTGGGCATCATCGGCCTGGGCATTATGGGCGAGTCCTACGTTCGCATCTATAGCCAGCATCCGCTGGCGGAAGTGGTCTCGGTCTGCTCGCGACATGCCGAGCGCGTTGAGGAGCTGCGCGCGCGCTACGCGGTGCCGCATGGCGCGACCGATTATCGCCTGCTGCTCGAGCGGCCCGATCTCGATGCCGTGGTCGTGGCCACGCCCGACCGCGAACACTTTGCCCCGGCCCTCGCGGCGCTGCAATCGGGCCGCCACGTGCTCATCGAGAAGCCGATGACCGCCTCGCTCGCCGAAGCCGATGAACTGCTGCGCGCCGCGCGCGGCGCCGGCCGGATGATCCAAGTCGCCTTCAATCACCGCTGGCTCTCTGCCTACTACCAAGCCAAGACGCTCATCGCCGCCGGCGAAATCGGCGCCCCTCTCGCCGGCTACGCGCGCAAGAACGACACCATCTTCGTGCCTACCGAATATATTCGCTGGGCGGGCGAGACCACCCCGGCCTGGTTCCTTGGCTCCCACGATATCGACCTGTTGCGCTGGTGGCTCGATGCCGAGCCGGTCGAGGCGCGTGCCTGGGGGCGGCGTGAAGTCCTGGCGGCCCGCGGCATCCCGACCTACGATGTCATCCAGGCGCAGGTGAAATTTTCCTCCGGCGCCTTCGTTACCTTCGAGTCGGCCTGGGTCTATCCCAATACCTTTCCCTCCATCGTCGATTCCTTTGTGGAAGTCATTGGCGAGGCGGGTCACGTGCACCTCGATCGCAAATGCGAGTCGCTCGAAGTCAGCACGGCGAAAAAATTTTCCTATCCCAAGGGCTTTCTCATGGCCGACATCTTCGGCCGTCTGCGCGGGGCCTTTCCGCAGTGCCTGGAGGACTTTCTGCTGGCGATCCGCGAAAACCGCCCCCCCGGTGTCACGGGCGAAGATGGACGGCAGGTGACGGCCGCCCTCGAAGCCATTCACCGCTCTCTCGCCTCCGGAACGAGCGAAGCGGTGGCGCCGCTCGCGAAGTCCGTGGCCTGATCCATCCCTCCATGCGCCCCGCCGATCTCGTTGCGCTCTCGGCCTACTTCATTGCCATGCTGGCGATCGGGCTGCGCTACTCGCGCCAGATGAAGTCGGCGGAAATGTACTTCGCCGGCGGACAGCAATTGCCTTGGTGGTTGGGCGGCACTTCGTTTTTGATGTCATACGTCAGCGCCCTGTCGATCGTCGTCTATGCCGCTCTCGGCTATCGCTACGGTCTCGTCGCGCTCACCCTCTACTGGACCACGATTCCTGCCACTCTGGTCACGACTTGGCTGCTGGCGGCGCGCTGGCGGAGGGCGGGCATCATCACCCCCACCGAGTTCCTGGAGACGCGCTTTTCCGCCGCCATTCGCCAAGTCTTCGTGTGGTCTGGGATCCCGCTCAAGCTCATCGACGAGGCGCTCAAGGTTGTGGCCATCGGCTTGTTTCTCGCCGCCGGCTTGCGCATCTCGCCCTGGGCGGCGATGGCCGCGGTCGGAGTGGTGGTCGTGCTCTATACCGTGCTCGGCGGTTTGTGGGCGGTGGTGATCACCGATTTCGTCCAGTTCACGCTCGTCACCTGCGCGGTGATTCTGCTGCTGCCGCTGCTCTGGCATAGCCTTGGCGCGGGCGCATGGCACGCGCTGCCTGCGGCGCTGTTGCGTCCCGTGCACGCGCCCTACGGCTGGGAATACGTCGGCGCCTTTCTGGTGCTGAGCACGCTGGGACTGGCCGGTAATTGGTCGCTCATCCAAAAGTTCTATTCCGCGCGCAGCGATCGCGAGGCGCGCGCCACCGGCTGGTTGGCGAGTGCGCTGTTCTTGCTGCTGCCGCCGTTCTGGATTCTCACCGGCCTGCTCGCGCGCGTTTCCTTCCATGTCCGCGATGCGCAGACCATTTACGCCAGCGTGGCCGCCGCGCTGCTGCCGCCGGGGGTGTTCGGCATGGTGCTGGCGGCGCTGCTAGCAGCGACCATGTCGGTGCTTTCGTCCGGCTACAACGTCATGGCGGCGGTGCTGACGGTGGATGTCTATCGCCGCTGGCTGCGGCCGCTGGCCGGCGGTGGCGAACTGGTTTGGGTGGGGCGCTGGCTGACCGTCGTGGTCGGCGTCATTGTGCTGGCGATTGCGTTGCTGGTGACCCATTTCCACTGGACGATTTTCGACACCATGGTCGCGGCTTTTGGCTTTTTCCTGCCGCCCACGGTGTTGCCGGTGCTGGCGGGGCTTCTGAGCCGGCGGCTGTCGGCGGGCGGCGCCTTCGCCGGTTTCGGCGTAGGCATCGTCGTCGGCGCCGGCTTTCTCGTTTATCAATGGCGGTTTGTGCCGGGCGGCGGAGCCGCCTTCCAGGCGCTAAGCATCGTCGTGCCGGCCGCCCTGACCGTGCTCGTTTTGCTTGCCGCGGCGGTGCTTTTCCCCGCGCGAGGCGAGGCCGCCGCGCGCGCCGATGCATTCTTCGCCCGCCTCGAGCGGCCCACCGCGCCGGCTCCCGACGCCGCTGGCATCAACCCGGCGCCGATCGCTGGCACGATCATTGCCGCCATGGGAGCGGTACTGGCGCTGTTGGGCGCCGGAGTGTTGCCGCATTCCGACAGCGCGCTTACGCTCGGGATGGGGATCGGTTTTTTGACCCTGGGAATCGCGATCGTCGCGGCCGGCCGCCGCCCGGGTGCGGCCCGGCTGCGGAGCGTGCGCCGTGGCGCGTGATGGGCGGCGCCTGCTCCTGTTGATGGATGCGGGCGCCAGCCATACTCGCGCCCTTGTGGTAACGCCGGAAGGCGGTATCCTCGGTATCGGCCAGGCCGGCGGGAGCAATCCCTTCGCAATTGGAGCGGCCGCCGCCGCCGCGCAGTTGAGGCGCGCAGTCCGCGCCGCTCTGGCGCGCGCGCGCCAACCGGCGCGGGCCATCGCGCTGGCCGCGATCGGTAGCGCCGGTGTCGGCTGCGACGGCACGGGGCGGCGCGCGACCGAACGTCTGCTGAGCGCGCAACTGCCGCAAGCGCGCCTGCTGGTCGAGGCGGATGTGGCGGCCGCATTTCGCGCTGCCTTGGCCGGCGCTCCTGGGGTGGTCGTGATCGCCGGCACCGGAACGATCGTGCTCGGCCGTTCGCCCTCGGGCCGTTGGGCGAGCGCCGGTGGCTGGGGTTGGCTGTTCGGCGACGAGGGCAGCGGCCAATGGCTGGGGCGGCAAGCGATGGCCGCCGCCGCGCGCGCTGAGGACCGCAGCGGGCCGCCCACGCGGCTCGCGCCTCTCTTGCTCCGCCATGCGCGCGCCGCTTCGCTCTGGCGCTTGGTGACGCGGGCTTATCGCGAGCGATGGACGCCGGCTCAGTACGGCGCGCTTGCCCCGCTCGTCACCCGTGCCGCCGCCGCCGGCGATCTCGTGGCGCGCCGGCTGATCACGGATGCCATGCAGGCGCTGGCGGCGCAGATTGGCGCTGTAGCCTCTCAACTGCGCTTGCGCTCGCCCCGCATCTCTTATCAGGGATCGGTCTTTTCTGCCGGTCCCGTCGTTCTCAAGCCGTTGCGCCGCGCCCTGGCCGGCGGGCGTCTCGTTGCGCCTGCCTGGCCGCCGCTCGCCGGCTCCTTCATGCTGGCTCTCGAAGAGCTCGGCGTTCCAGCGGCGGCGCCGCTGCAGGGCTTTTTGCGGCATTTGCCGCCGGACTTGCGGGGTATTGGCCGTGAGTAAATCAACCGTGCTCCAGGCCGGCTGGGCGCGGAGCGAGATTACACCGCCCCTGGGCCTCCCTATGGCCGGCTACCTGGCGCGCAGCGCACTGGCCGTCGGCGTGCTCGATTCCCTGCATGTGCGTTGCTTGGCCCTTCGGCAAGGCCGGCGGACGCTTTTATTCGTCTGCCTGGATTGGTTGTCCGCGGAGGCGCAGTGGAGCGACCGGCTACGCGCCCGTCTAGCTCGGAAGCACGGCCTCCGGCCGACCGAAGTGATCGTAGCTTCGACCCACACGCACTCCGGTCCAGCGGTGCCCATCCGTCCCTTCATTTTGGGCACGCCCGCCGATCATGCCGCCCGCGCCTATTGGTCGCGCGCCGGCCGCGCCATCGAAGACGCGGCAGCGCGGGCACTTGCGGTGCTGCAGCCGGTCGATCTTGCCTGGACGCGCGGAGTGATTCGAGGCATTGCGACCGACCGCAACCGCCCGGCGCGTGGCCGCACGCAGTCGATCTTGGCCCTGCGCTTGCGCCCGCTCCAAGGAGGACCGCCGGCGGTCGTGGCGATTTATGGCTGCCATCCGACCGTCCTCGGCCCGGAAAACGACCGCTACTCCGCCGACCTGCACGGTGCGATCGCGCGCGGCCTGGAAGCGCGCGGGTTCTCTTGCGCGGTCGTTGCCAACGGCGCGGCCGCAAATATCAGTACGCGTTTCACCCGTCGCGACCGCTTGCCGCGTGAGAGCGAACGTCTGGCCGCCGCAGTCGTGATCCGGTTGGATCGCCTGCCTTGGCGCACCGCCCGCCGTGTGCAACTCGCCGCGAGCCGGTGCCGCCTGCAACTCCCATTGCGGCCAAGAGGCGCGCCGCTGCCAGCCGAAACCTCAAGTGTAGGGGACCGTGTGTGGTCGGAACTGCGGAAGTCGCGCCTTTTCCGTCGCAGGAGCCTCGGCGTCGAAGCGGTGGTCTGGCGCTTCGGGTCCTTCAAGCTGATTGCGCTGCCGCTTGAGGTCGGCGCCGACACGGGAGCGTTTTTATGGCGGCACGGACGGATGCAAGTCGTCGGCTACGCCAATGGCTATTGGGGCTATCTCCCCTCGCCCGCCGTGCACGCTCGCGATTACGAAGCCGTTTCCTCGCCGTTCCTAGCTACCGCCGATGCCCGCCTGCGCCGCTTCGTCGATCGTTACGCTAGGTAGCTCGCCGCCAGATTAAATTTCGTGCCACCCCTTGACAGGCCGTCTCGCGAGGACTAGCGTAACGAACGCGTCGGCCCGGCGCTGGCTTCCTCGGGCGTTCGCGCGCCCTCGGCCATTGGTGCCGCGGCGAAGGAGGCGAAGCCATGCGCGCGAGGCTGTTCGTAAGCGCGGTTCTGGTGCTCGCGCTGGCGGGCGCGGTGCTAGCGCAAGGCTACTATCCTTGCACCTACGGTGGGTACTCTTTCACCATCAACGGGGGCGGCGGCGAGACGTACAGCTGCTACTATCCGGTCTACAATCCGCCGGTGAACGCCCCCAGCAACCCGGTTGCGACCTTGACGCTGCAGTCGCCGGTGATGGCACCCTACTCTCAGCAGCCGGTGGATGTCACGCTGGTCGATTCCGCGACCGGCAGCCCAGTGCGCAACACCTCAGTCTCGATCCAGTTCGGCTGGTACGCCGATTCGGTCACAATCACGACGACCCCTCCCATCCCACCGGCTCGGCCATTCCAACCTCATGCACCACCGACGACGTCGGCGACTGCATGTTCACGCTGCAGTCCAGCTACGTGGGCGACCACGAGGCCGTCTTCGGCTGTGTGACCGAGTGCGACGGCGTGGATTACACGGTCAAGTACTCCGATCTGATGGCCGTGCCGTCGAACCCGGACCTTTACACTTTTACCGGATATAGGGCTGCACATCCCTACAGCCACTTCGCCACTCAAGCAACGATCAACGGCATCGCCACAGCACTTCAAGCTTATTACGCAAAATACGGCAAGAATCCTCTTCTCGAACTAAATGATTCAGCCCTCGAAGGTGGAGGTTGGTTCGACCTCGGCCTCAACTGGCGCTGCCCACATCAGTACCACAGCCGCGGTACAGCTATCGACATTGACCTAATCCCTGACGCAAACATGGATGATATGGTCAATTTCTGCAAAAACTCCGCGGGTGCCGAATATGCCTACGCCGAACCGGACAAGAACAACGTTCATTGCGAATGGAGCGACAGTATCCCCCGCTACTCAAGTACCGCTTGCCCATTCTACCCGCCGGGCTCGCCGCCCCCTGGCCTTCCGCTCCAATAGGCGGAGTCTATGTCCACGCCCGCGCTCCGGAACGCCTCCGCGCTCGTTGCCGCACTGCTCCAGGCCGCCGTTCTGGCCTTCGGGCAAAGCGTGCCTCCCCCATTGTTTTCCTGTCCCTCGCCTCCCAGACCTCCAAACTTTGAATACGTCGGGCTCGACCGTGGCGGGAACCTGGTGATCCGGTACCCCGCGAATCTCGACAACCCGCGTGCCAAAAATCCCGGTCAGACCGTTACGATGCATGTTGTCCTACCAAACCACGTCGGTCCCAGAATACGCATGCAGGTTGCCAGCACGGGCGGAGACTTCATGTACAACTATGCGATATCGAACCAGCCGACGGCTCGGCAGCCGATTACCTGGTGGAAAATGATTATGCCAATCCCGGCGCCAATTCTCGCCGCCCACGGGCCGGGGTGGACCGCGCTTAAGGATGTGAATCCTGCGCCCACCGACCCGAACGTTCCAGCATATTTCCCGCCCCCGGCGTATTTTCTCGATTGGGTCGCCGGCAACCAATTATCTCCTCACGGCGGCGCCATCGAGCCTGGTCAGGCGCGACCAGGGTTCACGATAGTTACGCCGGCTTCACCGGGTTTCACAAGAAGTTATTTCCAGGCCGATGGCCCGAACGACCCCACCCACGACATGCCCAACGATGCGGCGCAGGAGGTCGAGTACTACATGGCCATTCGCCATTACGCGAAAGAGTTTCGCTTTCTCGGCCCGGCGTTTTTACCAGGCACGCCGCCCGCCGAGATCGCGCGCAGCTTGCTGAAATCGACGCAGTGGCTCGCATGTCATGGCCAACTGGACCAGAATTCCGCCTTCGTGCGCAGCGCGGTTGACGATCTGCGTGGCATAGCGCGTGGTACAGGACCGGAAGCGCTTGCGGCGCCCCCATCCACGCCGATGGAGATCCAGCTAGCGACCGCACTGGATCTCAACGATTTGGCGCGACCGCGCCCATGAGAAGAGACACATTATGGGCAAGTACCGTCTTGTTGTTGCATTAGGAGCGCTTCTCGCCCTCGGGGGGATCAGCCAGTCGCCTGCTGCGGCACAGACCCCCGGCCAGACTGTCCTGATGAGCACGGTCCCGTTCTGGAACAACGGGGCCAAGCTCCACGATCCCCGCTGGGCCAACAGCTATGTCTTTCTGGATTGGCGGACCGGCGATCTGGTCGTCTCCTATCCACAAGATCTCGGACAGCCGGGAGCCGGCCCTGACGATGAACCGAGGATTACTTTCGGCGTGCGCATGCCGAATCATGTGCAGCCCTTCGTCGCGGTGCGAATTCGGAAATTACCTAATGGTTGGTTCGAATACACCTACCGTGTTCGCAACGGCGTGCTCGCCGCCGCGCCCATCACCGAGTGGTGGATCGGCGTTGGTGGCGTGGCCGACCTCAACCTCGAGCCCCCACCCGGTTGGACTGCCCAGCCATGGGTGAAGTATCCGCTCCTCTGGCATTGGCACGGGCGCGGCGGCAACACGATGACCGACAAGCAGCGCATTCACTTCCTGTGGCAGCCGCCCGTCGGCCCGGTGACTCAGGCGGCTGGCCTGGCGGCTGTCCCGCCGGGTGGCTTGGTCAGGCGCTTCACGGTCGTCAGCCCGCTCCGCCCCGGCCTGGTGCGCGCCTTCTTCCAAGGCGGCGGCATCGTGCGCGGCGATGATCAGCCCTTGCCGGCGCCCGTTGCGGCACAGTTTGCGAAGGCGACAACCATGGAGATGGCCAGCCGTGCTGTCGTCACTCTTGGGCCAAAATTTTCCTCGTATGACAACGCCGATGACGTGGCCCTCGACTACAACTGGCATATCCGCGGCTACACCATCCACAACCACATGCTTGATCCGAATTCGCCGTTCGTGAGCGATGCGTTGGCGGCGATCCAAGGCGAGATCGAAGCCGCTGAGAACTCCACCGTGCCCCCCGAGCAGTTCGTCGGGCCCGTCCCGAGGATTTTTCACCCTCCGAAAGACGGCCTGGAAAGCCTGATTTATTTGGGCTTGCGCCTTTCCATGGGCGTACCGCCGATTCGTTCGCGTTGAGGGATGGGCATGATGCCCGCCTGCAGCGAGCCAGCCAGCGCCGTTTGTCGACGACTCTCGCGCTTGTTGCCCAGTTGCTTGTATGCGATCGCCAGCACCGAGTGGGTCCAGGCATTGTTGGGTGCTAGACGGTCCGCATGCAGCCAAGCGCGCTTGGCCGCCCGCGGACGGCCGCAGTGGTCCTCGCTGCCGCCCAGCGCCAGCCAATCGCCAACGCTCTTCGGAGCGCTGTTGACCGCCCGCCGGAACGACCTCGCGGCATCGCAGTAACGCTCCAACGTAATCTGCGCCCAACCCAGGCCGCGGGCCGCTCCTGGCTGGCTCGGATTTAACTCTAGCGCGCGCCGAAACGAGGCAGCGGCCGCCTCGTTTTCATTGAGCAGCGACCGGGCCGCGCCCACGCCCATCAGCGCAGCGGCATCGCGAGGGTCGGAATGAAGCACAATGCGCCATTGGGCGATGGCCCGTCGCGCCGCGCGGTCCCGCGAGCGCGTGCGCCTGTAGGGACAGCAGACGACCACGAAGCGTATCGGCCAACGCCAGGTCGGAACCGGCCAGATTATGGACTTCGCGCGGATCCTGCGCGAGATCGTAGAGCTCGGGCCTCGGCGCCAAAATATATTGATAGTGGCTCGCAATGATCGTCCGCAGATCGCTCCAGCCATAGTGCAAGTAGGGCAACTCGCTCTCGGCGTAAACTGCCCGGCCCCAGCCGCCGCCGCTCGCGGGAAAGTGCGCGCCAAGCAACGGCAGCAGGCTAGCCGCATCGATGTTGGGCGGCAGCGCGACGTGCTCCAACTCCAGGATCGTCGGGAACAGGTCGAAATTCGCGACATTGGTGTGGATGACCTGGCCCCTCGCCTCGACGTCCTGCCCGGCCGGAAGCCTGAGAATCAGCGGCACCCTGAGGGTAGCGCGATAGACAAAGAAGCCGTGTGTCGACTCCCCGTGCTCGCCCAGCGATTCGCCATGATCCGCCACGACCGCGATGATCGTCTTTGCGTAAAGCCCCATCGTGCGCAAGCCGTCGAGGAGACGGCCAACCTCATGATCGGCGTAGGCGATCTCGGCATCGTACGGGCTCTGAAACTCCGCCGCGATTGGGGCGGGCGCCCAGCGTGGCCGATGCGGATCGTAGAGATGCAGCCAAAAGAAAAATTTCCTCTCCCAATGCGTTTTTATCCAGGCCAATGCGCGATTGACGCCGTCGCCAGCCAAGCGCTTGGGCACCCAGTTGAGGCCTTCGAGCGTGATCGGCGCGATTTGGTCCTCGTAGACATCGAACCCGCGGCTCAGGCCGAAGCGATGATCGAGAACCGGGGCCGCGACAACGGCGGCGGTCGCGAACCCATGCGCGCGAAGAAGCTCGGCGAGCGTCGCTGGACCACGCGGCGACAGCCGCGAGGTGTAATCCTCGACGCCACTGCGCGCCGGCAACTCGCCCGTCATGATCGCCGTGTGGGCCGGCAACGTCAGCGGAATCGTCGTGTAGGCGTCGGCGAAGCGCACGCCCTCGTGAGCGAGCCGATCGAGGTTCGGGCTCGTCTCGAGCCGATATCCGTAGCAGTGCAGGTGATCGGCGCGCAGCGTGTCGATGGAGATCAGAATGACGTTTTGCGCAGCGCTTCGAGGCGCAAAAACAGCCATCGCCACCAGCCCGAATTCCACTAGAGCGGCAAACTTACGCGACACGCTACGTCTCCGCGCGTGCCCCGATTATGTCGCCGAAAATTACAAGCGTCCAGGGGTTATAGTGATTTTTCTCCTCGTTCCGTCTGCCAGAACATCGCCCGGCACCGGGCGTCGGAACGCGGGCTAGCGCGTGGCCTCGACGCCGGCCGACCAGCTCTCGCCGCAATGGCCCACAAAACCGCGCGCAGCCGTCAGCCAGGGGTTATTCTGCGGCTCGAGCGGCATGGTATAAACCAAAGCGCCGTCGGCATGGCGGCAGGAGATGGCCAGCCCTTCGCGCAGGATCTTCGGCTCCGGTCGTCCCTGCCGGTGCCACGACGTCGCGCTGGAATACACGCCGGCGTAAATGGGAAATCGCCCGCGTACGGCCAGGCGTACGTTGTCGAGAGCCGCGGGCAGCCCCGTGTTTTTCTCCAAGTTGGTCCACCATAGCCAAACCCCGTCCACGCAGCCGGCAAGGCGGTTGGCAACGCTGACGTCCAAATCGTAAACCGTGGGCGTGAACAGCAATTCCGGCGCCACTGCCTTCTTCGCCCGTTGCAGCTCGCAAACGTAGCGGCGCGTGAACAGCTTGGGGTTCGTGCCCTGATCGAGATCGTCGATGTTCACGCCGCGCAGGGCCGGATGAGTGCGCGACAAGCGTCCCAGCTCCCGCATCCAGCGGGCGAAATCCAAGCCGTAGGGCGTCGATTGACCCTCGCTGGGGGGAATAAGCACCACCCACACCGAAATGCCATTCTGGCGAGCGGCGTCGAGCGCTCCCGGCAGTTCGGCCCAGTTGTTCTCCATCACCCAGACATAGCAGGAAAATCCGTTTTCGCGCAGCGTCCGCATGGTGGCCGCGGCGTCGATGTGACCGCCGGGTCCGGTTAAGGGCGCAGCCCAGATACAGGGCGAATTGCCAAGAGCATGCTGCGGTGGCGCCGCGGCGAAGGCCGCGAGCGGCAGCAGAATCGCCGCGGTTACGCAGAGGAGTGTCTGTTTCATGTTTGGTTCTCTCGGTAATAGCGGATGCGGTTCGCCCATGGCGCCATCAGCGCGCGAATATCCTCGAGGGTGACGCCCTCGACATTGGCGCTGGGAAACACCGCTGGAGCCTGTCCCGCTGCGGCCATCTCCGCCGCGACTTCGATCAACAAGACATGCAGCAGCGCTGCGCCCAGTACCGTGCTGAATGGCCCCATGGGCGCCGCGATTCCGGCGATGCGCAGCGCGGCATCGCCGGCAGGTACGCCGTTGTCCAAAACAATATCGGCCACCTCGAAGAGCCGTTGCCCGGAGGGGTGGCGGGACGCTGCTTTCCGCGACTGCCGCACGTTGGTTAGGGCAATGACCTTGACTCCGGCCGCCTTCATGCGCAGCGCTATTTCGACCGGCAGACCGTTGCGCCCGGAGTTGGAGATGACCAGGCCGGCGTCGCCGCCGCGAAAGTCGGCCCGGGATGCCAACTCGCCAGCTCCTTCGATGCCGCGTTCGAAGGCGCTGCTCGCCAGCGCTCCCGGCTCGAATCCCAGCCGGCAGTCGAGAATTGGGTTTACGGCAACGAGACCGCCCGCACGATAGAAGATCTCTTGGACCAGCAGTGCCGAGTGCCCGCAGCCGAAGGCATGCAGCACCCCGCCGCTTTCGAGCGCCGCCCGCACCGCCGCCTTCGCCGCCTCCAGCGCCGCCCCCTCGAGCTGCGCTAACGCCTCCCGCAGCGCTTCCAGGTATTGAAGTCCGGCCTTCATGCCGTTACCGTGTGCCGCAAGACCCCGATGCCCTCGATCTCGACTTCCACCGCATCGCCGGCGCGCAAGAACAGCGGAGGTTTCTGGAAAAACCCTATGCCCGCTGGCGTTCCCGTGGTGATCGCATCTCCCGGCTCGAGCGTCAGCGATTGCGAAAGAAACGAGGCCAGCGCGGCCGGCTTGAAAAACAGATTCCGGGTATTCGAACTCTGTCGCGTAATGCCGTTCAGCCGCAGCGTGATGGCGAGCTCCGGCGGGCTCGGCAGCGCATCGGCGGTCGTCAACCAGGGCCCCATGGGCGTGAAGCCGTTGCAGTTTTTGCCGCGAAACCACTGCCCGTCGCGGGCCTGAAAATCGCGCGCCGTCACGTCGTTCACGATCGTATAGCCGGCAATGGCGCGCGCCGCCTCGGCCTCGCTGGCGCGCTCGAGCCGCCGCCGGAGAACGAATGCCAATTCCGCCTCGTAGTCCACCTGCTCGCTGCCGGCGGGCAGCGGCACCGCGCCGCGGTGGGGCATTACGGTGGCCGCTAGTTTCGAGAAGAAAATCGGCGAGGCGGGCGGCGGCAGTTTGTTTTCGGCCGCGTGGTCGGCGTAGTTGAGCCCCACCGCGAAAATACGGGCCTCGCGTGCGACGAGCGGCGCATGGCGCACGTCCGCCAGGCGGTGCCGAGTCGCTTTGGCGGGTGGCTGTGCAACCAGCGCCTCGACTCGCCGCCAACTCTCTTCGCCGCCGTGGAGCAAGCCCTGAAGGTTGCGGAATTCCGGCTGCGGCAGCGCCGCCGAAACGTCAAGCACGTCGTCGCCAATCTGCGCGCCCAAGCGCACACTGCCGTCGATTGCGATGTTCAGCAAATTCATCTGCGCCTCACCACTGTAGTCGCAGGTCCGGAAATTCATCGCCCAAAAACGTCCGATCGCCCGGGCCTTGTTCCGCCTGTCGCAACATCACGCGCAGGGTTGCGGCTGGATGCGAGCTCCCCTGGCCGTAGCGGTGCTCGCTGTGGCAAGGCGTTGCGCAGGAGGCGTGCGAATTTGGCGCAGTCGGCGGTGAACGCTGAGGCGGCGAGGCTGCGGCGCGTGCTCTCGCTTTGGGATCTGATCGTCTACGGCATCGTCCCGTTGATGCCGATCGCCGCCGTGCCGCTGTTCGGCGTGGTGCAGGCCCTCTCGGGCGGGTTCGCGGTGACGGCGCTGCTCGCCTCCATGGTGGCGATGGCGCTGACGGCCGTGAGCTACGGGCGCATGGCGGCGCTCTATCCCTCCGCCGGCTCGGCCTATGCGTATGTGAGTCGCGGGCTCAACGCCCATTTGGGCTTCCTCGCCGGATGGGCGATGCTGCTCGACTATTTGCTCGTTCCGCTGATCTGTACGATTTACGGAGCCCTTACCCTGGCGCGCCTCGTCCCTCAGATCCCTTACGCCTTCTGGTGTGCGCTCTTCGCGGCCGCGATCTCTGTCGTCAACCCGCACGGCATTCGCGCTACCGCGCTCGCCAACCTGGTCGCGATGATCGTCATGCTGGCGGTTATCTTGGTTTTCATTGCGCTGGCCGTTGGCTGGCTTCAGCCATCCGGACGCGGCGGCGGCACTCCTCGAAGGCCTCGAGGGGTGCTTTACGCTCAATCGCCTCGATGTGCCGCGATCGCTCGATCGCTGCCTGGCAACGAGCAACATCGTGGATAGCCCTCATTCTGGGGTCCGCAGTCGCACTGCCCACGTCTGCCGCTGGCGTCCCGACATGCCGGTTCGCTGGTCGGCGGCCGCCTTCCTCGATCTCGAGACCACCTTCCGCAAGATCATGGGCTACCGTGATCTTTGGTCGCTCACGGCGATCCTCGATGGATCGCAGCCTGCCACCCGGCATGCGGTGGCATAGAATGCCATTGACCGCCGCTCTTACCTCCAACTACGAACGGGACACCGTCGTCATTGTCCCGAGTGACTCAGCGCTTCCCGTTTCACGGTGGCTCACCGGGTGTCGCTTCGAATCGCCTCGAGGAATTCATGGCCCTTCCAGGTCAGCCGGTGGACCTGGCAAAGCGCGGCGACTTAGAACTCGATACGGATTGGCCGTGTCATCGGGCGGTGCCTGCGGCAGCCATTGGGTTCTGCCGTTGGGTCGGTCTCTGGTTGTGGCCGGAATCGCGCTCGTAGATTAGAGTCCTAGAATGGCCCGTTATTCGGCCGACCACGGCGCCAGTAATAGCGCCGACACCGCCGATTACCGCACCGTACACGGCAGTGGCCGCAGCCTTGGACAGTGGGCGGGACTGGGGACCAACACCCGTGTAATAGGTGCAGCATCCGGTGTACACTGCGAGGCCTAACACCACACCGCCAACACTACCGATTCCACCGCCAATCAGAGCATCGCGAAGCTCACGGGATTTTCCGACCAAGTAAACCTTGGTGATCTGTCTCCTGTCGAGATGCCGCGTCGCGCCTTCGCGGGTTTGGACGTCCATGCCGGAGGCCGAGACGCCAACTAGCATCCCCTTCACGGTTGCCGCCCGCGAGTGAACTTCTACCGCCGATCCGGGTGAAACCCCTTCAACCGCTTCCCATGCGCCCGCCTGCGCCGCGGCACACGCGCACAATACCAGCGCACAGGCGAAAGCAACCAACCCCCTCATCGTCACTTCCCTTCGCCGCCGATAAAAAACCTCTCCCTTTCGGCGGGTCCATCTTCCTACCATTGCTCGGTCAGCCGCTGGGCCAACCGGAGCCTGAAAGCGCGCCCCAAATACGCTCCGCGATGAGGAAGCAAACCGGCGATGATATACTCCCCCGAACGTGCCACAGATCACAGATGCTGCATCTTCGGCGTGCTCGAACATTCCCGTTCGTCGCTTCGTCCGCATGCGCGGGCGAAAGCCGCGGCGCCGAAGTCCGATGGTTGCGTCGGCGGTCCTGCTCGGCGCCTTGGGCCTCGCCGTGGGGACCGCGGGCGCGGCGACGCCGCCCTTGCCGGTCGCGGTGCCGAACGCCAATCGCCTGCCGGCGGGGCGGATGGCGGGCGGCGTCTATGCGCTTCGCCTCGAGCTGCGCGAGACGCTCTGGCGGCCCGATAGCGACGACCCGCATGTGCCCAACCCCGATGCGCGGACGCCCGCCGCGATTCGAGTGGCGGCATTTGCGGAAACGGGACATGCCCCGCAAATTCCCGGCCCGTTAATCCGCGTTCCGCAAGGGACCGCGATGCGCGTCTCCGTGCGCAACCTGCTGCCGCATAAGGTATTCGTGCACGGACTCGGCAGCCATGGCCTCGGCCCGGCGGCGATGATGGAACTGGCGCCCGGAGAGATGCACGAGGCGCGATTCGATGCCGGGGCGCCGGGAACCTATCTCTACTGGGCCTCGACGATGCCGGGGACGATCACCGATGAGCCCGATAAAGACGGGCCGATGTCCGGCGCGTTCGTCGTCGACGCGACGGCGGCGCCGCCGCCAGACCGGATCTTCGTCCTGCAAATGTGGGACATCAACCCTTTCCAACCCGACTTCAAAGTCGTCTTCGCCATCAACGGCAAGTCCTGGCCTTATACCGAGCGGCTGCAAGCGCGCGTCGGCCAACCCGAGTTCTGGCGAGTGGTCAATGGGTCGGCATTGCAGCATCCGATGCATCTGCACGGATTCTTCTATACCGTGACCGCGGTGGGTGATGGTCAGAGCATGCAATCCTACCCACCCGCCGAGCAGCGGCTGGTGGTGACGGAATCGGTGCCGCCGGGCCACACCTTCGAGATGAAATGGGTGCCGGCACGGGCGGGGAATTGGCTCTTCCACTGCCACATCATGGATCACATGTCGCCGTGGACGCCGCCGCTCTTATATGGCGGGCAGGCCGCGGCTGGAAGCGCCGCCATGCCGCGCAGCGGTGCGATGGCGGCCATGGATGGCGCCGCGCCAGGGAATTACGGAGGCGGCCAAAAACCCTCCTACGGGATGGCGGGGCTGGTGCTCGGCATCCACGTGAGCGGCGGCGCCGCGCCGGCCGCCTTGCCCGTGAGCGCGCGCCGGCATCTGTACGTCCGAGAGCGGCCGGCCCGCAACTATGTGCCCGCGGGCCCGGGATTTTTCCTCGCGGGCGTCAGCCATGAGGTCGGCGCGATCGGGCCGCCGCTGGTCTTGGTTCAGGGCCGGCGCGCGGCGATCACGATTACGAACCAGCTCGAGGAACCGACCGCGGTGCATTGGCATGGCCTCGAAATCGAGAGTTACTACGACGGCGTGCCCGGCTGGGACGGCACTTCCGGCCAGACCACGCCGGCGATCGCGCCCGGACAATCGTTCACTGCCTACCTCACGCCGCCCCGCGCCGGCACCTTCATCTACCACACCCATTGGCATGACATCGAGCAACTGACCGGCGGCCTTTACGGGGCTTTGCTCGTGCTGCCGCCGGGACAAAAATACGATCCGGCGGCCGACAAGGTTTTCGTGATCGGGCGCAGCGGCCCCAACGTGCTGCGCGATCCGTTGGTGGTCAACGGCAGTCCGGAGCCGCCCGTGCAATTTCTGCAGGTGGGTCGCCGCTACCGCTTGCGGTTCATCAACATCACGCCGACCGACGAGCCGGTGACGGTGACGCTGCGCGAGGCGGGCAAGCTGGCGCGATGGCGGGCGATCGCCAAGGACGGCGCCGACCTGCCGGCGCCGCAGGCGACCGTCCGCGACGCGGAAGCGCCGGTCAGCGTGGGCTCGACGAGCGATTTCGAGTTCACGCCTGCCGGCGTGGGCTTCTATTCGCTGCAGTTCTCGTCGAATGGCCTCGTGCTCGGAGCCGGCGGAGTGACGGTCAAGCTCTTCGCCGTGCCCGGCGCGGGACCGCTGAGCGGCTTTCTCCAGTCGCGGAACTAGGGCCGGGCCGGGCGCAGCGCCGCCAGCGCGATCGCGGTATGCTGGCGCACATATCCGCGCCCCCTGGCGCCGTCGCCCCTGCGCCCGTGCCCGCGCTGCCAAGCGCTGCGCCGCCGCATCGCGCTGCGGCTGCTGCCCTATTTGTTCGTGATGTACGTGATCGCCTTCTTGGATCGCGTGAACATTTCCTACGCGACCCTGGACATGACCCGCGATCTTGGCTCCGCGAGTTCAAGCGACTTCCGTAGGCGCCGGTTGAACTCGCCCGCGAACCTTCGGTCTGTGTGCCCCGAGAAAACGGGGAACATCAATCGGAGGAACTATAAATGTTTCAGAACAGAATCAGCTTGATCGGCTTCAGCGGGACGGACGCCGAGGTCCGTACAACCAAGAACAACTGCACCTACGCCGTGCTCTCACTCGCGACGAAGCGCTCGCGGCGCGACAAGTAAACCGGCAAGCTCGTGTCGCGCACCGAATGGCATCGCGTGATCGCCTGGGGCAAGCGTGGCGATTTCGCCAAGAACGTTGCCAAGGGCTCGCACGTGCATGTTGAAGGTGAACTCCGTTGGCGGTTGTATACCGGCAAAGACAACGTTCTGCGCCGTATTTGCGAGGTTCACCTCGGCTCGATCCGCAAGTTGGATCGCAAGTTGGATCGAGCCGACCGCTCGGCGCAGGCTGCCTCGACCCTCGAACAGTCTGCCGATGCCCCCGCCGGGGTGCCCTTTTAGGGGCATCTCGTCCATGCGCGTACTCCAGGACGCTGAACACCGGCAGCGCAGTCGGTTTTCGGCTTCGTGGACCAAATTGGACCATGAACAAAAGGAAAGAGAACTTGCAACTGCTTTGTCTTCTTGGCGTCCCCGGCGGGATTCGAACCCGCGTTACCGCCGTGAAAGGGCGATGTCCTAGGCCGGGCTAGACGACGGGGACGCGCCGTGCGGGCCTTTTTTCCAGTTTAGCAGCGCCGCCTACGCAGAGGGCGGCAGCGTGCCTAGGAAGCGGGCCAGGTAGCCCTGCCAAATCGCCGGCAGGCTGTGCGTGCCGTGGCCGCGCGTCTGGTCGGTGATCGGTAGGAGCACGAATTTTCCGTGCGGCACGCGCGCGATATCGCGCGGCATGATGTCGAGCCCGGGCGGGTTCACGAAATCGTCGGCCGAATTGATGGCCAGCACTCGCGCGCGAATCGTGCCCAGTCGCGGCGCCGGGTTGTAGTCGCGCGACGCGGCGAACGCGTATAAGAGGTCGTTGGCGTCCAATTCGCCGTTCGCCATGCTGGCATCCACTCGTTGATCGAAGCGCGCCAGCATGGCGTCGGCGGCGGCGCCGGTCGGCGCCAGCCGTCGCCAATACCGCGGCGCGCTGACCATGATCCATTCGAACTGGCGCGCGATGAGCAGCCCTGGCGGCTCGCGGTGGTAGTTGCCCCCGTCATAGCTCGGGTCGTTGACAATGGCGTCGCGAATGAGGTCGCGCATGATGCGGTTGCGGCCCGCGATCGGTTCCGGCAAGCAGGCCAGCGGCACCAGCCCATCCACGAAATTCGGGTACATTTCGCCCCACATCCACGAATGCATGCAGCCCATCGACGTTCCCATGACCAATCGCAGATGGTTGATGTCCAGCCCTTGGCTCACCAGCGCGTGTTCGAGGCGCACCATGTCGGTGTAGGTGTAATGCGGAAATCGCGTCCGCAAGCCGTCGCTCGGCTTGCTCGAGCGGCCGTGGCCGACGTCGTCGGGCAAGATAACGTAATAGCGCGACGCATCCAGCAATTTGCCGTTGCCGAACAACACGCCGGCGAAGTGTGCATTCAAGAAATTGCGGTTCGAGCCGCCCGTGCCGTGCAGCACCAGCACCGCGTTGACGACGCGCCCGGAGGAGTCGCGCCGCGGCTGGCCCAGCGTGGCATAGTGCAGGCGCAGCGTGGGGAGTGTTTCGCCCGAAACGAAGCGGTAGTTGTGCAGGACGAAATCGCCCTCCCGCGCGGGCGGGTAGGAGCGAGTCGCGGCAACTTGGAGAGGCCCTGAGCGGAGCGAGCCTCCGTTGCCGGCCCAGGAATTCCCGCCAGGAAATTCCGCTCCCATCGAAGCCGGGCCGCAGCCGCGACCAGCGGGAGCGGCGTCCAGAAATTGGGCGGCCCCGCCGCTTTGCCCGGCCGCGAGCAGCGCCGGCGGCAATGTAAGTGCCAGTGTCAGGAGGACCCGAATCATGCCGGCTAGCGTACTAGGGAACCACGGCCGGTCGCTAGCCGACCATACCGGCTCCGTTGCGCAACGCCGCGGCGTTCAGGCGCCGATTACGATCAGCAGGCCTTCGCGAATCAGCCGCCGCGCCAGCACCAGCTTGCCCGCCTCGTCCAACCTGCCCGGCAAGGCCCCCACCCGATGCGGATCGCCGCTCAGCGCCGAGCGCGCCGCCGCGGCTGCGTGCGCCGGCACGACGACCGTTCGCCAGGGCGTTTCGATCCGCAGCAAATTCGCCTCCTCCAGCAGCCGGACCAATAATCCCGGCCGTTTCGTCACCGTGTTGGCCGGTATGAGGTGGCGCGCCGCCTCCAGTTGCGCCAGCTGTCCGCGCCATGATGGCGGGCGCGAAGCGGCGTATTGAGACGCGAATACGTCCCAGACGGCGTCGATATCCAGTTGCGACCCCGCTCGCTTCCACAATTCGCGCATGTGCGCCCCAGCGGCGGCGCGATCGAATGTCGGCTCGGCGAAACCGGGCGGTAGCGATTTGCGCAGCGCTGCGTCGCGCAGGCAGGCGGCCGCGACCGCTTCCAGCAGCAGGTCGGCCCACGTGTAGCGCAAGACGCCGGCGGTGATGTGCAGCGACACCTCGTCGGTCGAGCGCGCCTCGTGCCCGACGCCGCGCGGCAGGTAAGCGACATCGCCGGCCCGCAACTCGAATTCCAGCGTGGCGTCGCCGAGCGCGTGCTGCTCGGCATCGAACTCCTGGCCGGCCAACGGTGATTCGACGGGCGTTCCAAAGATCGTCCAGCGCTTCGAGCCGGCGATTTGCAGCACGAAGACGTCGTGCGTGTCGTAATGCGGCTTGGCTCCCTGCGCGTCGGGCGGGGTCAGATAAATGTTGGCTTGGCAGGGGCAGTTGAACGCGGCTTCGAGGCCGCGGCAAAAATCCGCCAGCGCCGGCACCACCTCGTCGAGAAACGCCATGGTGATGGTGGCGCCCTCGCCGAAGAGCGCGGTTACGCGCGCGACGTCGAGCCGCTCGCCATCCACCGTGTAGTCGTCGGCATCCAGATCGCGGCGAGCATCCTTGAGGATAATGTCGGGGAAGCGCCGGTCTAGTGTGGTCAAAACCCGGTCGGCCTCATCGAGCGAAAATAGGCGCTCGAAATAGGCCGGCTCGCCGCGCCTTACCACGAGTGGCCGGCGCTCCCAGTGGTCAGCGAAGAACCGCGCCCGCTCATGGGGGTGCAACAGCCAGTCCAGTGTCGAAGCTGTGGATGGCGACACCCCTGCCGGGCGCCCGGTTACGGCGACGGATGAAGGCATGAATATGGGCCGGAGCGCGCCGCCCCCTGAGCGGCGCGCTGGCCAGCGGCAGGATTAATGGCTGTCGGGATCGGAAGCTTTGGGCTTTTTCTTGCCCTTCTTCGCCGCGTGCTTCGCCGCATGCTGGTGCTTCGCCGTTTTCTTCTTGGGCGTCTTCTTGGCGTCCGGATCGCCTTGCAGCGAACTGGCCGAAGCCGCCCGCGCCGAAGCCACGACGGCGGCCGCGCCCACCAGCATGGCGCCGGCGGCAGTCAAAAATGAGCGGCGGGGCAGCCCGCGCTGAGAGGTAATTTGCTCGTCGGCGAGGGTCGTCTCCGGGCGAGCTTCAGCATTCTTGTCTGGCATGTTGTTTCCTTTGGAGCGGCAACCAGCTCTGGTCGCAGCGCCCTTTTTGTAGCACGCCTACTTACAAGTGTCAATCGGCGGGGCAAACGGGCGCGGCGTATTGACTGGACTTAGCGGCCGCCTACCGTTGTTGGCGAATGCGGGCCGGACTCGGGGTGCGGCGCCGACTCGGAGTTGTGGACGCGGCTCCGCTGCTCGCGCCAGCGGCCGACGAAGAAGGCCGCTACGAAGAGCGCCACGATCGCCAGCGCGATCCAGATCGGGTGCCGGCCGAAAAAGGCCAACGCCGCCGGTCCGTAGCGGAGCGCCAGCCACGCCTCCAAGAAGTAGCGGACGAAACGGCCCGCCGCCATGGCGGCGGCGAAATGCATCCAGGGCATTTCGAACAGCCCCGCCACCAGCACGAACAATTTGAAGGGTACCGGCGGCGGGGCGAGCGCCGGCACCGCCACCGCCACCAGTTCGTTCTTCTCGAACCAGGCATGGATGTTGCGGAACCGCTCCGGCGGCATCCGCTTTTCAACCCAATGGCGGCCCAGGCTGCGAGCGATAAAAAATAAAATCAGGCTGCCCAGGATCGTACCAGCCACCGTAATGACGATGTACTCGAACATGCGATGCGGATGCCGCAGCGTCAGCCCGATCATCAGGATTTCCGGAACCAAGGCGATCCCCGCCGAGTCCTCGATGCTCATGAGAAATAGGCCGAGCGGCCCAAGCGCGAGGAAGTACAGCTCGAAACGGACGAAGAGATGCGCGAGGCGGTGCAAGTTTTAGCATAGCCCAGCGCTCGGCCCGCCCTCGGCGGGCAAAAGGCGGGAAGGCAGCCCCGCCATGCTCCGCGCGGAGCCCGCGCGGAAGCGCCGGCCGCCAGTCGCCGCTGGCCTTTATTGCCGGTTTCTGCTACGTTTAGCGCCTTAGCGGGTCAAGGAGAGGCAATGGAAGCGTTGGGGATGATCGAAACCAAGGGCCTGGTCGGCTCCATCGAGGCCGCCGACGCCATGGTCAAGGCGGCCAACGTCGTGCTGATCGGCCGCGAGTATATCGGCGCCGGCTACGTTACCGTGATGGTGCGCGGCGACGTGGGCGCGGTCAAGGCGGCCACCGATGCCGGCGCGGCGGCGGCGCGACGGGTCGGCGAGTTGGTCAGCGTTCACGTCATTCCCCGCCCGCACTCCGAAGTCGAAAAGATCCTCCCCAATAAGGGCCAGGTACCGAAGTAGCTGCGCCCATAAGCGGGCGGGGCGGCGGGAGACTGCCGGGTCACTGCCGGGCCATGGACAAGGACCTCCAATCCATTCAGGAAGCCCGCGACCTGATCGAGCGGGCGCATGCCGCTTTCCTGGCCTATCGTTCTTTTTCCCAATCTCAAGTGGATGCCATCGTGGGCGCCATGGCGGCCGCCGCTACCGCCAACGCCGAGCGCCTGGCGCGCATGGCGGTCGAGGAGACGACCTATGGCCGGGTCGCCGACAAGATCCAAAAGAACCTGTTCGCCTCCCAGCGCGTGCACGAAGCGATCCGCGGCCTCCGCACCGTGGGGGTCATTCGCGAGGAGGCGGCCGATGGCGTGATGGAGATCGCGACGCCCATGGGCGTCGTCGCCGCCGTTTTGCCCTGTACCAATCCCACCAGCACGGCGATCTACAAGATCTTGATCGCGCTCAAGGCGGGCAATGCCATCGTCGTCAGTCCCCATCCGGCGGCGATGCGCTGCATCTGCGAGACGGTCGGGCTCATGTGGACGGCGGCGCGGGCCGCCGGCGCGCCGCAAGACTTGATCGGATGTTTCTCGACGCCCTCGATGGCGGGCACGCAAGAACTGATGCGGCACCGTCGCACCGGCGTGATTTTGGCTACCGGCGGCCTCAGCATCGTCCGCGCCGCTTACAGCTCCGGCAAGCCGGCCTTCGGGGTCGGGCCCGGCAACGTGCCGGCCTTCATTGACCGCTCCGCGAACGTCGCCAAGGCGGTGAGCGACGTGGTCACGGGCAAATCCTACGACTGGGGCACGATCTGTTCGTCCGAGCAAGCCATCGTCGCCGAGGAAGCGCTGCGCGCGCCGATCACGGAAGAGTTGCGCAAGAACGGGGCGTTTTTTCTCGACGCCGGCCAGATCGAGAAACTCGGCGACACGCTGATCCTGCGCGAAACGTTCACCGTGAATCCGAAGTGCGTGGGCCAGTCGCCGCAACGGCTGGGCGAGCTGGCGGGTTTCGCCGTTCCGCCCGAAGCGCGTGTGCTGGTGGCGGAGCTGAAGGGCATGGGCAAGCAAGTGCCGCTTTCGGCGGAAAAGCTGTCGCCGGTGCTGGCGTTGTACTTTACTCCCGATCGCCCCGCCGCCTTCGAGCTTTGTTCCAATCTGCTTCATTTCGGTGGACTGGGCCATACGTCGGTGATCCATGCCCAAGATCCGGCCGTGATCCGCGAGTACGGGCTCCGCATGCCCGCCTTTCGCGTGGTGGTGAATAGTCCGGCGCCGCAGGGCTCGATTGGCGCCACGACCAACTTGTTTCCGGCCATGACGCTGGGCTGCGGCGCCGCTGGCGGCAATATCACCTCCGACAACATCGGCCCGCAACATCTGATCAACATCAAGCGCGTGGCGCGCGAGACCAGACCGCTGGCAACTGCCACCGCCGAGGCTCCGCCCGCCGCCATGGCTGCCGCTGCCTCCTCCTGCGCCTGCTCGCACGCGCCCGTCCCCTCCTCCGCCTCTTCCGCACCGGCTCCGCCCGCCGCGGCGAGCGTGGACCGCGCCGTGATTCGCCAAGTGATCGAGAGATTTCTGGCCGAAAAAATGGCCGCCGGCAGCGTCGTGGGCCCCGCCGCTCCCGCCGCAATGCCCACCCCGTCGCCGCTTCCGTCCGCCGCTCCCGCGCCCCCGGCATCCGCCACGCCGGCGCCAACGGCGGCGCCGGCGCGCCCATCGCCGCCGGTCGAGTTCGTCTGCGAAAACGACGTGCGCGAGGCGCTCCGCGATCGCCGCAAGATCCGCATCGGGCCGAAAACGCTGCTCACGCCCGCCGCCCGCGATCTGGGCCAGGAACGCGGAGTCTTCGAAGAAGCGTAAGCGCGTGGGCCGCCGGCGAATTATCTCGCCGCCTAGCCTATGGGCCGCGACGCGGCGGCGACTTGCGCCGCGCCTGCATGGTGCAGATGGCAAATGGCCACCGCCAGCGCATCGCTGGCGTCGAGCGAAGCAGGCGCTTCGGCCAGCCGCAACAGCTCTTGCACCATGCGCTGCACCTGCTGCTTTTCGGCGCGCCCATAGCCGGTGAGCGCGCTTTTCACTTCCAGCGGCGAATACTCGGCGACCGGCAGGCCTTGCGCCGCCGCCGCTTGCATCGCCACGCCGCGCACGTGGCCGAGCTTCAATGCCGAGCGGACGTTTTCGGCGTAGAAAACGTCTTCGATCGCCACGCAGTCGGGGCGGTGTGCCAGGATCAGTTCCGTCAACTGGCAGTGGATGCGGTGCAGGCGCGGCGCGAATGCCTCGCGCATTGCGGCCCGCACCACGCCGAAGACCAGCGCGGAATGGCGTCGCCCGTCGCTCTCGACCAAGCCATAGCCGGTCGCCTGGCTCCCGCAATCGATTCCAAGTACGCGCATGGCCTCGCAGTACAGAGTACAGCGCCTGAGGATATGATCGAGGGTCGTGTCTCGCCACGGCTTCAGCACGCGCGCCATCCATGCCGGCCAGCCGCCCGACCCGGCAACCGGCGCGGTCAACGTGCCCATCTACGCCAGCTCGACTTACGCGCAAGCGGGGCTGGGCGAACACAAAGGCTACGAGTATTCCCGCGCCGCGAATCCGACCCGGGCCGCGCTGGAGGCCAACTTAGCCAGCCTCGAGGGCGGCGCCGGCGCCGCCGCCTTTGCTTCCGGGATGGCGGCAATCGCGGCGGTGCTGGCTACGCTCCAGGCGGGCGATCACGTCGTTTGCGGATGCAATGTCTATGGCGGTACGGCGCGCCTTTTCAACCAAGTGCTGGCGCGGCAGGGCTTGGAGTTCACTTACGTGGAGACGCGCGACCCCGCCGCGGTCGAGCGCGCCTTGCGGCCGTCCTCCCGCCTGTTGTGGGTCGAGTCGCCCACCAACCCGCTCATGGAGCTTTGCGATCTCCGCCGCATGGCCGAACTGGCGCACGCGGCCGGCGCCGCGCTGGCGGTGGATAACACCTTCATGAGTCCGTATTTCCAGCGGCCAATCGAATATGGCGCCGATTGGGTGATCCATTCCACGACCAAATACTTGAATGGCCATAGCGATGGCTTGGGGGGAGCGGTGATCGCGGCGCGGGCCGAGCTGGCCGAGGCGGTGCGCTTCGTTCAGAAGGCGGCGGGCGCGATCTTGAGTCCCTTCGAGTGCTTTCTCGTGCTGCGCGGTATCAAAACCCTGCCCGTGCGCATGCGGCAGCATGACGCCAACGGCCGGCGCATCGCCGCTTTTCTCGCCGCCCACCCCAGCGTGCGGGCCGTGTATTATCCCGGGCTGGCCTCGCATCCGCAGCACGAATTGGCGCGGCGGCAGATGAGCGGCTTCGGCGGCATGGCCAGCTTCGAGACCGGCGGGTTGGAGCAGGCGCGCGCCCTGCTCGGCCGGCTCCGCTTATGCGCGCTGGGGGAGAGCCTGGGCGGCGTCGAGACGTTGGTGTCGCATCCGGCCTCGATGTCCCATGTGGGAATGAGCGGCGCGGAGCGAGCCGCCATGGGCGTCTCCGACGGCCTGGTGCGGGTCTCGGCGGGACTCGAAGATGTGGAAGACATCGAGGCCGATTTGGCGCAAGCCTTGCGCTGAGGGAGCCGGCGCGCGGCGCCGGGCGGGAGCAGAGCAAGCACAACCAAAGCGTCCTACCCCGCCCCGCGCCGTGCGGCGCCAGCCATCCCCACATGGCGGGCGCGGCTCCCCACCCCAAGCGGGGAGCCTATACCAACTACGATTCAGCAACTCACGCCTGGGTTGTCTGGCCAAGGCTTGATTTCTGCGCGGCGGAAGGGTCGGGCATGAGACAGCAAAAACCCAAATTCGGTCACTCAGGTCCAGCTATCTGCGTGGGAGGCAAAGACTTGCGACAAGTGAGTCACCCCGATGCCCGGCAAAAGTTTGTCTCACGACTTGCTCGCTGCCGCATGCGGTTGTAGAGCTCCTGGCAAAGGGATGCCGAATTACCCTCCAGAGTTGCCGGACCGTGCGCGGCAGCGGGCCTCATCGCCACCCGCGGCGCGGGCGAGACTGTACCCTGGGAGATGGCGGCACCAGTAGCGGAAAGGATTTAAACAATGCAATTGGGAATGATCGGGCTGGGGCGGATGGGAGCGAACATGGTGAGGCGGTTGATGCGCGGCGGCCACCAATGCGTGGCCTATGACCGCAGTTCCGCCAGCGTGCAGGCGGTGGCGGCGGAGGGGGCGCGCGGCGCCGCCTCGCTGGCCGAGTTCGTCCGTCAATTGCAGGCGCCGCGGGCGGTGTGGCTGATGGTGCCGGCAGGGGTGGTGGATGAGACGCTGGCGGCGCTGGCGCCGCTGCTCGCGGCCGGCGATACGATCATCGACGGCGGCAACTCCTACTACATCGACGACATTCGTCGCGCCCACGAACTGGCGGCGCGCCGCCTGCATTACATCGACGCCGGCACCAGCGGCGGCGTTTGGGGGCTCGAGCGCGGCTACTGCCTGATGATCGGCGGCGAAGCCGAGCCGGTGGCGCGCCTCGATCCTATCTTCAAGACGCTGGCGCCAGGCGCCGGCCAGCTAGCGCCCACCCCCGGCCGGCCCCCCGGCTGCGGCACCGCCGATCAGGGCTATCTCCATTGCGGGCCCAACGGCGCCGGGCACTTCGTGAAGATGGTGCACAACGGCATCGAGTACGGCATCATGGCCGCCTATGCGGAAGGCCTCAATATTCTCAAGCATGCCAACGTCGGCCATGCGGGACGGGAGATTGACGCCGAGACCACGCCCTTGCGCGATCCCGAGCATTACCAGTTCGACCTGCCAATGGCCGATATCGCCGAAGTGTGGCGGCGGGGCAGCGTGATCGCCTCCTGGCTGCTCGATCTCGCCGCCGCCGCGCTGGCCAAGCAGCCGGACCTGGCGAATTTCTCCGGCCGCGTCTCCGATTCCGGTGAAGGCCGTTGGACCATCAAGGCGGCCGTGGACGAGGGAGCGCCGGCGCCGGTGCTGAGCGCCGCCCTCTACCAGCGCTTCAGTTCCCGCGGCGAAGACGACTTCGCGCAACGCCTGCTCTCGGCTTTGCGCTTCGAATTCGGCGGGCACGTCGAGAAGCACGCCTGACGCCGCCCGCCGCTACCGCACGGTAAATGCCGCGTGCAGCGGCACATGCGCCGCCGAGTCGCCGACATACACCACGAAGCGGCCCGGATCCACCTGCCAGCCATGCGTGCTGGGGCTCCAGTAGGCGAGCGACCGGCGGCGCAAAGTTACGCTCACGCGCCGGCTCTGACCCGGGTTGAGAAAGACGCGCGCAAAGCCCTTGAGTTCCTTTTCCGGACGCGGCAGCCGCGCCGAGGGATCGCCGACATAGACTTGGCCGACCGCCGCGCCGGCGCGCGAACCGGCGTTCACGATGTCGAAAGCGACTGTGAACGGGCCATCGGGCGCGCCGCTCGACGGGGTCACGCTGAGATTGCGAAAGGCAAACGTGGTGTAGCTCAGGCCGTACCCGAAGGGGAAGAGCGGCTTGACCGGACTGTGATCGAAGTAGCGATAGCCGAGCATCAGCCCCTCGCTATAGGTCACGTCGTGCGTACCCGGGGCTTCGTAGTAGTTGCCGTAGGCGGGATCGTCCTCCAGCTTCCGCTCCCAACTGATGGGCAAGTGCCCCGATGGGTTCACCTGCCCCAGCAACGCTTCGGCCAAGGCTCGGCCACCTTCTTGCCCGCCGTACCACGTCTCGATCACCGCCGGCGCGCGGGCGATCCAGCGTTCCGTGGCGACGCTGCCGCCGGAGGTAATGGCGACGACAGTACGCGGATTGGCGGCCAGCACGGCGTTGATCAGCTCGACCTGGCCGGCCGGCAGGCGATAGGTGCGGTCATGGGCCTCGCCTTCGCTCTGTGGTTTGAAGCCGACCGCGAGGACCACGGCATCCGCATGCGAGGCCATGGCAATGGCGCCCGGCTCGACCATCTCGGCCGCCGGCAAGGCGCCGAAGCCCAGCCGGGGATGGTCGGTCTGCGGTTGGTAATCGAGGCGAATGGCTGCCGGTTGGCCGGCCGGCAGTTCCAGTTCCGCCGCCATGGGCACCTGGCCCTCGCGCACCCCCTGCCGCAGTTCCAGCTTGCCGTTGACGTAGAGCGCGTAGGCATCGACTCCTACCGATGCGACAAGGAAGCGTTGCGGGCCGCCGCTTTTCGGCGTGTAGTAGCCTGAGTAGCGCAATGAGATCTTGTGCGCCACCCCCGGCGCCCACTGATTGCCCGTGGCCGAATCGAGGTGCTGCACGGTGCCGGCCTGGACGGGCGCGCCCTGGAAATCGGGGTTGTCGAATTGCTCCACGCGCAGGCCGCGATGATGGCCGGCGGCGTCGGTCGTGAAGCTGCCGCTTACGTATCCGCCGGCGTTGAAGATTTCGTCGAGCGATTTCACGCCGCGGTTCCAAAGCACCCTGACCTCGCCGCCGGCCAGATTGCCGAGGCCGACCAGATCGCTGACCGCAGCGAAGTCATCGATCTGCGCGCTGCCGCCGGCCGACGGCACGGCCGGATAGGCATTGGGGCCAATGACCGCGATCGAGTGCACCTGGGCGAGGTTGAAGGGCAGCAAATGGCCGTCGTTCTTCAACAGCACCATGCTCTCCTCGGCCGATTGCAGGGCGGCGGCACGGGAGGCTTGGTCGTAGAGGGGAATATTCGGGTTCGTCTGCGGCCGGTCCAGCCAGCCGAACTCGACGGCCACGCGCAGAATGCGCCTCACCTTGTCGTCGATCGTCGCCCGCGTCACGGCGCCGGCGGCAATGGCCGGCAGCAGCGTCGCGCGGTTCATGAACCTGGCGGAGGGCATCTCCAAGTCCTGGCCGCTATTGGCGGCGGCCACGCCGTCGTAGGTGCCGCCCCAATCCGACATCAAGATGCCCTGAAATCCCCAATCGTGTTTTAGGATCTGGGTATCGAGCAGCGGGTTTTGCGAAGCGTGGACGCCGTCGACGAGGTTATAGGAGTCCATCACTGCCGCGACATGCCCCTCGCGCACCGCCGCCTCGAAGGCGGGCAAATAGATCTCATGCAGCGTGCGCTCGTCCACGATCGAATTCTCGTTGTGGCGGTCGTACTCGGAGTTGTTGAGCGCGAAATGCTTCGCGGTTGCCGCCACGCCCTGGCTCTGCACGCCGCGAATATAACCGGCGGCGATTTGGCCGGCCAGATAGGGGTCTTCGCCGAAATATTCGAAATTGCGCCCGTTCACCGGCAGCCGGTAGATATCCATGCCGGGGCCGAGCAGGAAATTGACGCCGCGTGCGCGGGCGTCGTTCCCCAAGGCCACGCCCACGCGATGCGCCAGCGCCGTGTCCCAACTGGCGGCCAGGCCGATGCCGCCGGCGTAGCCGGTGGTCTTGCCCCATGTGCGAACCCCCACCGGACCATCCGACATCTTCAGCGCCGGCAGCCCGATGCCGGGCTCGGCGCGGGTGAACATGTTATTCACGCCGCCGATGAGGTCGATCTTTTGCTCGAGCGTGAGCCGGCCCAGCAGTTCTTCCACGCGCTGGTTGACTTGCTGCGGACTCAAGTGAGTTTGCGCCGAGGCTGGAACGGCGACACACAGGGCCACGAGGGCCAGCCCCGCGGCGGCACGGGCGAAAGTGGACATTGAGCGCTCTCCCGGAGAGGGAGTATACGGTAAAACGCCGCCCGCGGTGGGGACTTACTCGGCCAGCCAGGTGGCGACGAGATCGTAGTCGTGCGCGGCGGTGATCTCGACCGTGCCGATGCTGCCCGCCGGCGGCGCGGCGTCGGCGGCGAACTCGTTGATCAGGATCTTGCCGTCGATCTCCGGCGCTTGCGACTCCAGCCGCCCCTGCCACAGCAGATCGCTTTCGTCCGCGGGGCCTTCGAGCAGCGCCGGCAGCCGCTGGCCGACCTGCGCGCGGCGGCGGCGGCGCGAGATTTGCCGCTGCAAGGCCAGCAAGCGGCGGCGCCGCGCCGCGATCACCCGCCCCGGAACCTTGCCGTCCAGATGATAGGCGGCGCCGGTTTCTTCGTCGGAATAGGCGAAGACGCCCAGCCAGTCGAATTGCGCCTCGCGCACGAAATCGCAGAGCAAATCGAAGTCGGCCTCGGTCTCGCCGGGAAAGCCGACGATCATCGAGGTGCGCAGGCTCACGCCGGGGATGGTGCGGCGGATGCGCTCGATCAGCCGCAGGAAGATCTCGGCCCCGCCGCCGCGCTTCATGCGCTTCAACACCGCCGGGCTGGCGTGTTGCAGCGGCATGTCCACGTATTTGCAGAGCCGTGGATGGGCGGCGATGGCCTCGAGCAATTGCGGGGTGACTTTGTTGGGGTAGAAGTAGAGCGCGCGAATCCAGGCCAATTCATCGATTTCCGCCAGGCTCGCCAATAATTGCGCCAAGCCGTGGCGCAGACCGAGATCCTCGCCGTAGCAGGTGGTGTCTTGCCCGATCAGGACGATCTCGCGCGTTCCCGCCGTGGCCAGCCGCCGCGCCTCGGCCACGACCGATTCGAAGCGGCGGCTGCGGAAGCGCCCGCGAAACTGCGGGATGACGCAAAAGCTGCAGGGATGATCGCAGCCCTCGGCGATCTTGATATAGGCGGTGTGGCGCGGCGTGGCCAGGAGCCGCGGCGTCAGGTCGTCGTAGAGATAAGGGGCGCTGGGGCGCGGATCGAAGAAATCCGCCGGCAGCACGGGCAAGAGCGCGGCGGCCGGATTCGCCGTCGCCGCGGGAGCCGCCGCCGGCGCCACCGCCGCCACGATCTGCTCGATTTCGTTGGTGCCGATCACCGCGTCCACCTCGGGGATCTCGGCCCGGATCTGCTCGCGGTAACGCTCCACCAGGCAGCCGGCCACCACCAGCCGCCGCGCCTTGCCCGTCTTCTTGTGCGCCGCCATCTCGAGGATGGTATCCACCGACTCCTGTCGCGCCGGCTCGATGAAGCTGCACGTATTGACCACCAAGACGTCCGCGTCTTCGGCTTGCGGCGTGATCTCGAAGCCGTGGCGGGCCAACTGGCCCATCATGACTTCCGAGTCCACTAAATTTTTGGGGCAGCCCAGGCTGATGAAGCCGACCTTGGTCGGCGGCGGAGTTGATGCCATGAATCTCTCTATTTTAGAGGCAAGCGGGGTGGGGCAGGGCGCAGCGGCGCCGGGCGCCGAGCCATCGGCTAGGATGAAGCTATGAAGCAAGCGGTAGTGACGCCCTCCGCCGCAGCCGGCGCGGAATCCGGCGACGAGTTGACGCTGGCCAGCGAGCGGCTGGCGTCGCGGCTGATCGTCGGCACCGGCAAGTACGCCAGCATGGAACAGACGGCGCGCTGCGTGGCGATCTCCGGCGCGGGCATGGTGACGGTCGCGGTGCGGCGGGTCAACATCACCGACTCATCGCGCGAAAACCTGCTCGATTATCTCGACCTCGACAAAATCAAGGTGCTTCCCAACACCGCCGGCTGCTACACCGCCGAAGACGCTATGCGCACGGCGCGCTTGGCGCGCGAGGCGCTGGGCAACCGCTGGATCAAGCTCGAAGTCATCGGCGACGAGAAGACGCTCTTTCCCGACACGCAGGCTTTGCTCGAGGCGACGCGCGTGCTGGTGAAGGAGGGTTTCGTCGTCCTGCCTTACACCAATGACGATCCCATCGTGGCGCGCCGCCTGGTTGACGCGGGGGCGGCAGCGGTGATGCCGTTGGCGGCGCCGATCGGCTCGGGCATGGGCATCCAAAACGAGGCGACGCTGCGCATCTTGCGCGAGGTGGTTACCACCGTGCCGCTGATCGTGGATGCCGGCGTGGGCTGCGCATCGGATGCGGCGCGCGCCATGGAACTGGGCGCGGACGCGGTGCTGATGAACACCGCCATCGCCGCCGCCGAGCGTCCCGAACTGATGGCCGAGGCGATGCGGCTGGCCATCGCCGCCGGCCGCAAATCGTACCTGGCCGGGCGTATGCCCGTGCGTCCCTATGCCAGCGCCAGCTCGCCGTTGGCCGGCGTGGTGCGTTAGTGCGCGGCGCGCGGCCCGCTATTTGACCGTCAAAAACACTGTCTGCGAGCGGCTGATGACGCCGGCGCTGGCCGTGACCGTGATCTGGTAATTGCCGCTGGGCGTGCCCCCGCCGCTGCCGCCGATCGGGATCGGGCTGCTGCCGCCGCCGCAACCCGCGCCCGCCAGCAGCAACAGCGCCGCCGGCAGCAGCCATGCCACTCGGCGGCGGGCGCCGCGGGTCGCCAGAGCCAAAGCGAGCAAGCTCAAAGCCAGCAAGGCCCACGGCCAGCCGTCCCCGCCGCCCGGCATCACCAGCATGGCGGCGCTGTTGGTCGAAATGGTGAGCGTGACTTGTTGCGCGCCCCCGCTCAGATTCACGCTGTTCGCGCTGAACGAGCATGCGCTATTCGCCGGCGCGCCGGAGCAAGCGAGCGCGACCGTGCCGGTAAACCCGGGCAGCGGCGCGAGCGCGGCGGTCGTCGTCAAGGCCTGGCCCGCCGTCACGGTGCCCTGATTCGGGCTCACATCGAGGCTGAAGGTAGCCGGCGCCACCGTCAATTGCAAGTTGTGGCTCAGCCCGCTGCTCGCGCCGGTCACCTCGATTTCCGCCGCAGTCGAGCCGAGCCCCGCCAGGCCGCTAACCGTCAGCGTGCTGGTTTGCCCTGGCGTAATGCTGGCCGGCGTAAACGAGCATGTCGCGCCACTGCCGCAACTGAGCGCGATGGCGCCGCTGAAGCCGGCCTGGGCGCCGGCTCCGATCGTGAATGTCGCCGTCGTGGCGCTGGCCGCCTCGGTTTGCACGCTCGCCGGGCTCGTCAGCGCGAAATCCGGCGTCGGCGTGCCCACGGCGGCGATAGCCCAAGCGCCGCGGCCATGCGTGGCGGCGATCACGTTGCGTTGCGGGTCCATGTGCAGTTGCAGCACCGCGGTGTTGGGCAGGCCGCCGCCGAGTTGCTGCCAGACTTCCGCGGCGCCGGCGGCGCCGCCATCGACGATCACGAAGACGCCGACGTCGGTAGCCGCGTAAACGTCGTTCGGCACGGCGGGATCGACCAGGATCCAGTTAACCGGCGTGTCGGGAAGATTGCCGGTGATGTCCGTCCAGGCGGCACCGCCGTTGCTGGTCTTATAGACGTGGCCCAGGTTTGAGCCGCTGACGAAACCCATCACGCCGACGTAAGCGGTATTCGGATCCTCGGGACTCACCGCGATGCCGCTAAACGGCAGCTTGCCGGCGGTCGGCAACGGCGCCGCGGTCAAATCGGTCCACTGCGGCGCAACGTCGTAGGCGTCGGTTGTACTTTGCACGCGTCCGTCGGTGGTAACCGCGTAAATCGTGCTGGCCGAGTTTGGCGCCACGGCCAAGTTTTGGATGTAGTCGAAGCCGCAAATGCCGGCCGCGGCGTTATCGGCGGTGAGATCGGGGCTGATCGGTACCCAGCCCAGATCGGCGGATGCCGCGTCGGCCGGTCCGCTCCACACGCGGCACGTGCCGAGGACGATTTCTCCCGGGTCGTTGGGCGCCAGTTGATAGGGAACGTAAAACGAGCCGAGTTCCGGCAGTCCGCTGGTGGTCAGGATCGGCTGGTAGCTGGGGTTGCAGGTCGAGAGGTCGCCGCTAGGCCAGGTACAGCCGCTGGGCACGCCGGCGGAATCGGAGCGCAGTAGAATCGGTGCGTTCTGCCCTCCGCCATCGGAGTTTTCGGTGAAATAGCGGTTCGGGGCGGTGGGATCGATCGCCGCGTAGCCGCCGTCGCCGAACCAGGTTTCGCCCCACAACAATCCGCTGCCGCTGCCGTTGCCCACCGTGCCGTTGTCCTGCGAGCCGCCGGTATAGATGCCGGCGCGCGATGGGTCGGCAGCCACGCTTATCAGTTGGATCGTGCCGAGATCGCTGTTGAGATTGGCCCAATCGCTGGCGCCGCCCTGCGCGCTTGTACCGCCGCCGGAGTCGGCGGTGGCCCAAATCCCGCCGTCGTTTCCGATGTACCAGGTGCTGGCGTTGGCGAAGGCGATGGCGTGCTGATCGGGGTGCACGATGCTGCAAACTTGGCCGCTTTGGCACGGCCGGTAAGCCTGGGTCAGGTTCGTCCAACTCGTGCTCGCGCCGGCGGCATTGGGCGTGGACCAGACGTCGATGCCACCCACCACTAGCGTTCCTGGCGCGCTGGGCGGGGCGGCGACGTACATGTCGTAATCGCCCTGATCGGCGGCGCCGTTGCCGAAGAGGGGATCGCTAGTGCTGCACGCGCCGCTCGCCGACAGCGAGCCGCACAGCGGCATGGCGATCGGCTTCCAACTGGCGCCGCCGTCGCTCGACGCCGCCAGACCCGTGTCGCAGCCGCTGGTTTGGCCCGGCCCGCAGAGCGAAGGCGTCGCCGGCAGGCCGTTGACGTCGCTCACCAGAGCGTAAAGCGTGCCATTGGCGAAGGCCAGCGAGGCGCGGTGAAAAAACGTCGCCATGTCCACGCTGAGGCCATTCGCGAATGGCGAAGACGCCGCCAGCGGCGTCCAAGTCTGGCCCTGATCGGTGGATTTGTAAATGCCGTGCGTGCGGATGGCCGCGTAATAGACCTTGTTCGCGGCGTCGTAAGTGAGGTCGGTGCAGCTATAGTTGCTGCTCTTCGAGTCCGACGCCGTGAAAACGAATTGCCAGCTTTGGCCGCCGTCGGCCGACCGATAGATGCCGCGCGTGTAGTTGTTGGTGATGCTGTTGGAGCCGAGGTCGGTGGAACTGCCGCCGGCGGCCAGCAAAATCTGGGGGTTGGTCGGATCGACGAGGATTTTGGCAAAGGATAGCCCGAGCAGCGGATGCGCCCCGCTGTCGGCGCTCGAAACCAGCGTCCAGGTCCAGCTCGTGCCGTTGGGCACGCCCTTCAAGATGCCGACGCCGTAATAGCTGTCGATGGAGTTGTTCTGCTCGCCGGTGGCCACAAAAATAGTCGCCGGATTGGTGCTGGTGTCGAGCGCCAGCGCGCCCACCGCCAAGCTACCGGTGCTGTCGCTGATCGGCCGCCAGGTCGGGCTGGCGCTCAGCCCATTGGTGGACTGCCAGACGCCGCCATAGGCGCTGCCGGCATACACGGTGTTGCCGGTGGGATCGTTCACGAGGTCCACGGCCAGCGCCGTCACCCGTCCCGAAACGCGCACGAAGCCCATGTCGTTCTGCGGGCTGGGCCCGAGTTCCGTCCAGGTGCCGCTCGTCGGCAGCGGTGAACCGGATGCGGCGGGGCGGGGAGCGGAGAAGATGCGCGGTGCGCGGGGGGCAACGAACGGTACGGCTTGGCGCTGCCGCAGGGCGGTCAGCAAGTGCTCGGCGGGCGATCGCCCGTCGAGCGCATGCCGTCCGCGCATGAACCACGCCGCCCGCCGCCGGGCGTTATCGGGTTCGTGCTCGTTTTTGCGCGCGCCCGCGGCGCGGATCATTCCGCGCGGCGTCAGCATCAAGGTCGCCAGCAGGCCGGCAAGGGCAAGCGCAAGGGCAGATGTGACCAGCGTTCGTTGGTTCATGCGATTTCCGAGTCGAAGCGGTCGCCGGGTAAGCACAACTGTTTAGAACGCTAGCACCAGCTCTGACTTGCAGCAAAGCTGCACCTTTGTGCGGGCGTGCGGCAGGGCGATGGCCAGGTTACTTTTCCGGAGGGAAGACCACTTGCGGCTGGAACAAGCTGCCCGCCAACCGCCGCGCGATGGCCAGCAGGGCGGCATCGGCGGCAAACACACGGATCAGGGGCTGGGAGGAAAATTCCGGCAGATTCGTGGCGCGGCCCTGCAAAATCTTGGCCACCGCCTCGCGCGGCGCCACCACGGCGGGGAATTCCGGCAACAGTTCCCGCGCCGGCACCAGGGCGGCCGGCCAGTCCGCGGCCTGAAACGACTCGAGCCGCGCCAGGGGCACGGCCGCGGCCAAGCCGAATTCACCGACGCGGGTGCGGCGCAGGCGTCCCAAATGCGCGCCCGTGCCCACCCGCTGCCCCAAATCGTGCGCCAGCGAGCGGACATAGGTGCCGGAGGAACAGCGCACGCGAAACCTGGCCCGCGCCCCTTCCCAGGCCGTGATCGTGAACTCGTTGACTCCCACTTCCACCGCCGCCAGCCGCACCGGCTGCTGGCGGCGAGCTAATTGATAGGCGCGTTGCCCGTCAACTTTCTTCGCGGAAAAAGGCGGCGGCACCTGCTGGATCCGACCGCGCAAGCCCGCCAGCGCCGCCTCGACGGCCGCCGGCTCGGGGACGCGCGCCGCCAGTTCGCCGACCGCCTCGCCCTGCGCATCGTAGGTCGTCGTCGCTTGCCCGAAGACGATCTCGCCCTCGTATTCCTTTTCCCGCGACTCGAAAAACCGCGCCAGCCTTGTCAGCCGCCCGAGCAGGAGCGGCAGCACGCCGGTGGCTCCGGGATCGAGGGTGCCCAAATGTCCAATTGAGCGCTCGCCGGAGAGGTGCCGCACTCGCGCCACCACGTCGTGCGAGGTCAGGCCCGCGGGCTTATCCACGATGAGAGCGCCGTTCATAAGAAAAAATTAATTCCGCGCGAATTCACCAGCATCGCAGGCCGCGCGCTCGGCTGCCAAGGAGTTCAGCGTTCTTTTCGCCACATTGCTACTCAAAATGGTCACCTAGTGGACACAAAGGACAGGTTGCAGCTCGATTTCACCCTCTGATATGGTCGCCGATAGCAGTGGCTCGGCAGCGCCGAGTAGGGGGTATGCCCGCCGAGGAAGCCGGCAGCGCCGGTGCCTTGCGATGGGACTTGATGACTTCTTCCGCCGCCATGGCCGCGGTGCTCGGCCGCGCGCCCCAATCCGGAGCGGTGCTGGATGAGGGGCTCGTGGTGCTTGCCGCCTCGCCCGCGTTCTGCGCGCTTTTGCAGCTCGAGCCGCTCGCGGTGCTCGGCCGTCCCGTCGAAAAATTGGGACAGGGGCAGTGGGACTTTTCCGCCTTGCGCTCCGGGCTGAGCCGCCTTTTGCCGGCGGCCGGCGGCCACGGCAATGGCAACGGTAATGGCAACGGCCATGGTAACGGCGCCGCCACGGAAGTTGCCGATTTTCAAATCGAGCCCATGCTGCTGGGCGTGGGACTGCCGCTGCTTTGGCTGCGAGCCCAGGCGCTGGAAGCTTCTGCCGCCCCCGGCCGCATCCTTCTTTGGATTCACGCCCCCGCGCCACCCGCCTTGCCCGAGCCGGCGCCCGCCGCCAGCGCTGAAATCGCCGCCTCGAGCGCCGCCAGCGTGCTGGCTGACGAAGCTTACCTGCTCAAGCTGCTGCTCGAGACCGTGCCCGACACCATCTTCATCAAGGATCGGGAGGGTCGCTTCTTGCAGGGCAACCAGGCCCTGGCTGCCAAGCTGGGTGTCTCCAGCATGCAAGAGGTGATCGGCAAAAACGACGCCGATTTCTTCTCGCCCGACGTGGCGCGCATCTTCCATGCCCGCGAGCGAGCCATCATCGAGACCGGCCAGCCGGTTATGAACCAGGAACAGCGCGAAGTCTGGGACGACGGCCACGTCTCCTGGGCGTTGTTGATCGAGCTTCCGCTGCGCGACGCCAATGGCGAGATCGTCGGCACCTTCGGCATCACCCGCGACATCACCGATCGTCATCGCGCCGAGGAGGCCTTGCGCGCCTCGGAGCGCCGCTATCGGGCCCTGTTCGAGCGCAATCTCTGCGGCGTTTTCCGCTCCACCGTGGACGGCCGCATGCTCGACTGCAACGACGCGTTCGCGACCATGTTCGGCTGCGCCAACCGCGAAGACGCGCTGGCCCGTCCGGCGCTGGAGTTTCACCTGGACTCCGAGAGCCGCGCCAAATTCATCGACGATCTGCGCCGCACCGGCAGCCAGGCCAATTGCGAGCTTCTCGCCCGCCGCGTGGACGGCCGCGAGATCTGGACGCTGCACAACGCCGCGCTCGTCCGCGACGAGAACGGCCAGGAATTCGTCGAGGGCACGATCATCGACATCACCGACCGCCGCCAGCTCGAGGATCGCCTGCGCCAGGCTCATAAAATGGAGGCGGTGGCGCGTCTGGCCGGCGGCATCGCCCACGATTTCAACAACCTTTTGACCGTCATCAGCGGCCAATGCGAGATGCTGCTGCTGGGCTCCGACGACGGCGATCGCCGCCGCGAGCGGGTGGAGGCCATTCGCCGCGCCGGCGATCGCGCCGCCGGCCTGACTCGCCAACTGCTGACCTTCAGCCGCCAGTTGCCGGTGTCGCTGCAAAGCGTCGATCTCAACGACTGCGTTCGCCATTCCTTGGGGGTTTTGCGAGACCTGCTCGGCGCCGAACACGAAATGGCGCTTTCCCTCGCGCCCGATTTGGATTCCGTGCGCGGCGATCCTGGCGAAATCGAGCAAATCCTGATGAGCCTGGCGGCCAATGCCCACGAGGCCATGCCGAGGCGGGGAACATTCACCATCAACACTCGCAACTTCGAGTTGCATGCCGATGCCGGAGAGCGCACGCCCTTGGCGCCGGGACGCTACGTCGTGCTGGCCGTGACCGACACCGGAGTCGGTATTCCCTTAGAACTGCAGTCGCGCATCTTCGAGCCGTTTTTTACCACCAAGCCGGTGGGCAAGGGCTCCGGGCTGGGCTTGGCCGGCGTCTATGGCATGGTCAAGCTGAGCGGCGGAGAAGTGCGCGTGCGCAGCGCGCCCGGCCAAGGCGCCACGTTTGAGATTTGGCTGCCTTCGTATGCGCCCGTGCCGGCGCCCGCCGCGGCCGCCCCGGCGCCAGTGGCAGAGCCCGCGCCCGCGCCCGCGCCGCGCACCGTCCTGCTCGTCGAAGACGAGGATGGGGTGCGTTCGGTCGTGAAGGAAACGCTCGAAGTCGCGGGCTTTCGCGTACTCGAGGCCTCCATGTGGCAGGAGGCCATCGCCCATTGCCGCGATCATCAGGGGCCGATCGACCTGCTGCTGACCGATGTCGTCATGCCCGAGGTGAATGGCTGGAAGTTGGCCGAGCAGATTCGCTCCCTGCGTCCGGAAAGCAAGTTGCTGCTCATCTCCGGATACGCGGAGCGCGTCATCGCCGCGCAAACCGCCAGCGGCCTGGGCGCCAATTTATTGCTCAAGCCCTTTACGCCGGAAGCCATCCTGAGCCGCGTGCGGGAAATCCTCTCTCTCGGCCCCGCCGGCTAGGCCGCCGCCGCGACCCCGCGCGGCTAACGGGATCCCTTCGCCTGTCGGTGCAGCGTCGGCCGGCGCGTGGCGGTGTTGAGTTCGTCTCCCGGCCGCAGATAAAAGTAGCCCTTGCCGGCATGTCGCCGGCCGTCCCACACCGCCACGCGGCCGGGGCCGACGTCCACCAATTCGTCGCCGTGGACGGTAATCGTGGTGCCCTGGTCGAGGCCGATCCCCAGCAAGCCCGGCTCCGCCTTCATCACCACGGCCAAGTCGTTTTCCCGATGCCGCGCGTCCACGTGCTGATCGATGGCGGTGTTGGTGAAAAAGCCGAAGCCCGTTTCGTGGCCCGGCGCCATCATGATGTGGTTGTCGTCGGGATGCTCCGAGCCGCGCACCAGGAACGAAGCCTGGATGCTGGCGCCGGCCGAGCCGCCGCCGATGACCCCGCCGCGCGCCAGCAGCCGATAGAGCTCGCGCAGCGTGCGGGATCCGAGATAGGCGTCGGCCAGCCGCCATTGCCGGCCGCCCACCAGCCAGACCCCGGTCGCGGTTTCCAGCGGCCGCACGAAGGAGGCGGAGTTCGCCACCCGCCGGTCGGTGGTATGCAGCACGGCGCAATCGGCCACCGCCGCGAACCAGCGTGGGCTGGCGCAATAGCGCTGCATGAGTTGCTCGTGAGTCGTTGGGCGGGTCACGCTGGCAGTGGGGATCACCACGATTCGAGCCCGCGCCGCCCCGCCCGCCAGCCGAATCAGCGCCGGCAGGGCGGTCGTGTAGTCGGCGCCGCCGTTGATGACCAGATAGCCCTTTTTCGGGCCATGGGATGGCGCGGCGACGGCGATGAGGCCCAGGCCCAGGACCCCGGCGATGGCGCGGCAACCGAGGGAGCGGAAGCGGGGAAAATGCATGGCGTCTCCTGCGCTAGCTTTTTGGCGGGCTGTGGCCACGCCGGTGCAAGCGCGAGCATAGCGCAGTCGGAGTTCCCGGGCGGAGCCCGGCGGGCTCGCCGCGCGCCCGCCTGCCGCGCCAGGGCGAATTCGTCGGCGGCGGGATCCGGCCCTAAACTCGTACACATGGCGATGGACCGCGGCCCGACGTTTGTCATTGCCGGCGGAGGCACGGGCGGCCACCTGATTCCCGGGCTGGCGGTCGCCGGCGAGTTGCGCGCGCGCGGCGCGGCCCGCATTTTGTTCATCGGTACCGAGCGCGGCGTGGAGGCCAAGCTGGTACCAGCCGCCGGCTACGACTTGCATTTGATCGCCGTCGGCGGCCTCAAGAACGTCGGCTGGCGCTCGGTGGCGCGTACGCTATCGGCCTTGCCGCGCGCCGTTCTGGACTGCCGCCGCGTATTGCGCGCCAGCGGCGCGGCGGCGGTGCTGGGCGTCGGCGGCTACGCCTCGGGCCCCGCCTTGGCCGCCGCCGCCTGGCTGGGCGTGCCCATCGTCGTGCTCGAGACCAACGCCCAGACCGGCCTGGCCAATCGCCTGGCGGCGCGCTGGGTCCGCACCGCCGCCGTCACGTTTCCGCAAACCGCGCGCGATTTCCCCCGCGCGGTGGTGACGGGCGTGCCGGTGCGCGACGCGTTCTTTCGCCTGCCGCCGCCGGTGGCGCACACGCCGCCGGTCGTGCTGGCCTTCGGCGGCAGCCAGGGCGCGCGCGCCGTCAACGACGCCCTGCTGGCCGCCGCCGGCATCTGGGACGCCAAGGGTTGGGTGGTTCACCTGATCCATCAGACTGGAGCCCGTGAATATAATCGAGTTCTCGACGCCTATCGGCAGGCGGGTTTGACGGTTGTGGCGGGGCAGGCCGGCACGGCGCGGATGTCCGGCGGTGGGTTTCGGGTGGAATTGCATCCCTTTATCGAGGACATGGCCGCGGCGATGGAGCGCGCGGAGCTGGTCATCAGCCGCGCCGGCGCCAGCAGCTTGGCGGAACTGGCGGCGGCCGGCCGCGCCGCGATATTGATTCCGTTTCCCGGCGCCGCCGACGATCATCAGCGGCGCAATGCGCGCGCCTATGCGACCGCCGGGGCGGCGGCCGTGATCGACCAAAACGAGTTGGACGGCCCACGCCTGGCCGCCGCGGTCGAAGCGCTGGCCGCCTCGCCGCCGCGCCGCGCCGCCATGGAAGCCGCGGCGCGTGCC
>JBOGKX010000173.1:0-53723 GCA_050746125.1 Terriglobales bacterium | reverse complement strand
TTCGACGAGCACCATGCTGCTCGGGCGCATAAATGCGGTGCGTCTCGCGATCGACCGCTAAGGTGTGCACGCCCGCCGGCACGGAAAAGTCCTCGAGCTTGCGATATCGCCCGCCCTGTTCCTCGATAACCGCGATCGCCCCGCTCTCGCACGCCACGTAGATCCGTCGCAGCCCCGAGTCGTAGGCGACGTCGTCGCCGCCGGCGGGCAGCGGCACGTAGGCCAGCGGTCGATGTCGGACCAGATCGAAGATCGTCAATACGTTGTTCCCGGAGCAAAGCAAGAACGCTCGCCGGCCGGCCGGGTCGAGCGCCATCGCGTGGTTGAAATCGCATCGCCCGGTCCGAAATCGCGCCACGATCCTTTCCGACACCGGATCGATTTCGGCGACTTCGTTCACGCTCCGCAAATTCACGTAGACCTTGCGGCCAACCGGGTCGTATTGCGCCATGCTAGTTTCGCTGCTGAATTTCAGCGTCTTGACGATCCGGTCCGTGTGAACGAGGACGCTGCACCCGCAACGATCAGCCGGCCCGCCGCCTCTCGGCAACGATGATGACCTGCATGTCTTCGGCGAGGCGGACCAGGCGCCTGGCGGCCGACGGAACGAGAATGTCGCGCGGCCGCGCCAGGAAGATCTGCGTCACGCGGTGCTGGCGCGCGAATTCCACCAGCGTCGCCGCCATGTCCCGCCCGGACAACGAGTGCGTCTCGATGCGGAGGCCGCGCGCGAAGGCCAGGTGGCGCTCCACCGCATGCATCTCCGCTTCCGGTCGCCGGCTCTCCCGCCTCTCCGGCTCTACTCGCACGTGCACCGCGTAGCAATCGGCGTGTAAATAGTTAGCGACTCGCCAGCCGCGGCGAATGACCATGGCCGCCGAAGGATCGGCGGTAACGTGGATAAGAACCCGATCCGCGCTGGGCGGCGCCGGCCTTGCCGCCGCCAACCCCCCGCCGTCGCGCCCCGCCGCCGCGTCCCCGCCGGCTCCTTCTTGCCGCAATTCCAATTCATGGGCGGTTTGCCGCAGCGCCATTTCCCGCAGCGCGGCCAGCGTCGATTCCTGAAAAAAATTGGCCAGGGCCCGCCGCGCCTGCCCCGGTTCGTAGATGGCGCCTCGTTCCAGCCGGTTCAGCAGCGCCCGCGTGGTGAGATCCACCATCACCACCTCGCTCGCCTTCCGCACGACCCAATCCGGCACGGTCTCGCGCACGCGCACGCCGGTAATCTGCCAAATCTGGTCGTTTAAGCTCTCCAAATGCTGCACATTCATCGTGGTCCAGACCTCGATGCCCGCCTCCAATAGCGCTTGCACGTCTTCCCAGCGCTTGGCGCGCGGCGAGCCGGGAACGTTACTGTGCGCGTACTCGTCGACCAGGCCCACCGCCGGCCGCCGCCGCAGGATCGCCTCGGTGTCCATTTCTTCGAAGCGTGCGCCGCGGTATTCCAGCGTGCGGCGGGGAACCATTTCGAGGCTGGCGGCGAGCTCCATGGTGTCCTTGCGCCCGTGCGGCTCGAAAAAGCCGATCACCACGTCGCCCCCCGCCTGTCGCAGCGCCCGCGCTTCGGCCAGCATGCGATAGGTCTTGCCCACTCCCGCCGCGTACCCGAGGAAAAGCTTCAGACGACCTGGCCTAACCTCATTCATGCCCGCCCGTCCTTCTTCTTGCTCGGGAAAATCCGTAGGTCCGCGCCCTCCGCCCGCCGGATCAAGCGGTTGAGCGCCCGGCGGCGCCAGCGCCGCCAACCTCCCTTTGGCCGGCCGTGGCCGAGGAAAATCTGCGTCACGCCACGTTCCCGCACCAGTTGCACGATCGGCGCCACGCAATCATCGCCCTCCAAGGGCACGATCTCCGCCCCCGCTTCCCGCGCCGCCTGCAGGTTCCGCTCCAGCGCCGGACTGCGCGCGGCCTTTGCCGGTGCGACATGGACGGCGATCAATTCGCCGTGAAAGCGATCCGCATTGCGGCGGCCGCTGGCGATCATGTCCTCGGCCGGCGAATCGCTCAGGCAAAGCAAAATCCGCTCCTGCGCGCTCATGAACTGCTCGATGCCATGGCGGCGGAGATACGCTTCCAGCTGTAAATCGACGACGTCGGCGGCCAGGAGCAGGGCCAGTTCGCGCAGTTCCGTCAGCTTGCCGATGTCGTCCGCTTGAGTGGCTTCCGGCGGCGCGTCCACCACTTCGATCTCGTCCGCCTGGCGTAGAAAGCGCTCCGGCACCATCGCCCGCGGCAGGGCGCGGCCCTCGCCGCCGAGAATAGCCTCTACCGCCGGGCGCCGCTCGGCGATGTGTTGCAAATTTAAACTGGCGATGACGGAGACGCCGCCGGCGAGCAGCGCTTCGGCATCTTGCCAGCGCTCGGCGCGCGCGCAGTTGGGCGGGTTGGAATAGGCCAGCCCATCCAGCAGGCAAATTTGCGGCCGGCGGCGCAGAATGGCGACGACATCCATTACCGGCGTGCCCTCGATCTGCGCCATCGGAATTACTTCCAGCTGCGCCAGCACCGCCTCCGCCTCCGGCGGATATCGCGCCTGCACCGCGCCGACGACCACGTCCTCGCCGCGCGCGGCGCGGCGCCGTCCTTCGTCCAGCATTCGATAAGACTTGCCCACCCGTGCCCGGTAGCCGAGAAAAACCTTGAGCCGCCCGCGTTCCCGAGCCTTCGCTTCGCGTTCTGTTGCCAGCAGCAGCTGCTCCGGGTCGGGACGCGTATCCATTGGTATTCACCTGCCTAGCAGCCGGCGCCGGCGCATCGCCCTCGCCTCCTCGCGCCAGAAGCAGACTAGTACCAGCACGAGAAATCCAAAGCCGGCGAGCGCCACGGCGAAAAAGACATCCGCCGCCATTTTGATCCCTCTGGCGTGCGCCATTGCCGTCGCGCGGCTTCCCTAAAACATGACCAGCAGTGCCAGGTTTAGCCGGTTCTCCGCCTTAACCAGGTCCGGGCTCCAGCCGGACACCAGCGATCCTGGCGCTCCCACGTTGCCCCCCGGCGGCGTTACGCCGCCTTTCCCGGCGAAATAAGACACGCTGGCGCCGCGATGATCAAACTCCCAGCGGAAGGTTACGTATTGCTTAGGCATGTAATCGAACGTCGCCGAGGTATCCCAGGCGTGGAACGGATCGCCGGGATTCTCCGTGAAATATGGCGTCCCGGAAAATACGGTGGCTCCGTTGATCGGCGGCAGCAGAACCAGGTAGCGGCCGGGATTGTTGATCCATCCTCCGCCCAGCGTCACTCCATAGCGATCCCGGTGCAGCCAGAATCGGTTATAGGCCATCGCCCCGATGAAATATTGCTTGGGCACGCGCCCTCCACCGCCGAAACATGCCACGCCCCCGCCCGTCTCGCAGCCGGCATCCCCGGTCAGCGAGAACGCCGCGCGGTCCAGGAAGTTGTCGGGCGCTTCGTAGTACTTGACCTGAATGCTGTCGTCGCTGTGCCAGCGGGTGCGCCCGGGAACGCCGAGCGTATCGGCGCCCACCCCGTATTCGTTGGAGACGATTGACACCGAGCCTTTTGGGCGCCACTGGATCTGCGTGCCCAGCCCCGGCCGGCCGTTGGCGCGCCCATAGGATTGCCAGCCATTGATCAGCCACAGTTCGATCTTCAGGCGATCGGTTGGAAACGTCTGGATCCGAAGCCCGTTGAAAAACCACGGCGTGTTCGACGAGACGTAGGACGGCTGGTACGCCCAGTTGTCGAAGTTATAGTAGCTGAACAGTCCAATATACGACATAAAGATGCCGGCATCGACGTTGACGCCGTGCATGATGTCGAAATGGTAGCCGCCGTATGCCTCGGAAAGGTACCGGTAGGCGTCCGACAACGCCCACTGGCCCCGCCCCGGCGTGGCGTCGCTGCGCGGCGTCATTGTCGAATACATGCCGAACTGCGTCATGAGCCGGCCCCGCGCGTGGTGATAATGAAAGTCGCCGCCGACGCCCAGTTGCTGCACTTGCACTTCCTGCGTGCGGCCGCTCTCCGCCGTGCCGACCAGCGTGTCGTCCTGGGGCCGTTTGAAGTCGTAGATGTAACTGGTGTCGGCGCGAAACTCGCCGCTAAAATACGGCGTCTCGAGCGGCGATTGCGTCACCCGGCTGTTGCCGTTGAGCCAGCTGAAATCCGCGAACGAAAATGGTTCGTCGCTCCCGCTCGCCGCCGGCGCCTCGGGCGCTGCCTTGGCCGCAACCCTGGGCGCCGTGGGCGCGGCTGTGGGCTTCGCCGCCGGCGCCGGCGCCACAGCGCGCTCCAGTTCGTCTAGCCGCGCCTCGAGCGATTGCAGTTGCGCTCGCAGCGCGGAAATCTGAGCCTTGAGATCGCTGCCCTCCCCTTGCGGCGCCACCGCGCTCTGTTGCCCACGCGCACCAATCGCCATCAGCGCGAGCACGGCAGCCAAACACCCTAGTCTCGACTTTAAGCTCACGGCTTTTCCCTTCTCATCGGAAACGCTGCATCCAGGGCCAAATTCAGTTCCAGCACGTTGACGCGCGGCTCGCCCAAGAAGCGCCATTGCCGCCCTTCGATATGGCCCCGTACCAGCGCCTGCACGCGAGCCACGCTGGTCCCGCGCGCCACGGCCACGCGAGCCGCTTGCGCCAAGGCGGCGTCCGGGCTGATATCGGGATCGAGGCCGCTGCCGGAGGCGGTCAGCAGATCTGCGGGAATCGCCCCCGCGAAGGTCGGATTCGCCTGGCGAAATCTGGCGGCGGCGGCGTGCACGCGCGCCACCAAAGCCGCGCTCGTGGGGCCCAGGTTGGAGCCCCCCGAAGCCATGGCGTCGTAACCCGCTGTCCCCGCTGCCGAGGGCCGGGGAAGAAAATACCCGCGCTGGCTGAATGCTTGGCCGATCAACGACGAACCCACGACTTCGTCGCCCTTCCGGATCAAGCTGCCATTGGCGCGAGCGGGAAAGAAAACCTGGCAAAGACCGGTGACCAGCAAGGGATAAAGCAACCCGGTCAAAACCGTGAACAAAATCATCAATCGCAGCGCCGGACCTATGTATTGCCGCATTGGGTCTCCTTTCTCATGCCAAATGCAGCCAGTGAAGCAGTAAATCGATCGCCCAGATGCCGGGGAATGGGGCCAAGAGTCCCCCCACGCCGTAGATCAGAAGGTTGCGGCGCAGCAGGCTGGCCGCGTCCCGAGGCCGGTAGTGAACCCCGCGCAGCGCCAGCGGGATCAGCGCCACGATGATCAAGGCGTTGAAGATCACGGCCGCCAGCACGGCGCTGTGCGGGTCGTGCAGGCGCATGACGTTCAGCCGCGCCAGCGCGGGATAGATTGGCGCGAACATAGCCGGAATGATGGCGAAATATTTGGCCACGTCATTGGCGATCGAGAAGGTGGTCACCGCGCCGCGCGTAATTAGTAGTTGCTTGCCGATCGCCACGACCTCCAGCAACTTCGTCGGGTTGCTGTCCAGATCCACCATGTTTCCCGCTTGCTTGGCGGCCGCCGTGCCGGTGTTCATAGCCAACCCGACGTCGGCTTGCGCCAGCGCCGGAGCGTCGTTGGTGCCGTCGCCCGCCATCGCCACAAGGCGGCCCGCCGCCTGCTCTTGTCGGATGTAGTCGAGCTTGTCCTTGGGTGTAGCCTCGGCCAGAAAGTCGTCAACGCCAGCCTCGCGGGCGATGGCGGCAGCGGTGAGCGGGTTGTCGCCGGTGATCATCACCGTGCGGATGCCCATGGCGCGCAGTTGTCCAATGCGCTCCTTCAGTCCGCCTTTGACTACGTCTTTGAGGTGAACCAGGCCCAGCAGCCGCGGGCCGTCGCAAACTGCTAGCGGCGTACCCCCGTCGCTGGCGATTTGGCGCGAGCGCTCCAGCACGTCGGCGCCGACGGTGCCGCCGCTGTGCTGCACCAACTTCGCGATGGCATCCGTGGCGCCCTTGCGCAATTGCCGCCCGTCCAGATCGACGCCGCTCATCCGCGTATAGGCCGAGAAGGGATGGAACTCCGCGTCGGGCGCCGCGATTTCACGTCCCCGCAGTCCGTACCGTTCCTTCGCCAGCACCACGATCGAGCGGCCTTCCGGCGTCTCATCGGCCAAGCTCGCCAATTGCGCCGCGTCGGCGAGCGCCGCCGCCGTCACGCCTCGCGCCGGAATGAATTCCACCGCCTCGCGGTTGCCCAGCGTCACCGTGCCCGTCTTGTCCAGCAGCAGTGTGTCCACGTCGCCCGCCGCTTCCACCGCCTTGCCGCTCATCGCTAGCACGTTGTGCTGCATCACCCGATCCATGCCGGCGATGCCCACGGCCGAAAGCAGGCCGCCGATGGTGGTGGGGATCAGGCAGACCAGCAGCGCAACTAGCACCACCACTGAAGGCGCCGCGCCGGCGCCCACGGCGTGAATCGCGTAGCGCGCGAAGGCCGGCAGCGTCGCCACCGCCAAGAGGAAAATAATTGTCAGCCCGGCAATGAGGATGTTCAGCGCGATCTCGTTCGGCGTCTTGCGCCGCTCCGCGCCTTCGACCAGAGCGATCATGCGGTCGAGGAAAGTCTCGCCCGGATTCGAAGTAATGCGAATCGTGATCTGATCGGAGAGCACGCGCGTCCCGCCCGTCACCGCGCTCCGGTCGCCGCCCGATTCGCGAATCACCGGCGCGCTCTCGCCGGTGATTACCGATTCGTCCACCGTGGCGATGCCCTCGATCACCTCGCCGTCCCCGGGTATGGTGTCGCCGGCCGCGCAGAACACGAGATCCCCGGCGCGCAGCGCCGAGCCCGGAATGAACTCGACCTGCTGCGGCAGGATTTCTCGGCCCGGGCTCCAGCCGGAAATCCGCTTGGCCACCGTCTCGCCCTGGCTCCGCCGCAGACTCTCCGCTTGCGCCTTGCCGCGCGCTTCGGCCATGGCCTCGGCGAAGTTGGCGAATAACACCGTGAACCATAGCCACAGCGCGATCTGCAAGCTAAAGCTCCACTCAGTCCCCGGCCGGCCGGTGAATAGATCCCGCAGGAATCCCAGCGTGGTCAGCGCCGCCCCCAGTTCGACCACGAACATCACTGGGTTCCGCGCCAACACCGCGGGGTTGAGTTTCCGGCAAGCTTCCTTGAGAGCGAGGCGCAGAATCTCGGGGTCGTGCAGCGGACGCGCCCGTCCCGCGCGCGGCGGCGCCGCCACCGTTGCGATCCCCGGCGTAGAGTCCTTGAATGCGACGTCAGAAGACATGGCTCGCCTGCATCAGGTAGTGTTCCGCGATCGGCCCGAGCGACAGGGCGGGCACGAAGGTCAGCGCGCCCACCAGCAGAATCGTCCCGACCAGCAGCCCGACAAAGAGCGGGCCGTGTGTCGCCAACGTGCCCCGCGTCACCGCCAGCCGCTTCTTCTCCGCCAGGCTCCCCGCGATCCCCAGCAGCGGGATCAAGAAGACGAACCGCCCGATCAGCATGGCGGTCGCAGTGGTTAGGTTGTAAAACGGTGTGTCGGCATTAAGCCCGGCAAAGGCGCTGCCGTTGTTTTCGCTGGCGCTCGAGTAGGCATAAAGGATTTCCGTGAATCCGTGCGGTCCGCCGTTGGCCAAATTGGCGGTGGCCGCGCCCGGTGGATTCCAGAAGCTGCCGGGATGAAAATGCGCCACTGAGGCCAACGCCGTGAAGACCAGCATGCTGGCCGCCGTGGCGATCAGCGCCACCATAGCAAGCTGCACCTCGCGCTGCTCGATCTTCTTTCCCAAATACTCGGGCGTCCGGCCCACCATCAGCCCGGCGATGAATACCGCCATGATGGCGAACAGCAGCATGCCCTTTAATCCCGCGCCCACGCCCCCAAAAACCACCTCGCCCATTTCGATGTTGAAGAGCGGCACCAGCCCGCCCAGCGGTGTCAGGCTGTCGTGCGCGCTGTTCACGGCGCCACAGCTCGCGTCCGTCGTGATGGTGGCGAACAGGGCCGAATCGGCAATCCCGAAGCGCACCTCTTTGCCCTCCATGTTGCCTCCCGGCTGCCCGGCCGACGCTTGCCGTTCGAGGCCCAGTCGCGTGAGCAGCGGGTTGCCGCGCTGCTCGAAGTGGTATAGCGAGACCGCCCCAGCCAGGAAGAGCAGCGCCATGGCGGCGAAAAGCGCCCAGCCCTGCCGCGTGTCGCCCGCTTCCCGCCCGAACATATACGTCAGCCCCGCCGGCACCGCGAAGATCATCAGCATCTCCACCAGGTTGGTCAGCGGCGTGGGGTTCTCGAACGGATGGGCGGAGTTGGCATTGAAGAAGCCGCCGCCGTTGGTGCCCACCATCTTGATCGCCTCCTGCGAGGCGACCGGGCCCTGCGGAATCGTCTGCGGCGCGCCCTCGAGCGTGTGCGCGCGGGTGGCGGCGTGAAAGTTCTGGACGACTCCCTGTGAACAGAGGAACAGTGCGCCCGCCAGCGACAGCGGCAAGAACACGTACACCGTGGCGCGCGTCAGGTCCGTCCAGAAATTGCCGATGGTCCGCGATTCCCGCCGCGCAAAGCCGCGAATCAGCGCCACCGACATCGCCACTCCCGCCCCCGCCGAGACGAAGTTCTGTACCGTCAAGGCCGCCATCTGCGTGAAATAGCTCATCGTCGTTTCGCCGCTGTAGGCTTGCCAGTTGGTGTTGGTGACGAAGCTGATCGCCGTATTGAATGCCAGGTCAGGCGTCATCGCCGTTGCCCCCGCCGCCGCGTGCCGCGTGCCGAGATGCAGCGGGTTCAGCGGCAGATGGCCCTGGAGCGCCTGAATGGCATAGGCGAAGACGAAGCCGGCGGCGCTGAAGGCCGCCACCGCCAGCGTGTACTGTGTCCAGCGCTGTTCGGCGCGTTCCTCCACTCCCGCCAGCCAGTAGATGCCGCGTTCCAGCGGCCGCAGCAGGGGATGGAGCCATGTGCGCTCGCCGTTGAAGACTCGCGCTAGATACAGGCCCAGCGGCTTGGTGACCGCCAGCAGCAGAACGAAATAAAACGCGAATTGCGCGATGGCGTTGATGGTCACGCGAAGACAGCCCTCAAAACTTCTCCGGTCGCAACAGGGCGTAGAGCAGGTACGCGAAGACGGCCACCGCGGCGACGCCGGCGATCAGGTAATCCATGGCCGTAGCCTAGCCGGGCTGCGATTAGCGAGGCATAAAGGCGGAGTTAGGAATCTATAAGGCCCGGGTCGCGCTGCGCGGCGCGCGGGCTAAAATCAGGACGGGGAATGACCATGCAGGCACGGCTTGTGGCGCGGTCGCTGGTCCGCGGCGCCGCCGCGATATCGGTGGTGGCGGGCATCGCGGCGCTCTTCCACCTCGTCGCCCACGTCAATGCCACCACCGTCGCCCTCGCGTTTCTGCTCGCCGTCCTCGCCGTCTCGACCCTTTGGGGCATGGCCGTCGCCGTCGTCGCGTCGCTGGCGGCGGTGTTGGCCTTCAACTATTTCTTCTTGCCCCCGGTGGGTACGCTGACCATCGCCGATCCCCAGAATTGGATCGCCCTGATCGCCTTCCTGATCGTCGCCGTGGTCGGCAGCAACCTCTCCGCGCGCGCCAAACGCGAAGCCCGCGAGGCCACGCGCGGCCGCCGCGAAACCGAGCGGCTCTATGCCTTCAGCCAGCTCTTGCTCGAAGCCGGCGACGTCTTGGCCTTGGTGAGCGCGTTGCCCGGTCATCTCGCCGCCACCTTCGGCGCCGCCGGCGCCGCTATCTATATCGCCCAGACCCAAACCATTCATCGCTGCGGTACACCCGCCCCCGAGCTCGATGGCCAGTTCCTCAGGGCGGTGATGCTGGGTGCGCCGCCGCTCAATCCCGCCGCCGGTGTCTGCGCCCCTGTGCGGCTTGGCCTGCGGCCCGTGGGCAGCTTCGGATTGACCGGCGCCAGCCTCACCCGTCCTACCCTCGAGGCGCTCGGCAGCCTAATCGCCATCGCCCTCGAGCGCGCCCGTGCCGTCGAACAACTCGGCGTGACCGAGGCGGCGCGCGAAAGCGAGCGGCTCAAATCCGTGCTGCTCGATTCCGTCACCCACGACTTTCGCACTCCCCTCACCGCCATCAAGGCCGCCATCACCGCCCTTCTCTCCGGCGTCGCCGAGGAGCCGGCGCGGCGCGAACTGCTGCAAATCATCGACCAGGAGAGCGATCGCCTCAACGGCCTCATCGAAGAAGCGGCCGAGATGGCGCGGCTGGAGGCCGGCGGCTTCGCAATGCCGGTCGCTCCCTGCGCCGTCGAGGACCTCGTCGCCGCCGCCGTCGCCGACTGCCGCAACTCACTCGGTCCGCGCCGTCTGTCTGTCGCCATCCCGCCTGGCCTGGGCGCGGTGCGCGCCGATCTCGCCAGCGCCAAGAAAGTCCTCGTGCGGCTGCTGGAAAACGCCGACCAGTATTCCCCCAGATCGGAGCCCATCGCCATCGCCGCCGCGCGGAAGGGAGACTTCGTGAGCATCAGCGTTGCCGACCATGGCCCGGGAATCGATGCGCGCGAGCGCGCCCTCATCTTCGATAAGTTCTACCGCGGCCGCGAGCAGCGGAATCGCAGCCGCGGCACCGGCATGGGTCTGCCCATCGCTCGCGCCATCGCCGAAGCTCATGGCGGTGACGTGACCATCGCCAGCCCCGCCGGTCGCGGCAGCGTCTTCGTGTTTTCCCTGCCCGTCGCCGAGCGGGCGGACGGTCAGCCATGAATGGCGCCGCCGCCATCTTGATTGTGGATGACGAGCCGCAGATTCGCCGCGTGCTGCGCACCACCCTGGCGGCGCAAGGCTACACCATCCTCGAAGCCGGCGGCGGCGAAGAGGCGCTCGCCAGCCTCCGCCGCGAGCGCGCCGACCTTGTCCTGCTCGACATGAACATGCCTGGCCTCGACGGCCTGGAAACTTGCCGCGCCATGCGCGCTGCCTCCGACGTGCCCATCATCATGCTCACCGTGCGCAACGCCGAGCATGACAAGGTCCGCGCCCTCGACGCCGGCGCCGACGATTACGTCGCCAAGCCCTTCGGCTTCCAGGAACTGCTGGCGCGCATTCGCGCCGCCCTGCGGCGCGCCCCCGCCGGTGCTGCTGTGCCCCCCGTCGCCACCGCCGAACTGCGGGTGGACTTCGATCGCCGCACCGTGGTCGCCGGCGGCAAGTCGGTGCATCTCACGCCGAAAGAGTTCGACCTGCTGCGCGAATTGGCCGCCGCGCAGGGCAAGCCGGTTTCGCATCGCAAGCTTTTGCAGGCGATCTGGGGACCGGAGTACGGCGAGGAAGCCGAGTATCTGCGCGTCACGATCAACCAGTTGCGCAAGAAGATCGAACCCGATCCCGGTCAGCCCCGCTTCCTGCTCACCGAGCCCCGCGTCGGTTACCGCTTCGTCGCCCCGCCGGCTGACCTCTGATTCCCCCGCCATTCGAGGCGCAATGCGTCGCTGCCGCCCGCCCGCTTATCGCTGCGCGCCGTAAACCTGCAACTCCTCTGGACGGCCGCCGCGGCCCCACACGCCCAGATAGAGCCGGTCGAGTTGCGGGGCCCAAAATGACGTCCGCCCTCCTGGCTGGGTCTTGAACTGCGCGATCGCGCGATATTGATTGGCGGCCCGTTGCGCGATCACGGTGATGAAGCCGTCGCCGCCGGATACGTAGATGCGCTTGCGCGCCGCGTCGTACCAGGTGTCGTCGGCGTGGCTTACGCTCGGCACGCGGGCCACGGTTTTGCCCGAATCGGTATCCAGGATCAGCGTCTCTGCCGGCTCCCGGCAGATCACGAACAAACGGCGATCCGCTTCGTCCAAGGCCATCGGGAAGTTGTCTTGCGCGCCCGCGAGGTGCCACGTCGCCACGATCCGGCGCTGGTCGCGGTTGACTACCGCGACGATGTTGCCGGCCGAGGGAATGTTGACGAAAATCCTGCGGCCGGTCGCTTCCAATTGGAACGACTCCGGGTGCGCCGGCAGGGAAATCGTCCCCAGCAGCTTCCCCGTCTCGCCGTCCAGCACCGCGAGGCCGGCGTTCCCTTGGTCGCCGAAGCCGACGAAAACCCGCCCCGTGGCCGCATCGTAGCGCGTGTCGTCCGCGTCGCTCGCGAGATGCACCACCTGCCGCAACTGGTATGTGCTCCCGTCGAAGATCCGCACCGTGCCATCCCCGCCGTTGGCCACGAAGATGCGGCGCGATCGCGGCGCGTAGGTCACCCCTTGCGGCTCGTGCAAGCCGCGGATGGTGTGCACGCGCCGGTTGCCGCCGCCTAGGTCGAAGACCTCGACCGTGTCGTTGCCCAGCGCCGACATGAAGAGCCGCCGCCCCGCCAAGTCGATGTCGAAGTGGTCAATGCGGCCCCGCACCGGGTAGGCGTATACGGCCGGAAAAAAGGGACCATCCCCTCCGGCACTCCACCGAAACGAGCTGGGCACGATTGAGCTTCTTTGAAGTTCTATGGCAAAATCGCAACCGTGTGACATGCGCCGGGCCTCGTCTGGCGCAGGGAGGGGCTTTGGTGTGCCAAAGTGCAATCAATGCGAGAAGCCTGCCGTCTGGGCAAGAGGACGGAATGGCGAGTTGCCCCTGTGCATCGATTGTGATTTGAAATTTCAACAGGCTTGCGAAGCGCGGGATCGCGCTCTAAAGCAACATTTGAATTTCCTTCTTGACCAAGCCGATGCCGTAACAGGAATTTCGGCGGGCCTTCCTCGTTATGACGTTTCCCCGCCGGTTGTTCACCGTGGACCAGTGCACTTTCACAGCATTAATGTCGATAACAGCGTCGTCGGGGCCTCAACTGGAAGTCGCGCTAAACAACGTCCATGCTGCTAATCAGAATCCAGAGCTTGAAGGTGCACTAAAGCAATTTACGGAAGCCGTGCTGGCCGAAACGACCCTGGCGGCATCCCAAAAAAACGAGATTGTTGAACAGCTTACCGCGTTGACAGATCAACTTGCCAAACCACGTGAGGGTCAACGTCTCGGAGTCGTAAAGGCGTTTGTCGTCGGCATAGCGACGAACATCGCGACAACTCCACTTGTCGCGCATTGGGATGCAATCAAGCGTCTAATTGGCTTATGAGAGATCAGCAGCTTTATTCCGCTCAGCAACTCAGGTCGCTTCTCCAAAGCGTCTGGGAGGAGGAGAAGAGCGTTGCGGCACGATACGCGCAGGCGGCGCAGATCGTGCTCAACGCCCTGCCGGAATCCAAAGAATCGAAACGGTGACTTTTGCAGTCCACGTACCCAAGCCAAGTGGCGCAGCCAGCTTAGTGTTAACTGCAATCACCCTGACTCGGAGCGACTTGACGAGCGGGTTGAGGACCTCGCGTACCGCGACAGGAGTTTTATTGTGTGGCGTCGATTCAGAGGCGTTTAGCGCTTCAGCTTCTTTCGGACATCGTTGAGAGACGCGTTCAGCGGGAGCCCGAGGTCCCTCTTGATGTTGCCCAATCTCTTGTCCGTGCGGAACTGGTCGAACTCAGGATAATCCTCGCTGAGCGTCCCTGCATGCGTGTCATTGCGTTTATCTCTTATCGTTCCGTCGCGGTCACGCCAACGATCGTCGAGGCCGGGTTCCTTCATGCGCACATTGTCTAACTACTTTTGGGGGGAAGTCAAACCCTGTCACACCTGCGCCTGACGTACGTTCACCCAACGGCTGCCCAATAACGTCAGATCGCGCGTCGCTTGAGCCACACGCATCAGCCTTCAGTGCGCCCTACGCACAGGCGCTCACCCCCCTTCGCTCCGTTCACTCCTTGCTTCACCGCACAGAGGGTTGTGAAGCAGCACGTGAACGGAGCGAAAGGCTGAGCGAAGTTGGGAATGAGGGCGCGCTGAAGGTTGGCGAGTCTGGCCGCGAGTGGCGCTTGAATCCGAACCCTGGGGGGTGTGCTCGAAAAGGGGAAGTCTGTCCGTTCCTACTCCGGGTTCTGAGACAAGACGTTGTACTTGACGTGTACGACCTTGCCTCTATTGTTCACTGCCGTAATCCACATCACCCCGTTGCGTATTAAAGCCGTGAACTGCGCGCCGGGAACCAAGTGGGAGCAGCCGCTCCACCTGACGTTGGCCTCACACTCAATCATGTATTGGTAGCCGCCGCCAATAACGGTGTTGTAGTTGAATACGTGTGCCCAAGTGATCGTGTTGTACTGCGCGGGTGTGGTCGTACTTGTGCAATTTGTGGTGGTATTGCCGTTATAGGTTCCGGTGCTCCCGTTGTTGACGTAGACCGTGCCATCACTGGTGCTGTCAACCGCTCAGGAAGTGCGCCTCTTTCTGCGACACCTCAATCGGTAGCCCCGTGAGATTTTGGAGCATTCCGGCGATCTGTTTGTAATTGCTTTTGTCGGCCTGAAGCGCGATAACCTTACCGCTCTTCAGGTCAATCGAAAAGAAGTGTTGGTGGTGCGGCATAAAGCCGACGATGGCGCCGATCCCAAGCGTGAAGAAGCCGGTGACGGCACCCACAGCCCAGTGGTGGTAGGCATTGTCGCCATAGCGCAGACCGGCAATCTGATCGGCTGGTGTGGAGATGACCTGCGTCGGCTCGCACTTGGAACATGCGAGCTTAAGCGTCGTGCCGTCGGGCGCGAGCGTGTTGTGCCAGTCCTTCGCGTCGTTTTTGGTGATACCGGGCGCTGCAAGAACACGCAGCTTCGCGGCGGTTTGGGGGAAGGCTGCAACTCCCAAAGCAGCGATTACGCAAGCGATAACTATTGGCCGACTTGTCATTAGAAATCCCTGCTACTCTCGTACAGTGGCGGATCATACCACCACGGCCAACGTATGGCAACAGCGCCGTTTTGCATCCGCTGAAGCCCGGCGCGCGTGGATTGTTGCAGCCGATCAGGCGGGTAAATCCGGGCGGGATCTTTGGACGTGAGCTTGGCATCTCGCGAGCGCGGGTGAATGTCATTCTCCGCAGCGAGCGTGAGCGTCGGAAGCGGGCAGCGGAGCGGAAGCGCGGGCGGCTGGCAGCGAAAGGCGATCCTGCGAGCGTACAGGTGCGGCACCTCGAATTATCCGGGCGCATCAAAACAGCGCTGCTTGCGCGTTACGGCGAAAACGTTATGCTCGGCGACATCACACAAAAGCCGAATCTGATTCTGACTGTCAACGGATTCGGGCCTGTGGGCGCGGCGCAACTGGCTGCGGTCATGAAGGTGCTCGTTATCCCGCAGCAGTTCTACCCACGGCCAAGCTGGCCACGGCCCTAGCAGGCCGGATCAGCACACCTCTGGCCCGTTCCCGGTATTGTTGCCTAGCTTGGCGGTATTGGTGCGCAAAATGTAAACAACACGTTTTAGCACGCATCATCGGCTGCTACGAAATCACGCGTGGGGTTTTAGCCCTTTCATTACCTTCGCAAGCGTTGATGGTTTCACAAGTTCACCGTTGGCCACGGCACGAACTGTCTTTCGATCAAGGCCAGTGTCCCTCGTTGCTTGCCTCAACCCGACCTTCCTAATTTCTTGTTTTATTACCTCGTTGGCAGCGACGCGCCCAGCCTCGTAGCGAACGCACACATCATCGATGTTTTCGATGAAGTCATCCTTGCGCACTTGGCCGATTGGTTTCAAAGGCCCAACCAGACCACACTAGCGGCTGCCTCCCAAGATTTACAAGTCGCACGTGAAGCACTAAGAGGCCCCGCGAGACTGCCAGCATCGCGGATACCTTTGCATGTGGCCTGTCGTGTCTCCACGCGGTCCAGGTTTGCCAGGTGAGCGATATGGTCGCAACAATCGCGCCCCAAATAGCAAGAGCAGTTGTCGTCATGGCGTCTCTCGGGATGATTGCACACCCTCTGCACGCCGCCCGCGTGCAACTGCTTCAGCGCCCCCACCTTCTGCCCCTCCGTATGCCTGCTGCTCGACATCTCGCCCCTCCTCCGAAGCTGCAATCGTCTTCAGCTTCCTGCCAATCGGGAGAGCAGATCAGTGTCGGGCTGCGCCTCGATCATAGTCAGTTGGGCAAACGCGGCGAAACTTCCACGGGTAATGGTCAGGCATTGTGTGAGATGTGCAATGTTGGGAAGAGTGATCTCTAGGCGCTGGCTAAGGTGACAGATTTCAATTTGGAGCGGCCGTCCGATCATCCCACCAGGCGCACCCACTGCGTGCTGGCGATAAATAATTCCTCAGCGACAAATGGCAACTTCGCTTCCCACACTGACGGCCCACGTCTCGCGCGATAAGCGATGAAGCCCTGGCGAAACCGGCGATTCCAGGATTCGATAATTGCAGAATGCGGGATGCGGATGTGGTATTCCTTGTAAAGGGCTGGACCGACAACTACAGTGGCTAATTTTGCATCGTTTGGGCTCAACAGCTCTACACTTTGAAGCTCAAACAAGCTCGAATCCTTCACAACCAACTCGTTGACAAGCTCAGTGCGCTCCTGGAATGAGTGCAACTCTGCGGCGGGTCGCCATATGGGGGAAGGCGCCTTATCCTTTGCCGTCCGAACATCTTCTGCAAGCTTATCTGCCCGTGCTCTTTCCGTCTTTAAGAGACCGCCGAGAATGGTGTTTTCTTGTTTGAGGAATTGGCCTCTCTTGAATTCATCGCGCCAGACGGCAAAAGCTGCAAAGACGAATGCGCCGACAAGAATGGCTGCATATTGTAACGGTCGAATTGGCAGGCCAAATCCTTGGAGAATGCCGAGGGCAAAACCCAAGGCACCGCCGAGGAGGAGAGCAGTCCATTTTTTGAAAAGCGATTCGGCAAAGACACGTAGATCAAACCACATGGCGAGTTCCTTCTTCGAGAGTGTAAACGAGGCACTGCTTATTCCATCGCCAGGAGGTGCGACCCCACAAACGAGCTTGACCTGGAGACGGGGTGCAACTCAATTTCACGAGGACCGCATATGGAGAACGTCATCCTTGACAAGCTTTGTGTACTACTCACGTCGGGGGTCGCCACCGAAGCCGAAGTAGTCTATCTAATGGTCGAGCTTCGCAAGCTATTTGAACTGCGCCACGAAAAGCTGCCAATATTCGTCAATCTCTTCTGCGATTGGTCTATGCATTCGCGACTGGACCACCCGAGATGGTCCAAGCCCGCGATGCGTCTCATGAACGAGAAGATTTCATCACACGAATTCCGCGTTCAACTTTCAGAAGTACTGTTCAAGTTGGGGTTACCAGAGCCTGACTGGGTTCAAGTTCTCCGGCTCTTGGCGCAGATTATTCAGGATTGCCCGCTCTCGTTCAAAGACGATGATGGGCACGAAGTCGAATGCAAGATCGACCCTGCGGGCTCCGGTTGGGGAATAAGCTTCAGGTTGGTTTGCGCGGCGCGCTCAGGCTGACTCACACTTGCTCGCCTGCAGCGCGCTCGCGTGCTACGCCAAGAGAGAGGGGTGGTCCCTTTTTCGCGTCCGTATACGCCTACCCTGCGGCCCCGCACCCCTGCCAGCCGTACCGTATTGAGCAGCCGCAGCGGCGCCTTCGCGCCCGGCGGCGGTGCGCCCACGGCGGCTAACGACAGCATCAGGATCCCAACCCCTGGCCCGCCTCTCTGCTTCATACGCCCTTCTCCGCCGCTTATCGTCCCGCCCACCCCGTAACTGCCGCTAGTATCCGATCCGCCCCGAGCAGCCGAACCGGGGCCCCTGGCACGCGATGTTGGCGTGCTGGGGTGGGGGAACGAAGCCCTGCCAAGCTTATCGCCCCGCCCACCCCGTAACTGCCGCCGAGAGCGCGCCTGGCCCACGGCGACTCCATTCGAGCGGGGCGAGAAGCGAGCAGGGCGAGGCCGCAGGCGGCGAGGGGCGGGAGGTATACAACCACGTACTTGCTGCGGGACGCAGAAGCGCGCGGCAAAGCGCGCGCGCTGGTTTTCCCCTTCGCTGCCGCTGAGTTGCTGCCAACGGACGTGCGGGGCTCCGGTTCGCAAGTCGAGCGGTTCGCCGCGCGCTAGTGTCGCTCGCACCTCTCGCAGCCATGCGCCGAACTGCTCGGTGCCGGCGTTGCGCCAACGCCATGGAACGTCGAGCTCGCGCAGCACGGGGAAGGCCACCAGCACGTCGTCCCAGGATGGCAGCGGGTCGCCCCCAAAGCCGAAGATGGCCTGCAGATCGTCCGCGAACACGCATGTCGGCAGCAGGCGGGCCAGCTCGGCGGCGATCGCGTGCTGACGAGCGCTGCAGTCCTGGTACTCGTCTATTAGCACGCGTCCATAAGAGCAGCGCAGCAGGTCGTCAATGAAGCGGCCCGAAATTACCTTGGCGCAGCCGGCGCGGATCTGCTGGTATTGGGGACCCAGGTCGGCTTCCAGGAGGGCGACCTGAAATTGTGCGCGGGCTGGGAAGCAGCGGACTAGGCGCAGGGCGAAGCCATCGAGCGTGGCAAGGCGATAGCGGTCGGCCGGCACGCAGTGCCGCGCAAGCCTTTCGCGGAGGGCAGCCACGCCAGCGTGGGTGTGGGTGAGGACCAGCGCAGGGAGCGGGCCGGCGTCGTACTTCAGCGCGTCGGCGAGAAGCTGGGTCTTGCCGCAGCCAGCGGGCGCGAGAACTAGGTTCTGCCGAGCGCTCAACACGTCAGCGGCGGTCGGCGCGGGCAGGTTATCGTCCCTCCTCGGACGCGCGGATCCAGTCGCGAATAGCCGCGACACGCTCTTTCATTGGCGCTTCGAATTGCTCGAGGTTCGATGCGATTACCTCGCGCGCAACGCGCTCAGCAGTGGAGATGTCCTTGAACCAGTCGCCCTTCTTTGCGGCTCGGCCGAGCGGCTCGCGCATTTCAGCGGCGGGCGCTTGCAGGCACGCGTCGAGGGTGAGATTGGCGTCGGCGTTTTTGATGTGGGCGCGGACCGAGTCTTCCCCGCAGTGGTTAATCGCAATCTCGAGCAGTCGGGGGATCAGCACGGGCGGTGAGTTTTCGAAGATCTTCTGGTCGATGGATTTGCCATCGTGCCAGCGGACGACGGTGACACCGGCCTGCTCACACTCAGCGACACCTGCGTCCTGGGTGGGGTCGTCGTTGTCCAGGAACAGTGCAGTGCGATAGCCAAGCCCCGCGAATACCTTGGCACGTTCGGTTAGGGAGCTGCCTGTGCCATCGGCCAGGTCAACGCCGCGGGATGCCATCGAGGGCTGATGGCACTCTTCGGTGTTGTATAGGTCGAGGCCGCGGACGAAGCCGATCTCGGTTTTTCCTTCGCAGACCATCACGCGTGGGGACAGGAACGCTTCAGCACAGGCCCGGACCGCCTTTTGCGTGGCCTCGTCGTCGCCGAGGGATGTTACCCGGTGGCTCTCGTGGTCGGCCGAATCCATCTCGCGCATCAGCCAGAGTTGGCGGGCTTCGAGCTCGCGCAGCACGACTGGCGAGTGCGTGGTGAGGAAGGATTGCGGCGGCCGGTTTTGATCCTTTGAACCGAGCGCTCGGAGAAGCCTGACGACCCTGTAGGGCTCGAGGGCGTGCTCGACCTCGTCCGCGAGGGTGATCAAGCCAGGCCCGAGCCTCTGCTGAAGCGCCGCAACTAGGAGTCGCGAGGAACCCGCGCCCAGGCCGCGGAGGGGGATCTGGTCCGCGTCGTGAAGGGCCACGCCGGACTGGGTTACGGTGGCGGCATGCGCGTCGAGCAGCGCCTGAATTCCTTGGGCTGGTACGTTCATTTGTTGGGCGCACTCCTGCGCGACCCCTAGTATCTCGTCGAGCGCCTCGTGCACCTCCCCGCCGAATGTTTCTCGCGCGGCCCTCGCGGCCTCGGCGAGCGCGGCGGCGCCGCAAAAGTTTCTCCCGGCCTTGCGGGTGAGCACCGAGCGTGGCCCAAACGCGAGCTGCTGGGCTGAGTAGGTGCCGAGGCGCATCGGGGCAAGGCGCTCGCGGTCCTCCCACCTCAGGTCGCCATCGGCGTTGTTTGGGTCGCGGGAGACGAGGCTTAGGTGGGCTTCGAGATCAGGGCCAGCCTCAAGCCGGCGTACGAGGACATTCTCGAGGCCGTTTTGCTCGTCGGGTTCGCTCGTCTTGCCTGTGATGGCGTTCCAGCCGCGTAGATATTCGCCGTATTTGTCGAGGTTTTTGAGCGGCGGGTCGAGGGTGCCAATGGTCACCTCGATTGAGAGGCCTTCCCGCACGTGGAGCTTGTAAAAACGTCCGCGTCCGTGAGACCGATCTGCCGCCGAGCCGGGGAGAGCACCAGCTCTATGGCGTCGAGCACCGTGGATTTCCCGGAGTCCCCGTGACCTACCAGGCAGTTTAGGCCCGGCGCGGGCTGCCAGGTTAGCTGGCGGATGGAGCGGAAGTTGTGGATTGTGATCTGTCTAATTACCGGCATCGGGGCCTCGGGCCGTGGCTGCTCGATTTGCAGGGCGCCCGCGGCTCATAGCTGCGACCGAGCTTGACAGCGCTCACGCTGGCTGGTCAATAACCTCAGTGGCACGTGCTATTGGCTGCTCGATGCCGGCCTCCGGCTCACGCGACGTTGAGGGCGTGGAGGAGGGCTACCTGCTTTGGCCTGCGAGGAAGCTAGCACGGCGGCGGCTGGTGGGCGCGGGAGACCACCCGGATGGGGGAAGCGCGTCGCGGTTGAGCTGTTGTAGTCGGGCGAACAGGCTATTAACTTGCTTGGCTGTGGCTCGTGCATCCTCACGCAACGACCAAAAGACGATTTCGGCGAGGATTTGCCATTCGGGGTGTTTCGGCTCCCGCCCGACTATTGCCGGCGTCTGGGAGTATCGTGCGCACCCTTGAATTGCAACAAGCAGAGCCAGCGTGGCGGATTGGAATGTCAGCGTTGGCCTCGAATCTCCGCGCAACGCTCTCGATGATCGGCAGCGCCTCGGGCTCCCAGTTGCTATCAGCTCCTTCAGGATCTTCATTGGCTGGCGCGTACGCCGGCCATGGCTGCGGAGGCGCGGTATCAAGCGCTAAAGACAAGGAGCGGCGGCGAGCGACCCAGCGCTTTCCGTGGCACGCGACAGGAGCGCGTCGGCCCTTGCTTCTGGCTGAATACTCCGCAGGCCGATGTTCGCGTGAAGCCGGGGCGCCATCGGCCTCTGCGTTCTCATCAGAGCGCGCTAGAGCGAGGAAAATGCGTGATCGCGGTGTTCCATCCGAACTGCCTCGAGTTAAATCCTTCGCCGAGGTTGTTGATAAGCCTCTCATAATCGCTCACAAACAAGTAAAACTCCTCCCGGCGTAGGTTTAGCTGCCTTCTTGTCGATTCGGCGAGTTCACTCGGTGATCTCACGCCCGCGCGCTCCCAATCCACCTGGTCTTTGAGGTTTTTGGCTAGCTCCGAATTTTGTGACAGTTCGCGTGGCAGGTCCTCGAACACAACCCGGACGCAGTAGTTGTTGTAGGCGCCGACGAGCCATCCGAACGCGGAGATCGTGTTTTTGAACAAGGCGAAGTTGAACTGCTCGCGCCCCGATCCGTTCGCGAGCACCTGATAAAAGCCGGAGAAGACATTCGCGTCAGGAAGCCCGAAACGATTCAGCAAGGACGGGTTGTTGCCACAGACCTCCGACGCGAGGATGCTGTGGAGTGTGCACCTGCCATGGCCTACAAAGCCCTGAAACGAGGTGATCAGTCGGCGGAATTCGGGAAGCGCCCGCTTCGCCGCACGCCGATCGCTCCGATTCAGCGACTTGGCCCGCAGCCATGCCGCCGCAGGCGAATAAAGGCCGGCGAGGAGCGACAGGATCGCGATTGCGAGAAGGCCATATGTCGCCAGACTCTGGCGCGGCCGCACGGCGATGTAAGCAATTAACGTTAGTATAGGAACAACCAACGTGGCAATGAGTTCACGCGCGGTGGGACCGCGCGAAGTCTTCTGATCACCAAGGCCAAACAGTGGCTCCGGCTCACTCATGGCACCAGTGTATTCTGAATCGTACTTGCAGGCCTGATGCGAGCGCGGCCGTGAATCCGCTCGCTCAGGAGCCCCCGCCAAAAGGCACGCACGCGAAGGCAGGCAGCGCGAACGGAGCACCGCCGCACCGCCCTGAACAGGATGCAATGCGCCAGCAGCTGAAGCGGCTGGCTCGGCACAAAGGCGGCGTTCGCCGGCCGGTATTGCGGCCCGGATGACAAGGGAGCGCAACAGGCCCTTCCGCGGCTTGGGCTCTCCAGGCCCCTTCCTGAGCTGAGCATTGCGTGTCAGCGCGCGAGTAGAATTGGCAGGCGAACTTGCCTAGGCATCCGATGCCGTGGCCGGCCGGTTCGCGGCCCCGCTGCGGCTAGGCTTGAAGGAGCATTTGGCGCCGCACGCATCGAAGTCGGACCCACACGTTTGCAAGCGGGAGACGGTGATGGCAAATCTGAACGAAAGAGAGCTGGCTCAAGAGTTTCTCGAAAGCATGGAGGAACGGGCGAAGAGATCCTTTCAGGGCAAGTTACATCAAGCTTTCATTGACTGGTACGTGGAAGCGGAGTTCGGCCGAGCCAAATGGAGCTTCACCGATGGACCGGGCGACCGGGGAATCGACGCGATCGTCTGGCGGCCCGAGAGTAATCCGGCGGTTGTCATCATCCAGTCGAAGTTCTCGACTGCGTTCGGCAAATCGCGCCTGGCCGGGAGCGCTTACGACGAGCTGCAGCGTGTGGTCCGCGCGTTCCGCTATGGTGGCGACGAATTTGCCGCTCTGCTCGACGGCGCGGCGGCGGAGCTGGCGCAGCTCTATCGGCGAGCGCAACAGCTTACAGCCACCGGCGGCTGGTGGCAAGGCAAGAAGGCGTTCCGACTGATCACCACCCATAGACGTGCGCCCAATCTAGAGTTCGACGACATTCCGCCCGAGAATTTTGTCAACTGGCGAGAAATCCTCGATCTGTACCGACGGTACCGGCGTGATTGGGCCCCCAAGGCCCACGATCTGTCCTTGCAGCTAGGAAAGACCCTAGCCTACCGCGACCCAGCACGCGGAACCAACTCGTACTTATTCAATGCGGCGGTTGCGGACTTCAGAAAGTACCTGAACCGGCATCCGGACGTGGGCCGGCTGGTGGCCAGGAACATTCGCTTCCGGCTGAAGGGTCCGGTGGGGCGCACGATTCAGCAGACGTATGAGAAGAACCCCTCCGATTTTTGGTACCTACACAACGGGATCACGATCGTGTGCGACGAATTCCGCAATCGGAATGGGACGGCGGTTCTCAGGAACCCGAGCGTGATCAATGGCGCCCAGACGCTCTATGCCATCAACCGCTCGCAGCGCGACGAACCCGGCGCCATGGTCGGAACCCGGGTGATTGTCCGCGGCGATGGCGCAGACCGCCCGGCGGACGACGACGCCTGGCTCCAGCGCGTGATACGCGGCGTCAACACGCAAAATCACGTTCGCGCTTACGACTTGCGGTCGAACGAGCCGGAACAGGTTACGCTACAAATTCTATTTCGCGATCAGGGCGTCTTCTACGAACGCAAGCGCGGCGAGTGGGCCGAGCGAAAGATTGAACCGCAGTCAAAGGGGCTGCGGCCGCTTTCGCTGCGCCGCCTGGGACAAATCCTGATGACTGTATCGGGGCCGGACGGGGGCGGGGTGATCACGGCCAAGGGTGGCGTAGAAGAAATCTTCGCCGGCCGCCATTACGCCGATCTCTTCCCGGCAAGTCGACGTATCCGCAAACGCTTTGCGGACATTTACGCCGCCTATCGGCTGTTCAAGCTGCTCCGGGACAACGGTTACCCAAGCCCGGCGAAGAGGCTGCCGCAGAGGCACGCGTTCTGGAACTGCCTCTGGCTCCTGCATCGTGGCGTGTGGCGGGAGGGCGGCGTGGACATTCGCAACGCGCACCGGCTGCAACGGGCGTTCGACGCGATCGAAAGCAGTTCGCACGCGAAATCCGCAGTGCGGAAAGTGACGCGGGTCGCGTGGGCTACCTGGAAATCCGCACGGAAAAGGGACCCCGAGCTTTCAGCGAACAATTTCTTCAAGGTCTCGGCCGGCAACAAACGACTGCTGCGCAGCGCGTATCCCAAGGTCCGTAAGGATCTGCGGGCTCTCGCTCAGGAACTGGGAAAGACGCCGTAACGCCGGGGCCAAAGCTATCGCGCGGAGGCGCGGGCGGCGGCAGCAGGATGGGCGGCACGGGGATCGCCGGGCGGGGGATCGAGGCGAGTCTGGTAGGGGCTGCCGGTGCGGATGGCCTCGCTCATGGCGTCGTAGGTTTCCAGGATCACGCGCTTGGTGCGGTATTCGCCGAATTTCGCCTCATCTCGCCGGCGGACGATGGGGAAGGTGTCGAGGATGTAGGCCCCGGCGTCTCCCGGCTTTGGAAACAGCTCGGTCAAGGCCGCCAGCTCTTCGTCACTTTCGCGCTCGGCACGCAGCCAGGTGCCGTCGGTTGCGGCGGGAAGGTAAAGGTGAAAGAACGCCGCGTCCAGCTCGCAGCGGATCAGGAAACGCCGCTCGTCATCCCAGCGGTACGGGGAGCCGTCCCAGCCCAGCTCTCGCGCAAATCCGGCCAGGTCGTGGCTGGTGAAAACGAGTTCGAGCACGCGCGAAGTGATGAAATCGCCCGCCGTGCCCGGCACCCAGCGGCAGGGGCGCCCCATAACCGCAACGCCCGGGACCGGGACCTGGCGCATAACGAAATATTTGAGCGACGTGCCCCCAAGCTTTTGTCTCGCACAGTAGTCCGCCCCGAATGAATTCAGGGAAGGGTATAGCAGCGCCGCCCCGGCTGGCGGGCCAGGGAACGCCAACAGGAACTTGTCTCCCACCCCTGCCTGCGGTATCACCGACGCGATGACGGTGCGCTCGTCCGTGCTGCGGCAAATGTCCCGCCAGCCCAGCAGCCACGGCTGCTCCCAACGCCCCTCGAGCCGCTCCTCGACCGCCGACTCGGGCACCCAATACCGGGGCTGGACGCGATAAGCCGGATCCGCCAGCTTCGAAGCCGGTACGTCGGGCAGCTTCGTGCCCTTGGAACCCGGCAGTTTATCCGCATAGTCGCCGAAACGGTGGTTGAATTGATGCACCATCTTGGCCTCGTAGAGGGGCCAATATCGCTCGCCGTCGCGCTCGCAGATGTTGCCTGTTAGCGTCCAGCCGTCGGCAGCCAGATCGGCGGCGGTCTTGAACAGGCCCGAGTCGCCGGACATGTGGAACATGGCCATGAAGCTGACGCCCCAGGGATTTCCCGCGTCGCCGTGGGACTCGTTGACCAGAACTGGCACGCGGCGATAAATGGCCTTGGTGAGCTCGGCGTCGCGGCGCGAGCGGAAAATCGGGCAGGTGCGAGTGTTTGGGTTCAGGAGCGCAATGTCGGCCGAAGAAAGTGAAAACAGCCTTTCAGGATCGCGGAGCTCGGCGACGGAGCGCAAATCGAACGCGAATATCGGGCGCTGGGCGCCGCCCGCACCAATTGTCAACAGGCAGAATGGGCCGCGACTGTCCGTGCCGAAGAAGACGCGGCGCGTCTCGAAAAAACTGTAAAGGCTTCGTAGGCTGCCGCGCTCGGCGAGATCCTGGAAGAACATCTTCGTCGTGTCGTCGGTGGCGATGCCGGTGGGAACGATGAAACCGGCGCGGCCGGTCGGGGAGATCAGCGACCGGTTCAGCTCGGCGAAGATGGAGTAAGTGTTGATGTCGCCGCGACCGCAGAGCGGATAGCGCCCACTGGAGCGGACTAGGGTGGACACGGCGTCGGATGCGTGCAGCGCCTCGGCCCAGGCGGAGGAGAGCGCGGGATCCTCCGCCGGCAATGCTTCGATGAGTCTTTTCCGCGCCGCTGCATTCTTGGCATTGGCGATATCGGGCCGGCGTTCGGCGAACCACTCCTTCTCCTGAAGTTTCACCCGCTCCCAGGGCGGATTGCCCAGAACCACATCGAAGCCGCCCTGCCAGCCCGGGCCGGCCTGCGCCTTGCTGTCGCCCTCGCCCGCCAAGACCCGGAAAACATCCGGGAACGCAAGCTGCCAATGGAAAAAGCGATACTCCCCGGCGGCGGCGCGAATGGCCTGGCGCAGCGGCTCCGGCGCGATGAGGGGGTTGCGCTCGATTTCGCGGAAAGTGTGCTCGGTGATGCACGGCGATTCGCGCTTTTTGGGTAGGACGAACGCGGCGCACCAGGCATCGGCCAACAGCCGGCCGTGTTCGTAATCGGCGGAGCGGACGATCTCGGCGTACCGCAATTCCTTTTCTCGGACGCCGTCGAGGGTGGAGTCGTCCATGCCCTCGAGCGCAAAAAGTTGGGCCGAGATGTCGCCGATGCGCATCCAGGGCTCCTTGGCGAAAAGCGGCTGCTCGCCCGCGCGCTCCTTTTTGTTCTCCCGCTTCAGGATCCGGCACCATTCAGGGTCGTCGCCTTCGAGCGGGTCGAGCGCTGCATCGCGAATGCCGCCGCGGAGCAAGGCGGGCGTGGCTCCGAGCAGGGCGTTGCCGCAGTGGATATGGGCGTCCAGAAACGAGAGCGGCCTGCCCGGCTCCAATGCCTCTAGCCACAAGTTCACCTTGCATAGTTCTACCGCCATCGGGTTCACGTCCACGCCATAGAGGCAGTGGCCGATCACATCTCGCAATGCGTGGCGCACCGCCTGGGGTGAAGCTTCGGCATCGCCGGTGCGGACGGAGGCCAGGCGCTGGGCGATGCGGTGGGCGGCGGCGATTAGAAAATGTCCGCTGCCGCAGGCGGGATCGCAAATCTTCAGCCGCAGAATCCTCTGCTCGGGATCGGGCTCCCTCGCCGCCGCTGCGAGCACGGGATCGAGCGCAGTGTCGAGCAGGCATTCCACAAGGCTCGTCGGCGTGTAATAGCTGCCGGTGGTTTTACGCTCATGGCCGGCAAGCATCTTGAGCTCGAAGCTCGCCGCCTCGGCGTTAACCTCCGGCCGCAATTCGAGCAGGGACTCATAGACGCTGCCCAGTTCTTCCGGCCCCAGGTTGCGCCAATCCACCGGCCGGCGCAGGCCTCTCTCCACCCGGAACGCGAGCGCGAGGATAGCGGCGAGCAGGTCGGCGTTGGCGAGCTCGGCGGAGTCTAGGTCCGGGGCGGCGGCTGGGCTCCATAGGAGGCCGCCGAGCGGTGGCAGGCCGAGACCGGGGCAGCCGCCACTTGAGGAAAGTGCGCCGAATACAACCTGCAACCCGCGCCACAGGTCGCCGTGAGCGGTGCCGCGGCGAGCGGCGGCTAGGTCCCGGAGGTGACTGGCGGAATAGAACCGGCGGTAACGGTCGGCCTCGCGGCTGTGCGGTGGCGCGACGAGGAGCAGATCACGCGCTTCGGCCACGAATAGGAATATGAGGCGGTAGGCGAGTCGCAGCAGTTGACGGTAATAACCCTGGCGATCCAACTTGCCGGAGGCGAGCTTGTCGAGCAACGCACGGTTGTCGCGATGGCGCAGGAAGCCGGTGCCAAGGATTTGAATGGCGCTTTCGACGCCACTGCGCAGTTGGTCAAGGGCGCGGCTGCCCTGCTCCTGCACCAAGGCGATCCATTCTTCCAGCCGGCAGGACTTGGTAGACGGGAGTTCCGGGACCGCTTCCTCGGATCCCCCACTGTCCTCCTCTTCCTCCTCGCCGTTGGCGTCGGGAGAAACGGTCTGGGGCGGGGCTGGGGCAGCCGCGGCTGCGTCCAAGTCCAGCTCGACGCGGGACTGATGGCAGAGCAGCCACAGCAGGGCGAAGTCGGAGAAGGCCTGGCCCTCCATCATCGCGGCGAGGTCGAACTCGACGAAGGCCTGGCGCGTGAGCGTGCGTTTGGCGCGCAGCAGGCGGAGCGTGAGGCCATTGGACACAAAGCCCCAAAGAGATTGGTCGCGGCTGTTGAGGAACTCCTGGACCAGCCCATGCGGGCTGATGCGGGCGGCGCCGGCGACGCCGGCCACGCGCTCGTCCAATTCGAGATGGCAGCCGACCAGGTGCATGGGCACCGCCTGCCAGGCGTGCGAGATTGGGAAATTCGGATCGCCGCCGACGAGGGCGCGGGCGGATTGGAGCCGGCCGTAGCCGAGTTCGGCGAAAAGCGGCAAGAGCCATTTCTCGCGGGTTATTGAAGTGGCGCGATCGCCGGCCGGCAGCGCATGCAGGGCGGCACGAAAGCTCTGCCAGACGCCGAGCAGCCGGTTCCAGGAGCGGCTGACCCCCTCGTTCAGCTTCTCCCTGCCAGGCAGGTGATAGTCCTCGGGGCGCAGTCCAGGAATATCCGCCGCGCCGGCGCCCAGGCGCTGCAGAAAATCGGGCGAGAACAGGCCGCCTTCGATGCGAACGGCGGTGGGGAGCGGGCGTCTCATGCGACCGGGAGGTAAAGGTAAACACCGAGGAAATCGGCGGGGAGCTTGGGCTCGACGGAGATTTGGCCAACGCTAAGGCGGGCGGCGCGCCGCACGCGGCGGTGGGCTGCGAGAAGATCGTCGGCGCGACGGCGAGCGGCCGCGTCCAGGTGAGGCGATAGCGCGGGCAGCTCATTCAGGAGGCGGCCGAGATGGGCGCGGGCGATGTCGGCGGCGATGTTGGCCTCCGGCTGCGCGCTCAGCAGCGCCTCGGCTTCACCATCGCTCAGCCACTCGGGGCTGGCGGGCGAACCGCGAAAGGCCAAGAGCTGCCAGTCTTCGGCGAGCAATTCCCCGGCCGCTCCGTTCCGCCCGGAGCGGATGCGCAGCTGGAAGCGCTCGCGTATGAGGAGCAAGGTGGTGCGGCTCTCGACTGCCTTGGTGCGAACGACACCGGCGCGGCGAGCCAAGGGCGCCGTTGAGAGCCGTGGATCCACGGCGGAATCGATGACATAGCCCGCCAGGCCGGAAACGAAGGGATGGGTGCGGGTCAGCAACACGGCGCCTTCGGGGCAGGGCGGGGCAAAGCAAACCGCCAGCGACCCTGCCTTGGCGTCGCCGCGCGGCACGCCCATGGCGTCCAGTACCGCTGAGGGCGTATCGCGGAGATCGAACTTGTACGCAGCGCCTGGATTCCGCGGGGCGACGATCACCGCGCCGTAGGCCGCCAGCGACTCGCGGACGAGGCGCTCGGCATCGGCGGGCGAGCCGACGGCTCGCCTTGCCGCGGCCAGTTCGGCGGCAACCTCTTGCGGGTTGATCGCGCGCTGGGCAAAAAGCGAGCGCGAGAGCTTTTCACGGTCGGCGGCGGCCTGCCACTCGGTGTCCAGTGCCGCGTAGCCGCCCCCGTCCTCAGGTTTGGCCGGATCGAAGGCGAGCGGGAGCTGGGCTCCTTGCCCCCGCAGCAGCGCGCCTTGCAAGAGCGCGGTCATGACTTTCTCGGAATCGCCGGGCACGGGGACGGAGATTCCAAGCGACTTGCGTATGCTCTGATGCTTGCGCAGCAGCACGTCAAGCACGACGCCGTCAATCTGGTTGTCGGTGCCGTAGTAGGTGATCACCCGAACGGTCGGGCTGAGCTGCCCGTAGCGGTCCGCCCGGCCCTCGCGCTGCTCGTGGCGCGTGGGGTTCCAGGCCAGGTCGTAATGGAGGACGGCATCAAAGGCATCCTGCAGATTGATGCCTTCGCTGAGGCAATCCGTACAAACGAGCACGCGAGACGGGGCTGCGGCGAGGCCCGCCACGCGCGCCTCACGGTCTTCCGGGGCGAGTAGGCCGGTGACGGCTTCGACGACCGTCGCCTTCGGCAGGCGCTCGCGGAGCGCTTGGGCGAGATATTCCGCGGTCGGGATAAAGCGGCAGAAGACGATGGGGTGGTAGCCATCGCGCAGCAGCGAGCGGATCATCGCCGCCGCTTTTTTCAATTTTTCGTCTTTCTCGCGGAAGAGGCCCTCCGCTTCCGCCGCCATGGCGAGCAGCGCGCGCCGCTCGCGAGGATCGCCGTTTTCTTCGTCTCCGGTGGTTTCGCTGCCAGGGGCGACGTCCACCGGCTCCGGCTCATCCTCCGCCGCATCCAGCACGGTTCGGCCGCCGATTTCGTCGGCGGCCTCCACCGTTTCCGCCGCCAGCACCGCGGCGCGGTTGCGCAGCGTCGCCGCCGCGGCCGCGGGGCTGCTGGCCAACGAGCGCAACATGGCAAGAGCCGACCACAGGCGGATGCGCTGCCGCAAGGCGCCGCCATTCTCATCGCGGACCAGCTCCCGCGCGTAGGCGATGGCGCCCTCGAAGAGCCGGCGGTAGTCCGGATGCAAGGTGTAGCTTTCCTCCCGCTCCTGGCGTGCGGGGAAGGGCGTCGCGGCATCGAGGTACTGCTCGACATCGGCGCGGCGGCGCTGGACGAAGTGCGCGGCGAGCTTGACGCGATAGGGCTCATTCTCCGGCCCGGAGAGGTCGGCCGGGAAACCAGTGAACTCGGGGTCGAGGAGACCGAGCAGCGAGCGGAATGAGCCCTCGTTGCCGCTGTGCGGCGTAGCGGTTACGAGGATAAGATGCCGGTCGGGATTAGCGCTTAGGCCGCGCACCAGCTCGTGGCGCTGGTGCGCCGAGGAGCGCGCCGCGCCTGGGTCGGCGCAGGTGTGGGCCTCGTCGACGATTACCAGTTCCGGGCAGGCGCGGAGAAAATCGGCACGGCGCCGGTCGGATTTGATGTAGTCGGTGGAGACGACGACGAAGGGATGGACATCGAAGAGCGACTGATCCACGCCGCAGCCGGCCTCGAGGCGACGCGCGGTGGAGGGCAGCACCAACTCGGCATCGAGGGCAAACTTCTCGGCCAGTTCCCGCTGCCACTGCTCGGCCAGATGCGGCGGGCAAAGGACGGCGATGCGGCCAATCTCGCCTCGGTCCAGCATCTCCCGCGCGATCATGCAGGCCTCGATCGTTTTTCCCACGCCGACGTCGTCGGCGATCAGGAGGCGGATCGGTTCAAGCTTCAGAGCGAGAAGCAAGGGTACAAGCTGGTAGGGCCGGGGCTCGAAGGCGATGCGGCCGAAGGAGCGGAACGGGCCGGCGCTGGCGCGGAATCCGAGGCGCACGGCGTCGCGGAGTAGGCGGGCGGAGCGAAAATCACCGAGGTCGGCGGGGCTGGGCGGGGCGAGCGCGGCGGCGGCCACGGCCTCGAGCGCGGTGTGTACGCCGGCGATTTCCTCATCGGCACCGCCGAGCGGCCGCAGAATCAGGAAATCCTCGGCGGACTCGGGCAAAACGACCCATTCCCGCCCGCGGGCGGTGACCAGCGCGCCGGGCGCGAAGCTCACGCGCCGCCGTCCTTCCCGACGGCCGCGATGCCAAAAACCGATGGGTACTCGCCCATCAACCGCACCCACGCGGCCCGGTCTTCATCGGCGAAGCGGACGACGATATAGCCGAGATCCTCCATGCGCGCTTGCTTTTCGGCATCGCGGGCGGCGCGCTCGGCAAAACGATGGTGCGGGCCGTCCACGTATACCGCCACCATGCCGTCGCGGTAGAAAAAGTCGGGCCGCGTGCCGGCAGCCTCGAACAGCGGCTGCGCGTCCGAGGGGAGGCGGTAGCCGCGATCCGCCAGGAACCGGAGCCAGCGCCTCTCGAGATCCGATCCCGCTTGGCGCATGAGCGCCTGCAACTGCTCGTCCCGGGGAAGCGCGGTTGGGGAAGCTTCCACCCGTGCCTCGGAGAGCGCCGCCAAAACGTCCTTGATTGCCTGCCGGTCAAGCAAGGGGTGGTCAGGCTGATTGTAATAGCTCATCAGGCAGTCATAACAGGCCGCCTCGCAGCGTTCCTTGGCGCCTGGCGCGTGGCCGAGATCCCGGCCCGTGCCTGGCTCAAAATGGCAGATCTCGAGGGCCTGGCGGGCGACCGAGCTGAGGGCGGCCGCGTCCTCGACCAGCCGTCGTAGCACGCCGGCGCCGCCTTCGGCGGCTTCGTAGAAGAGCAAGGCCTTGCGCTCGGCGGCACTCGGCAGGGGCTCGGCCGCCAATTCACCGTCCTCCAATTGGAACTGCACCTGGATGGCGTGCTTAAGGGCGGCCTGGAGGGAGGCCATTTGTGCCTCGCTCATCGCGGCCGAGAAGTGCAGCAGCAGGGCATTCTTCCGGTCCTCGACGAAGGGAATGACGCGCATGGTCCGGGGGCTCATGGGATCGCCCGGATCGTCAGGATCGTTGGCGGAGTCGTCCTTGCCCCAGTAGCCGCGCTCGATGTCGAGCACGAAGCCCAGTTCGCCTTCGCGGCGCCGGCGCTTCCAGCCGAGGTTGATGCGCCAGATTGAGGAGGCGTGGCCGTAAGTCAGAGTCGCGAGCTCGCCATCGCCACTGCGGGCTTCGGCGGTGCGGACCGCAGGCGCAGGTGAGCTCTCCGCGAATCTCAGAGCAGTTTGGATCTCATAGCCCTTGCGCTGCCGCTCCTCCTCGTCGGAGTTGATGCGGTCCCGGCGCCGTGTGGTGACATTTTGCATGCGGAACATGTTGCGCCGCGGCGGGGGCAGCGGGGCGCCGCAGCGTTCGCATAGGTCGGGAGCGGGCTCGGCGAAAAAGGCGTGAAGGTAGCCGCAGGTGGCGCAGATCTTGGCGCTGGTCGTGTTCGCGGTGCGGCCGGTTCCCGCGTCGGCGGCTTCGGCGACCGGCAGCAGGACGCGGTTGATGACGTAGCGCGAGCCCTCGTGGTAGACAAAATTGCCGGGCCCAAACTCGCTGACGGCTAGGAAGCGCGGGCGAGAGAGGAAATCGTCCGTGCCAGCCTTGGCCCTACGACCCGGGATATAGGCGGAGATGGGGAGCCTCGGGAAGCTATAACCGGGCAGAAATCCTTCGCTCGCGAAGTAGCGGTAGGAATAGAAATCGGACTGGTTCGAGAGGCTGGACGTGGCTAGCAGCAGCTCGATCTGGGATTCGGCCTCGGCGCGAAGGCGCTTTGCCTGGACTTTGTCCCCGGCGGGGCGGGAGGCGTCCGCAATGACGCGGTTCTGCGCTTCCCGCTGGGCCACGGCGGCGCGGTAGAGGCCGCGCCACCGATCACAAGCTGCGTTGAAGTTGGCCGTGAGCGTCTGGTGGACGTCGGCTAGCCAGCCCGGCGTCCACCACGGAGCGGATGCGACTTCGGCACAAGAAGCCAACACCCGCTGCGCGCGACCGCTAGCCTTCGCGCGCGCCAGCGGGTTTTCGAGGTCCGCGCGCACCGCGGGCAGCAGCTCCAGGCCAGCACTGGCGAGATCGAGCACATCACGCAAGGATCGCCCGAGGCTCATCCCGGCTTGCGCTAGCCAGATTGCGTTGACGTGGGCTCGCACCAGATCCTCGTTGGCCAGATCCAGCCGCGGTGGGGCGACTTGGCCGGCCACCATGCGATCCGGGCGGCGGAAGAAGTATTGATCGTGAGGGCTACCGGTGGAGCAGTAGGTGACGACTAAGGCCGGCTGGCCGCTTCGCCCGGCGCGACCGCTGCGTTGGGCGTAGTTGGCTGGCGTGGGCGGGACATTCCGCAGATTGACGACATTAAGGCTAGCGATATCCACGCCCAGCTCCATCGTCGGCGAGCAAAACAGGACGGGGAGCTTGCCTTCCCGAAAACGTTCTTCGCGCTCAATGCGGACCTCGTAGGGCACCTGGGCCGTGTGCTCGCGTGCTTCCAGCCCGTGGCTGTCGGCGGCTCCAGAACGGTAAAAATTGAGGAAGAACTGGTTCGGTCGCCTGCCGCCCGCGGGCGGATTGGGCACGGTTATGGGGTCGTGGGCGGCGCTCTCGCCGATGCCCGCGGTCCATCGCATACAGGCCGCCTGCACCTGATATCCGGCTACGTCACCGGGGCCTTCCGGCTCGCGGACGCGAACCGCCTGCCCGCCTACCACCAGGGCTTCCAGCAAGTCGGAGGTGATCCGCTGTATGTCGGCGGTGGAGACTGCGACATCGAAAGTGCCTCGGCGCCGTAAGTAGCGCCCAAAGCCACCGCGCGGGCTGAGAAAGGTCCAAGGCGAGCCGCCCTCGTTTTGGGCCTGGGGCCGCGGAAGCGCGACCGAGGCCGGCGTGAGCCGCTCCTCCTCGTCAATGGCCCACGGGGCGCGGAGGTACTGGCTGGAGGCTTGCTCGAGGCGCTCCTGAAAGGCACGGTCAAGGTAATCCACCCGCATGCAGAGGGCGCGGCGGAGGTGGTCAAGCAGTGCTTTGCAGATGGCCTCTCGGCGCTGCGGCGATAGGGCCGCAAGCGCCGGGTCGCGTCCGGCCCACTCGGTCCCGTCGCTCGCTAGATCCGCCAGCGACTCGTACTCGATAACCAGCAGACCGGTTTGCTCCAGGTTAGGCGACATGATCCGCCATCCCCGGCGCAGGTCGTAATAGAGGCGGTAGCCGAGAACGTCGCGCAGCGCTTTCTTGGTCGCCTCTAGCGCCGCGAATTTGACGGTGGGCTCCTTGGCATAGATCTCAAGCGGCGCGCCGAGGGCGGCGAAGACTTCCTGCGTCAGGACGTCGTAGCGCAAACCACCGGTCCCTGCCTTCTGCGCGGCCTTGAAAAGCGCGCCGCGGAGGATGCCGACCTCAACGAAATCGTTGAAGTGCCCCGCCTGGAGCGAGGCGTCCTGGCGGTTGTCCGTGAAGGAGAGCAGCTTGCGGGCGCTCGAGGGGAGCTGCCCTTCTTGGCGCAGGTGCCGGACGGCAGAGAGCGAGAGCACCGTCGTCGCTGTGCTGCGGCCCTCCGAGCCGAGCGCGCCAAGCTTTGCGAAATCGGAACGGGCGGTCCCGGAATAGGCGATGCCGCAGCTCAGGCAGAAGCGAAACGGGGCGGGGATGAAGCGCGCTGGGACGCCGCCTGCACCCAGTTCTCCGTCGGGCGAGACCTCGACGAGCGCTGGCGCTTTGGCCCGCAGGCTGTACTTGAGGCGCGGCGGGTCGGTGGATTCCAGCCAGTCGTCGGGGTAAACCTCCATGTGGCCAGCCCAGGGGCGCTCCTGACTGAGATAAAGGTAGCCGGCTCGTCCATCTTCGATTTCCAGCCGGTCGTCAAACGACCGCGGCGCAATTCGCCCGCCCGGCTCCTCCCCGGTACGGCGAGCTATGTAGTACTCCTGGCCGCACTCGCGGCAGAACACGAGGGGAAACAGCAGCTTGTCGCGGTGCTCCGGCACGTAGGTCTGGGGCTGCAGCGTGATGTAGCGCGTGGACTCCGGCTCGACGCTCGCAAAGACGGACTCGCCGCGACTGATGAATTGGTGCAGGCGAAATGCGAAAACGGGGAATGGCGATTGCGGCGATTTGACACCCGAGCCAATGAGCAACTGGCGCTCGATTTGTGCTGCGCACGTTTCAGCGGCGACACCGGTCAGCTCGGATAAAATGCGCGCCGCGCCGTTCTCCTCTCCCACCGGGCGCGGTTTCGCGCGCCTAAGCCGGTCGCCGTCGCGGGTGAGGCCCATTTCGCTCTCGATCCACTGCGAAAGCGGGTCGGCGATGAAATCGGGGTGGCTCGGGGCCGAGGCGGATGGCGGGGCGGTCAGGCGCTGGGCGAGCCGGTCGCGAAAGCCCGGTTCCTCAAGGTCGGGCTCGGGCGTGGCGCGCTCCAGGGTCTCCGTAATGACGTCCTCGGGCTCGACCGCCGCCCCAAAGATGCGGGCTGCGACCTGCGCGATTTCCCGCCGTTCCTGCTCCCAGCCGCTTCCGCTGGCCAGCGTAGCGGAGGTGCCAATGTGCTGAAGGGCAGCTGCATTGCAAGCGTCGCGCGTGCGGCGAACGAGTAGCGCGACGTCGGCGCCTTGGCGCCCTCGGTAGGTGTGGAGCTCGTCGAGAACCAGAAATCGCAGATTCTGGGCCGCCGCTACAAGTTGTTGCTCATCGGCGCGGGTCAGGATGAGCTCCAGCATGACGTAGTTGGTCAAGAGGATGTCCGGCGGGTCGGCCAAGATCTGGCGGCGCTCTTCATCCTTTTCCTGCCCCGTGTAACGCCGGAACGAAACTGGGCCACGGCCGTCGGGGTATCCGAACGTCAAGAATTTTTGCAGCTCTTGCTCCTGGCTGTTAGCCAGGGCGTTCATCGGATAGACGATGATGGCCTTGACGCCGGTGTGCCGCGGCCCTTTGAGCAGCGCGTCCACGATCGGCACGATGTAGGCCAGGCTTTTGCCCGAGCCGGTGCCGGTGGTGAGCACGTAGTTTCTCCCGCGCTCGGCCGCGAGAATCGCGTCGAACTGGTGCTGGTGCAGCCGCAGGCCGATCCCTGGGTCGGCCGGGGCCTGCTTCAGCCGGAAAATCCTGCCGCACTCCGGGTGCAGGAGCTTCTGGTCCACCAACTCGTCTATCCACGGACCTTTGGCGAAGGAGGGATTTAGGCCAATGCTCGGCTCCGGCCACAGAAAGCCGGCGTCGAGCTCGGCGCCGACTTTGAGCGCGATGCGAGGGTCTTTGATCGAAATGAAGCTCCGGACGTAATCGGCGTAATCCTGTACCAACCGCCTGCGAAACAAAAAGATGTCCACCAACTCGCTCCTGCCGCGGGCAACAGTGTAGCCCAACATGGTGGCGAGCGGGGATGACTTGTTCCGCCTGCAACGCGCATATAAAGCCGCGCTCGGGCGACGGGATCAATCGATGAGGGCTCAACTAGAATGGCGAAGGGAAAAAGCGGTCGAGGTTCAGCTTCGGCTACCGTGTGAATAAGGTGTGGAGGTGTTGCGCCGGAGGCGCTGCAGCAGATGCGATGCCGATGTTATTAGCGAGCGAAAACTGCGGGGGCCGGAGATTTTCGACCAAATGTTTCCCGCCGCTGGGATACTACCCGTATACGCTTGGCGTACGCGGCATCTGGCTGCTCGGTCGCTCTACGGGTATCTTCTGCACCTTTGGCGATCGAGCCCTCTGACCTGGCAAGTTCACCCACTGCGATATCGGCCATCTGAAAAGGACCTCCGTCGCCTCGTGTGGCTGCGCGCCGGGATCTCGTCATTGATGAACATCCAAGGCACCGTCGGGCAAGTGCTCGTTCAAGCGGTGGCCCACGTGCTTTGCGGTCATAAATCCGTGCAACAATTCGAGGGCGCTCTCGCCGCGCCGATGCCAGCGGGCACGCACGGCATGCCAAAATAGCGCAATGCCTTTGCGCGTATTCGTCTCCTCGGCCGTTCAGGGACTCGAGAATCACCGTCGCGCGGTGATTAGGGGGATACGACGGAACGACGACGTCCTCGCAATGGAAGACTTTACGGCGGACAGCAGGCCGCCGCTCGAGGTTTGCCTCTCAAAGCTTCAGGAGAGTGCCGACCTTGTGGTTTTGATCCTAGGCGAGCGGTACGGAACCGTCTCCCCTACGGGCCACTCTTTCACCGAAGAGGAGTACCAATGCGCACGCAATCTGGGAATTCCGGTATTGGCATTTCGGTTTGCCGCGCTGGCCGAGACTATTTCCGCGGCAAATTGCGCAGAGGACGAAGCCAAATATACCGCGTTTTTAGAGCAGATAAGTGCTGACCATTATTACGAGGAGTTCACTGGACCCGAGGACCTGGCCAACTCAGTCCTAAGCGCAATCACTCGGTACAAGAGCGAGCACGGCGAGCTTGGGCGCCGCTTGCCCCCGCTTGTCGGCTGGGAGGACTACTACTTCAGGGCAGGTAACCGCTTTCTCCAGCACAAAGGAATATTCGTCGGCAGGCAGGGTGAGCTCGCCGCCTTGCGCGGCTTCGTCAATAGCCACGGGGCCGTCTGCTTGCTGATCGGCGCATCCGGAAGCGGCAAGTCGCGTCTGGCGCTCGAGCTGGCTCGAGAAGGTGTGCCGAGGTGGAGATTCCTCATTCTGCGGGATGGCGCGGCCTGGGGTGAATCCACTGTGCGCGCGATACCGCCGACTTCGTGCGTCCTCGTGATCGAAGATGCCAACCGCCGAGACGATCTCGAAGGTGCCCTCGACCTCCTACAGTCGGAGCAGTATGCAGATCGCACCAAGCTGCTTCTAACAGGATCGCCCGCAGGGCAAGAGGCGATCCGGCGGCAACTGGCCCGCCGCTGCATCGGCCAGGCAATCACCATTAAAGTCGGGCCGCTTGGCGATGCCGATGCCCAGCATCTTGCTGCAAGCCGGCTCCCTGGGGCACCAGTTCGGTTCGCGGAGGAACTCGCCCGCGCCGCCAGCGGCTCACCGATTTTGATCCGTCTCGGCGCTAGAATCCTTGCCCAAAAGGCCACCCCGATAGCCGCGCTGCCAGCACACGAAGACCTCAAAACTTTTGCGCTTGAAAGCCTGGCTGAGGACATCGAGGGCCGCCTCGGCTCAACATACGGGCCGAGACTCTTGGAACTGCTCGCGATTCTTGCACCTGTTCAGCCCGGCGATCTCGAGTTCGTGGCCAAGTCGGCGGAGTTCCTAAGAGTTCAAAAATATGAAGTAGTCCAAATGTTGGGGCGGCTCGAGGCGTCGGGTGCGTTGCGGCGCTGGGGTTCAATCGCTCGACTCGATCCAGAAATGGTCGCCGATTTCCTCGTCGAACGTGCTTGCATTACGCAGACGGGATCGCCTAGCGGCTACGCAGAAGAGGTGCTCCAGGCGGGCTTTCCGGGTAGGTACACCGCCCACCTGCTGCGCAATATCGCAGAGTGCGAGTGGAGGGCCAACCACACGGGCCGCCAAATAGACCTCGCCGGACCGGCCTGGGCCAGCCTGACATCGATCGGGGCCAATGACGATGCGCAAGCTGCGGCGCTGCTAGAATCCGTCGAGCAGGCAGCCGCTTACCTCCCCGAACGCGCGCTCGACCTCGCATTCTCGCTCGAGTTGCGTTGCACCGGAAGCACGGCCGTAAGGGCAGCCGTGGCGCGAGTGCTGCGGCAAGTCGCGTTCTCCCTGGAACACGCCCATTGGGCCTGCGATCTCCTGTGGCGCATTGGCCGCAATGACCCACGACGGCTTAATTCGCATCCAGACCACGCCCTCCGCGTGCTTCAGGAGGTCGCGTCCTACAACGGCAAGCCGCTCCTTTATAACGACGTTATCTTGGCGTCTGCGGAAAGGTGGGTCCGCGAGCCCGACCTGGACCGCCTTGACCACTCGCCGCTTGACATACTTGACAAGCTGCTCGAAAAGCATGGCGAGCTATGGGAAACGAAGGGCTTCACTCTGCGCTACGGCGGATTCAGCGTCGCCAACGAAGAGGTACGGGCAATTTGGCGTCGGGCGTTCGCTGCTGTCGAGCGGATGCTCCACCACGAGAGTCGCAAGATCGTGGCGCGTGCGCTCGACTCGCTAGCCCACGCGGCCGTAATGCCCGAGTTTTTTGCCGGCTGGGAAGTGCCCGCGTCCGACATCCAATTTTGGGCGCCTGAGCGGCGGCAAGCACTCGACTCTTTAGCTCAGCTGACTCCGCAATTGGGGGACGCGGCGCTCGCTCTCCAGTGCGAGCGGCGGTTTCGCTGGTTTGCGCACGATGCGCCGGAAGCCGATCTGCGACGAATCGCGGCCGACGCGCTTGCCTCAATTCCGCGATCGCTGGACCTGGACATAGCACGATGCCTCTGTTACGCCGACGGGGACCTGGCCGAGGACTACGCCGTGGCCCGGCAGAAGACGCTTGACAACACGTCTCGCCGTTTGCTGACCGAGGTTCCACGTGAGCGTATCGCTGAGCGGCTTGAGCGTGTCATAGCTGGGCTGTTAGAACTGGCCAGTGCCTGGGTCGCCCCGTCGGATCCTGGGCTCTTGGCAGAGGTTGGGAGAGCGGATCCCGAGATCGGCTTCGCCCTCGTCGGGCACATCGCGACTCACGACGGCTGCGTGCTTCGGCGGTACGTAGCGGCCGCGCTCGATCCCTTGCGCATCGGGCCAGAGGCCGAGCGGGCATTGGCCTTCGAGCGTGGTCTAGCTCACGGCGAATCTCCGGACATTCAGCTCGCCATCTCCTGGGCGTACTATGCCGGCGGCTGGATGCGCCGCCTAAACGAGCACACGAAAGCCGTCGTTCGCACGCTCGCCGCGTCGTCCGACGCCGAGGTGCGACGCCGCGCAATCGGTTCGCTGAAGTGGCTCCGGAGCGACAGCGTTGCCGACGAGGAGTGCCGCCAGCACGCGCTGGCGCTGGCGTTGTCCTTTGAAATTGGGGCAGCTCCGGAGCTTGCCGAGGCCCTTTGCGAGGCGCTTGACCCGGGAATGGGGGTGCCGTTGACAGCGCAAGACCGGGCCGCAGTCGCGAAGGCCATGGAGCGGCTCGAGCCTGTTCCGGACGTGCCCCCAGGATGCTTTCACGTCGCCCGGGTGGTGGCGCAGGTTGCGGCATTCGATGCGGAGATCGTGACTGACTTTTTCTTGCGCCGGATTAGGCGCGCAATCGCCGCCGCGTCCGAGGGGACGAGGTTCGACGCGCTGCCGTTTGCGCTGCGCAACACATTCTCCGGCGTCGACGTCTCCGCCGAGCTCCTGCAACGAACGCTCGTGCCACTGGCCAGCGAAAACGCGTTCGAAAGATATCTCGCAACCAAGCTCGCAGCCATGCTCGATCCGTCCTTCTCGGGCCGAAAGGCATTGGTGGCGCGCCTGGCAAATGAGCGATTGCAAACCGCGCTGCGTTCCGCCGCACTTCTGCTTAGCGAGGCTCCGGTTGGTCTAGTGTTTTCAGAGCGGGACTTCTGCGCCGGCATCATCGAAGCCGCGGCTGGAGTTTCCAATGAGGCGGAGAGCCTCGTCTGCAGCGCTCTGGCGGGCACCGCGCTCTCTGGGCCGTCCCAAGGGATCCCGGGCGAGCCCTCGCCACATTACTCGAGCATCCGTGGCCTGGCGCGCGAAGCCGCTGCCGCGTGCGCGGCAATGCCGCGTGTGGCCAAGTTCTACAACGATCTCGCACAAGGGGCCCAGCACTTTGTCGACCGCCTCCTGGCCCACGACGAGGAGCTGCTCTATGAGCAGTCTGGCTGACCTCGAACGGGCCGCGATGGACCTCGCTGAACGCACGCGATTGGCCCGCAACGGAGATCCTATTGCGGAGCATGATCTCATCACGGCGACGGACTCATTCCTGGACTCGACCAGGCTCAAAACCGCATCGCTCGATCTCGTCTGCTCAGTCTTGAACAGGATCACGTGGCAGGACTATTGGAGTGCCTGCAACGCAGCGGATGTCGCCACGCCGCCGACCGCCGCTGATGGCATCGAGGTGCAGTTTCGCGGCTCATCCGCGCTGCTCAAGCTGCATGGCCCGGCATTTGAGTGTCTCAAATCACGGCCGGCACCCCGCCGCCTACGGCCAGTCACGCGCGAGTCATCTGCTCTGCCAGCCGATCCGGGGGGGGAGCTTGCGGCACTCGATACAATCGATCAAAGGTCTGTGGGGGACTCAGTACCTATCAAGCGGGGTCCGGGCATGGCTCCAGCGCCGCCGAACCGATGACCGCCAAACCGAAAGGGACTGTCTGACATGGCGCCACTCAAATCCAGATCCACCGCCGCGCGGGGCCTCGGCGTCGCGCTTCTGACAAGCGCATTCGCGATCGCACTCGGCTGGCGCCGTCGCACCCTGGCAAGAAACGGCACAACCGATCGCAGGCGCGGCGGATCGCTGGGCACCGCTGAAAGACTGTCGGCGTGCGAAATCCGGAGTCAGCCTCCTCCCAATGCCCGCCTGAGTCGCGCAGCTTCGCTGTCCTGGCCGGCTTTCTGCAGGGCATAGATCGCATCCCAGACCAGGCGTTCCAGTTTCTGGATTTGCTCCTCGCGTGCCTTTATGGCTGGGTCGTGGCCCGTCCATTGCCGGATCAGCGCCCACGATGCTTGGAATTCGTTGACTAAATCAACCAGGTATTCTTTCCCAACGGTCCGGGCTTCACGAAGGTGCTCACGTTCGCCGACCTCACTTTAATCAGCACTGCCTGGGGTTCGGTGGCGCAGAACCGCTTTGCGATTTCGAGTGCTTCATCGTAAGGGAGATGGAGGGTTCCCCGCAGGTCCTCGCCGGCCAGGCGGCCGGCAGGCATGGTTCCGCCACGCTGGGCATCCCGGCGATCGTGCGCCGCGCGAGCGGCGCCGTCGTGCTGGTCGCCGGCACCGGCGCCGATGGAAAGACCACATACGAGGGCACCGGATTCATCGTGCAAGCCGACGGCCTCGTCGCGCACCCGCCCATCTTCCGGACTTCGCGAAGGGGGAACGGCAGGCTCCGCCTGGCCACCCCCCCCAGATCGGCCGCCACCCCCTTCATTGATCTGCCGATCCGAAATCCGGCTGCCCCTTCGCCTGATAGATGCCCGCCCGAGCCCGGCGCCCGCGCCGCTGCTGCCGCCGGCTCGGCGCTGGCCGGCTGTGCAGCGAGCATGCCGCCGCCGGCGCTGGCGCTACGACGCCGCCCCGGCCGTCGATCCGGTCTGCCGGCTCTACTCGTCGCCGGCCTGGCGGCCAGTCCGCCGGCGCGTCCTGCTCAGATAGACCATATCGTCCCGGCGCGGCTCGGCCGCATTCCTCGACGAGGCGAATCTCCAGGGTTGTTTGCCGGGCAGGCCAATCCGCTAAGACCACCCGCGAAGGCGGATGGGATGGCGCGCCGTCGGCGCGGCCGTGCCATCCCGATCTCCGCCCCAATGCCGTTTTGACGCGATGCTTTTGTCCGCGCCGAAATCCCGGCTACCTGCGCCAGCATACCGGGAGATTTTTGGTCACTTTTCGGAAACTTTTTCGCGATTCCCGGGAAATCCGGCCCGAATCGCGCGAAATTTGGGTCGATTGTCGCGGTTGAATTTTCGTCATCTCAAACAAAAATAAGCGGCTTCGTCGTCGGCCAAGGCGCCACAAACAATTTTTTCTCGCCGACGAGTGCATGATTCCCACCGCAGCAGCCATCCAGCGCCCGCCAGAGGTCCAACGCAGGCCGCGGCTCCGACCACGCCGTTATTAAATAATGGGGCGGCACTCCCCAAAAAATCGAAGCAGGAGATCGCGACGTCCGAAAGCGCCTGGCTCGCCCATCTCGGCGAGCAGCGTGCGCGGGCCGAGGCGGTCGGCGGCGCCGAGCGTAGCCCGAGAGCCGCTAATACCTTGCGGCGTGGCTTCGCGCCCTCTCTCTCGCAATCGCGTCGAAGGCCTCGGCGTCGCCTGGCACGGCAAGCCGCAGGAAGCGGCGGTGGACTCGGTCGACCTCCAGCTCACCGTCCTGTTTCCGCTTGGCGTGGTGCCTCGGAATCAGCTTGCGGTCAGCGACCAGCGCAACGATTGTGTCGCGCACGAGCTTCGGGCCGTAGCGCTCGCTCCAGGCGTACTTGTCCTTCAATTTGTATTGGTCGCCGAAAGAGCCGGGGTTGCGCCGCGCGAACTCCGCGAGCGCCGCGAGGATCGCCTCGGGGGGAGTGTGGTCTGGCTAGCCTGCGCGTCCTGTGTACGGCGTGCCGCCTTTCCATCGAGTGGCAATCTCTTCAGTGAAGAGCGTAGCGCGTGCCCAATTCAGCCGCCGGCCCACCGGCGCCAGCGATCCTACGTGGGTTAGGCTGGCGGCGCGGGTGCGACTTGTGCGAGTTTTGCGAGTTTGTTGCCGCCAAAATCGTCCGGCTGTTCGGGCCGGTGGTCCCGGCGGCAAGTTTGCTCTGGCCTTCCAGCGGAAAAGGGCTGTGCAGAAAACCCACGCCGGAGCGCCCACCGTAACCCGCTGATTCCACGGTCGCGGCGCCGTCGGCCACCGGCCGTGCGGAAACCAAGTGTTTTGAGTACGCCCCGCCGCGGCGCGAGGTGGTTCCTGAGTTGCCGGCGGGGGGGAGTGTGGGGCAGCCGCCCCGCTAAAAGGTGTTGAGTTCGCTAAATGGCTTTTCCACTTTTGTGGTTTCCCCATTCGCAATCATGGATACAGTCGCGAGTTCATCGGCACCCCTGGCATAAACGAGGTTCTCCATGTACAGCCGATCTGTCATGAAGTAATCCAGGGACATCATCAGCTTGCTGTCGCCCGGATAAATGATGTGACCCGTCCAGCTCGCCTGAGTGTGCCGGAAAAAGCGGTGCGTTGGGGTGCGGCGGTCCTTCACCTCCGGCGCAAAGCTGGTGGTATCACTTAAATACCGGGACGGGAACTCAACCTCCACTCGGTATTGTTTCCACTCCGTTGTCCCGCGATTGGTTGCCCAAACCTCGAGTCGATAATCATGGTGTCGTTGCGGATCAACCCCTGCCGGGGAAGGCTGCCGGCGATGCTTCAATTCGAGTCCAATACTTTGACCCTTTCCGATCACTGAAAGCGCAGCCGACCATTGCGGAAAGCGGCTTTTCAAGTCGTCCAGGACCTCTTGTTCAGTATCAAATTCGATAGGGTTGGCGATGAGCTTTTCCCGAAGCCCCTCAAAGGCTAGCCCTCTCTGGGCGTAAAGAAGCAGCCCCATTGGGCGCTGGAGCACCTCCCTGATAAAAGCTGCAATGGCAACCTCCTGCTCAATCCACACTGAAGCCCTCGCCCTCTGGCCTACATTGCCTCCTTGCCTCATGATTAGGCCGCGATGGTGCATGATGCCGACAAATCCGACGGCACGATCAAGTGCTCCCAGGACTTCGGATGTCACCCCCCTAAGCTCGGTCTGATTTTGCGCAAAATATCCGCAAAATCGAGTTGTGCTGGTGATCCAGGCGTCTATGTCTTGGCCTAGCCGCTTTTCGGCTTCAGTCCACTGCCCACACGAGATGAAGATCAGGGGGCGCTCGGCGTTGGCCATCGGGGCATTATAAAAGACTTGGTTTCCGCACGCCTCCCGACGGGCCAGCGCCGGTGCTGAGGAATCAGGGGTTTGCATTGGCCGCTGCGGGCGGGTTTTCGGCTCAATGCTGGGCGCGGCGCCGACGGTCGGCATAAAATCCATCCACCATGAAGCCCGTTCGTCAGCTAATCCCGGATGCTAGCCATCTCCTGGCCCTCGGACCCGGCGAGTTGGCAGGTGTTCTCCTCGAATACCTGAAGTCTCTACCACCTCAGGCCCTTGGAAGCCTGAACCGCCATAATTTCTTCAACCCCTCCCCGGCCAACAGCTACCCGCCACAGCATCGGCAGTCGGTGCAACTCGCCCTGATTGAGGCATGGGCTTGGTTGGAGCGCGAGGCACTTCTGTCCCGCGCAGTGACACTGACCGCGATTGGGTTAATGTTGAGCCGGAGGGCACAACAGATTGCTGAGCGCACTGACTTTGAAGCCTTTCGCCGCGCTTCATTGCTTTCGCGCGAGAGGCCTCACCGCAAATAAATGCTGCAGTATCAAACTCGTTCCTGCTCGGGCATTACGATACCTCGGTGTTCGAGGCGTTCCGCGCGGTGGAACACGCGGTACGGGAGCGAGCGGGCCTGCCACATACGGAGTACGGCGTCCCGTTGCTGCGCAAAGCGTTCGATCCCGCTAACGGGCCGCTGGCGGACGGCGCTGCCGCCAAGGCAGAGAGGGAAGCAACCGCCAGCCTTTTCGCAGTGGCTATCGGCCTTTTAAGAACCCGGCTAGCCACCGGCCCGGCACCATCCCAAGCGCCGAGAACTGTGCGGAGATGATCGCACTGGCCAGCCTTCTATTCAGGCTTTTAGAAGCGAGCCCGAATCCAAAAGTGCGGACCGAGCCCGTGACTGAAATTGGGCCCGAATTGTGCCCCAACAGCCCCGACTATGATCTGATAAGTCCATATTGTCCGCGACCGCTCCTGATCACAGCGGGACCGCCAGTTGGCGGCGCAAGCTGATGCACGAGTTTACCGCGCCTGCGTCAACAGGGCTCTGGTCACCCGCAAGAGGGACCGACGGCTCGATCCTCATGCACCCCCACGCTTGTAGCGAGCGGCTCCGCAATGTCGTTTGACCCTGGACGCGCCTGGGCACGCGGCGCGACCGGCGGGATCGATCGCAGCGCCAGCCCCAGGGAGGAACTTGATTCGGCGTCTCCTCGAACGGGGATTCCTTCCTCCCTGGGTCCCACGCCAAGCCGGCCAGCCCGCCAGGCGGCCACTCGGAAAGGCTTGAGAGTCTCCTTCGTTTCTCTAAACTCAGTAAATAGAAGGAATTAGATACACCATTACCTCCGAGCAACGCAATGTTGCTCCGAGGGAACGCTGTGTTCCTTCCCGGCGCCGGTCTGGATTTCGGGGAAGCGAAAGCCAATTCGCGGGGTGGCACCGCGCTGGCTCACCCCGATTCGCGGTATTAGGGGTTGGGCGCGTGCGGTCGTCCCGCCTGGATCAGATCGCGCGCCCCAGACAGCCAGCATGATGCGGGGCGGATCATCTCCCGCCACCGAGGCCATGCCAGCTGCCGGGACGCACCATGCGAGGCACAGCCCTCGCAAATCCAAAAGTGCAGCCCGTGGTGAGGAGGACCAATGGCAGAAGACGCCATCGCTCCGTCGGGATTCCGTAATGCTGCCGAATCCGAAGTCGAAACCCATATCAATCCGGCGATGGTGCCGGATGTCGTCCAGGCCAACACCGCCAATCGGATTGGCGACTTTGAGGTCACGGACGAAACCGATGTAGCCGCCGCAAAGATCGTACCGCAGGGACTCAGCGTCAGGAAGCCAAAGCGGGACGAGTTTTTCCGGGTGCGGGAGGATAAGCCGTTCGTGGTTTTCACCCTCGAAACGCAAGAGGGCATCGAAAAAGTCCACTATCTGATCTCGCCCGCCGTGCTGGCCGAACTGCCGGCGCAGGTGCAGGGCTCGTTCCGGCGCCAGCGGTTGTTCCTGGCGATCTCGAAGGCCGGGAAGCAATTCCTCGTCCCCATCCCGCCCGATGCCGTGCAGTCGAGCAATAAGTGGCATACCTCGCTTTGGCTCGCCATCGCGAGGGCGCACCGGGTCTGGGTGCGGTGCCCTGGCGACCTCGAAGCCGGGCAGCGCGTCGTTTGGGAGGCTGTCCACCAGGGCCTTGATCCAGTATTCAGTGCCGAGCCGCTGGGTGAGCTGGTTCTCCGTGCGTTTGGCGGTCACATCATCAACGATGCGCAGCACCCCCAGGTTCAACGGCTGCTGGGGGCCGACTAGTGGCTCGGTTCGGCTTGGAGCGGTTCGCCGAAGTCGTGCTGGTCGATTTTGAATTCCAGCAGGCTGACGGCGAGTTGCCCCGGCCGGTCTGTTTGGTTGCACGGGAACTGAAGAGCGGCCGCCGGCATCGGCTGATGCTGGATGGCGACACCCCGCCCGCGCCGCCTTATCCGGTCGGCCCCGATACGCTGGTCGTGTCGTACGCGGCCTCCAGCGAGGCGGCGTGCCATCTTGTCCTCGGCTGGCGGCTGCCGGCCAATAGTTTGGATTTGCATGCGGAGTTTTGCCGTCAGCGGGCCGGCTTGGGCGGGGGCCGGTCGATCCTCGATGCTCAAGACCACCACGGCATTGGCCATATCGATCGGGATGCAAAGGCCGATATGCGGCAAGCGGCGATGGCGTGGTACAACCTACCCGGCCACGCCGTCGACGAACGCGAGGCGATGCTGGCCTACTGCGAATCCGACGTCGCGGCGTTGGCCGACCTACTGCCGCAAATGCTTCCGGAACTCGAGACACTGCCGGAATCGCAGGTGCTCTTGCGAGGCGAATATGCGACTCGGGTCGCACAGATGGAGCACTTGGGGGTGCCGATCAATCAAGACCTATACAGGAAGCTCGATGCCCGCTGGGCTGAGATTCGCCCTCGGGTGATCGCCGCCAAGGATAAGTACGGCTTGTTTGCCCACGATGGCCGGTTCCAGTCCGCCGCATTCGAGCGGATCGTGATCGAGCGTGGCGCCGTCGACATCTGGCCGCGCACGCCGACAGGCCAACTCGCCAGGAATGACGATGCGCTGCGCTGGGCTGCCAACCTATTCCCTTGGGCCGAGGGTGTTAGAGCGTGCCTTGCGACCGCCAACAGCCTGGCGCGGCTTGGCATTCCGTGCGCGGAAGACGGGAGGAGCCGATGCGCCATTCGGCCGTACGCGAGCAAGACCGGCCGCAACCAGCCTAAGGGCGGTTTTATATTTGCGAAGCCCTCGTTTACTCGGCCGCTGGTGCGGCCGCGGGCCGGATGGGCCCTTGCCTACTTGGACTGGTGCCAGCAAGAGCACGGCATTGCCGCCGCCCTCTCGGGCGATGAGCGGATGATGGCCGCCTATCACGCGCCGACCGATCCATACCTTGAGTTTGCGATCGCTTGCGGTCTGGCTCCCGGCGGCGCCACGAAGCGGAGCCACCCGCGGGAGCGGGCGATCTGCAAGACCGTGACGCTAGGACTTGTCTACGGCCAAACGGAATTCGGGATGGCTCAAAGAACGGGCCAGGCTCAGGGTGTCATGTGCCGGCTGATCGCCGATCACAAACGCCTGTACCCGAAGTTTTGGCGGATGCAGGAGCGCAATGTGAATCGATTCCTGCTCGGCGAGCCGCTCCGGACGCCGCTCGGTTGGGAGTTGCGGCGCGATCTAGATGGCGAGCGTACCGCCCTGAATTTCCCGATGCAGGCGACGGGCGCCGATATGCTTCGAGCTGCGATCGTCAACTGCCTCCGACGCGGGATCCGAGTATGCGCTCCGGTGCACGACGCCATCCTTATTGAGGCGCCGCTGGTCGACATTCGGCGCGCCGCCGAGGTCGCGCAAGCCGAGATGGCGAAAGCGAGTGAGGTGGTGTTGTCGGGGTTCCGGCTCAAATCCGACACCAAATATGTCCGCTCGGGCCACGTGGGCGGCTACGGCCCGGACGGCGCCTGGGCGTGCCGCACCTGCTCCGATCCGCTTTGCCTGGGTGGCGATTACCACGAAGAAAAAGATGATGCCGTCAAAATGTGGCCAGAAATCCTGCGCCTATTGGCGGCCACGGAGGCGGCCGGCGAAAGATGATGCAGCCGGTGCCGGACTACGAGATTCAAGAGGGCGATCCGGCCGTGCGGCGGATTGACGACGCTATCGCCGCCGCCCAAACCGACATAGCGAACGGCCGTAGCACCGAAAGACAACGCGGAGCACCTCAAAATGTCGCCGGCATGGCCGCGGACGGGTGGTTCCTGCCGCCGATCGGCGGACGACTGTGGGCCGAGTTCCGGGGGCAGCCACGACAGGTATGGGATTCGGTGCTGATGATAGCCCGGCTCTACCGGATGGCTAGAAAGTGCGTGCTGACCGTGCACCCCAACCCCTATTGGAGCCGTCACGCCCGGTGTCGCGGCCTTGCCTGGCTGGAAAAACGCGATTACATCCGGATCCTGAGACTCGCAACGTCGAGGCGCCCGGCGATTTGCGAGTTGCAGCCGAGATTCTTGGCGGTTTTGGGATAGCGGCAGCTGGCCGCCGAGGCCGCTACCGATCCCAAGCGGTTGGACGTGGATGTGTATGGGCCCGGTTTGGAGGAACAGTTCTGCGGGTTCCAGGCGTTCCTGAAGGCGCTAGATGAAAAGTCCGGATTGACCGGCGTCCGCCAGTGATGCTGTAGCCGCGGCGCCGGAAAAACGGCCGGTGATGGACCGTTCTCGGGCAAAATCCCCATCCAACGCCTTTCCACTTCTAGGTGCAGGGCGCACCGATTGCGCTCTGTCAGAAACTACGCTATGATTTCTGACATGGAAACCTTGGCCCAGAAGATCGCGACCCATGCCGCCTCCCTGCCGGAGGGCGCGCCCGTGACCGCGAAGGGCCTTCTGCACCTCGGTGCGCGGGCGGCAGTGGACCAGGCCCTGTCGCGCCTGGCGCGCAAGGGGGCGCTGCTACGGATTGCCCGCGGCGTTTACGTCCGGCCCGTGCGCAGTCGCTATGGCGCGCATTCACCCTCGACGCCAAAGGTGATCAAGGGACTTTCCATGCACACGGCCTTGCCCATCTCCATGTCTGGCGCGGCGGCCGCGAACGCCCTCAGGTTGACGACCCAGGTGCCCGTGCGCGAGGTGTACCTGACCGCCGGCCGCAGCCGCCGTCTGCGCATGGGGGCCCAATATGTCGAAATTCGCCACGCCCCCGCTTGGCAACTAATGCTACCCGGCAGGATCGCCGGAAACGTCGTGCGCGCGCTGGCCTGGCTGGGGCCAGAGGCGGCGCAAGCCGCCGTCAGGCAGCTGCATAACCGACTATCGCCCTCCGAGCGGAAGGAAGTTTTGGCGGTCCGGCCGCAAATTCCAACCTGGATGGCGCAACAGTTGAGTGCCCTTGCCTGAATTCTTCCGACTCTCACCAGAGGATCGTCGGTCCATCCTTAGAATCGGGGCGGATCGTTCCGGCCGTCCTCCACACTTACTGGAAAAGGACGTTTGGGTTGTGTGGTCTCTTCAAGCGCTGTTCGGAAGCCCGCAGGCCAAGCATCTTGTCTTCAAGGGAGGGACCTCGCTTTCCAAGGCCTACAACATCATTCGGCGATTCTCGGAAGACGTTGATCTTACCTACGACATTCACGCCATCGCCAGCGACTTAGTCAATCCTGGCGATCCGAATCCGATCCCGCCAACCAGGAGCCAAGGGAACCGCTGGACGAAAAAGATTCGCAAGCGGCTGTCAAAGTTAATCGAAACCGAATTTGTCCCGCTGTTATCCAATGCGGCCCAACGAGACGGACTTGATGTGCAAGTCGGTTTCGTTGAGGAGAGAGTGTCCATCGAGTACGACCCGCTCGAATCGCGCCCGGATTCTGTTCGTCCCGCCATCCTGGTTGACTTCGGGGCGCGATCGACAGGCGAACCGACCAAAAAGATTCGGGTGAGCTGCGATATCCAGGCGCATGTGGCCGAAGTGGCGTTCCCAAGGGCGACGGCGCGAGTGATGCTGCCGGAACGTACGTTTTGGGAGAAGGCAACCGCCGTTCACGTATTCTGCGCGCAGGGCAAATTAGACGGCGAGCGCTTGTCGAGGCACTGGCACGACCTGACCCGGCTGGATCGCGCCGGGGTGGCCGACCGCGCCATCGCCGACCGCAAATTGGCCGGGGAGGTTGCGATTCACAAAAACAACTTCTTCCGAGAGAAGGATTCACACGGCAACTACATTGACTACTGTTCAGTGGTGTCGGGCAGCCTCGTGCTGACTCCGGAGGGCCAGTTTCGCGAACGGCTGGCTGAAGATTACTCGCGGATGGTAAACGACGGGCTGTTAGGTAGCGACGACGTGGAGCCGTTCGATAACATTCTCGGCGAATGCAAGCGAATCGAGGACAAGGCGAACGCCGTCGGCGCCGACGACCCTTAGCGTGCTCCGTGACCACTCACCGCGGCGGGGACGGAAAGGCACCCCGGCGTTCGTCGGCTCGGTTCCGTTCGTTTCGCGCAGGCGGCAGCCCGTCCAAACCTCATTCGGTGGGCGGCACCGATTCCACCCATACGACCCGCTGACGCCCGTGTCCGACGCTGGCGGCGCAGGGCTCGATCCCGAGGTGCGCCCCGGGCCTGAGCCGGAGTCCAGGCTCCAACTACCGCCCGCCATGCCCGTGACCGCGACCGCGCCCCAATCCGCGACGCCGCCGACCGATCCCATGATCGCCAGTCTGGCCGCGTCCGACGGCCCGCTCGACCGCGCGGCCGCGAAGTTTGCCCTCCGCCGCCGCGGCATACGGCTACACCGCCTATGGTCGCGGGCGAGGCTAGGCCGTGGCCTGCGCGTCCGTCCTCGCAAACGCCCGTGCAATCACGGTCTTCGAGCGCTGTGACGCCGCATCCCGTTTCGCGAGGTAATGCTTGAGCATTACCGACGTGCCGCTGTGGCCCATCCATTGAAGAATGGTCGGGATATCGATATCGGTGCGCAGCACGAGCCGGCTGCAAAACGTCGACCGAAACTTGTGCAGCCGCGCCCGGCCAGGATCGAGGCCCGCGCGCTTGGCACACGCCTTGAGGTCGCGGAGCAGGTGGCCCTGGACGCGGTCGCCGCGCCCGGGGAACACCAAGTCCTTTGCGCCCGCATGCTCGCTCCGCAGTTTGTGGCGGAGGAGGGCCTGAGCTAGGTCGGGGTGCAACGGCAACTCGCGGCGCTCCCGATCCTTGATACGGTGTTCGCGTCGATCAACTCCGCGGACGATCCCTGCCGCGTGGGGCTGGAACGTCAGCGTCCCGCGGTCAAGATCCAGGTCGCCCCACTCCAGCCGGACGCACTCGTTCTCCCGCGCGCCGGTCATCAGCAAGAACTGCCACGCCGTCCGCTCCGTCTCGTCCTTGGCGTTGGCGAGCAGCACATCCACCTCCTCATCACTGTATTCCTCGGGAGTCGGCTGCTCGATCCGGGGCAGGTCGTCGGTAAATAACGGGTTGGGAACCCGGTGCCACCGCATCCAACCGGTGATCGTGATCAGGATGTTACGGCGCGACACGTTCGATTTGGCACCGCGACGCTCCCGGAATTCGGCGTAGTCCAACAGATGCTGGCGGGTCACGTCCTCGAGCCGCCCTGCTCCGACCGCCGCGCACCACTGCGCGAAGCGGCACAATTCGACTTCGTACTTGCGCACGGTCCGCGGCGCTCGGCCGGCGCGGCGGGGGTCCTCCTTCGCCGCGAGGAACTCCGAGATTTTGCGGCCAATCTCCGGGACGCTCCTGGCGGCCACGTCGCGGAGACGCACGGGACCACAACCGCCAATCGGCAGGGCAGCCGCGTGCGGCGGCGCGATCACGCGACTGCCGCTCAGGGCTACGCACGAGCGGTCGCCGCCCGAAGCGACCGCTTGCTTGACGGACTCGCGCCGCACGAGCGCCTCGTCGCGGAACTCGCCCGCCGAAAGCCAGCGGTTTCGACCGTTCACGACGACGCGGATGTAGTACCGTCCGTCCGCCTTGACGCGCTGGCCCTTGTACCAGCCGACGCCTTGCGGCAGCAAAGTGCGATCGGGCGCCATCGCCGAGACCATCTTCCATCGACCGTCGATCTTGGCGCGGATGCAGAGCTGTGCCTGGCCCTCGCGCAGGGGCCGGGATGTCTGGGCGGCGCCAGGCCGAGTGGACTGACGCATGTTGGGGAACGGACTGGGGGCTTCGGGTCGCATTTTCGTCTCCAGGAATAAATACCGAGGCCTCGGATGCAGGCGTGGCTTCCGCCATCGATCCTCTCCGCCGCGCTCGGCGCGGCGAAAAAGACGCATAAAAACCTCGATTTTCCTGGGAAAAATGCTATGGCGGAGAGGGAGGGAGAATTGCCCACGTGGCATAAGGACCGCGGATTTCGCGGGTTGGCAGCCGGTCCCAATGCCTTGTGGCGACGATGGGTAGAAAAACTCGGGGCCCATTCGGGAATGGGTATTAGTGCCCATGAACCGAAGCGTGGCGCTCTATTTTTACGGCAAAGTCGATGGGGTATGGCGGCGGGGCCCGGCCGTCCTTCGCAAGAACGGCAAGGTGGCCCCCGGCCTGATGCTGCTTGGTGGACGCGAAGTCGAGGGCCAGGAAGGCCACTACGAGGTCATCCGCTATCGCGGTAGAAAGCGGGTGCGCATCACCGTCGGTGCCGATCCGGTCGAAGCGATCCAGGCGCGGGAACGGATCTGTCGCGACGTCGAATTCAAACGGCTGGCGGAACAGAAGGGCTACGCGATCCCTGATCTTGAGAAAGCCCAGCGCCGAACCATCCAGCAGTGGCGGGACGAATTCCTGCGGATCAAGGAACTCGAAGACCACAAGACCGGCTTCTCGTTCCGAGCTCACAGGATGGCGATCGATGAACTCTTGCAACTCAGCGCAGCCGTTTACCCCGAGGATCTCTCAACGGCCGATCTGCTCGGCTATGCGCGCTGGCTGGCGGACACGGAGGGCCACGCCGAGGCGACGCGGGCCAACCGGATGCAGCGGTGCTTCAGCTTTCTGAGATTTTGCGGGATCGACGTTCTCAACGGCCGCCCGCTGCTTACCAGGGCGCAGAAGGCTCAGCTGTTGCGCTACACCAAAAAGCTGCCGACGATTTATGAGGCCGCCGAAATCGAGCGGATGCTCGCCGCCGCCGGCAGCACGTACAACCGCGCGCTGATCCTGTTTGCCGTATCGACCGGCTTTCGCGACCAGGAACTTCAATGTGTCGCTTGGGAGGACATTGATTTTCAGTAATCGGTGGTGTCGGTCGTGGCCAAGCCCGATTTGAAGTTCACTCCCAAGGATTACGAGGAACGATCGGTCCCGATCACGCGGGAGCTGGCCGACGCTCTCCGTTCATGGAGGAACTCCGCGGCATCCCG